>JAGPFL010000053.1 GCA_018056545.1 Syntrophobacterales bacterium
TGCAACGGTTCCTTCACCTTAGGCAACCGTTCGTACCGCTGCTGGCAGAGGCACGGACACGGGTGGGTGAACCTGCACCGGGCGCTGGTGTCGTCCTGCGACGTTTACTTCTACAACCTCGGCAAAATCCTCGGGGTGGACAAACTGGCGGAATATGCCCGTGCCTTCGGTTTTGGACAACGCACCGGGATCGACATGCCCCGGGAGAAACCCGGGCTGGTGCCCACCAAGGCCTGGAAAGCGAAGAGATTCAAAGAGCCCTGGCAACCTGGCGAAAACATACCCATTTCCATCGGCCAGGGTTTTGACCTGGTGACACCCCTGCAATTGGCCAATGCTTACGCCGCCCTGGCCAACGGCGGCACGATCTGGCGACCCCGGCTCGTGAAGCAGATCGAGGAGGCCGACGGGAGAGTGGTGAAGATGTTTCCCCCGGAGAAGATCGGCGCCCTGTCCCTGACGGCCCGCCACCTGGAGCTGATCCGCAGGGGGCTCTGGGGAGTGGTCAACGAAGCCGGGGGCACCGGCGGGGCGTTGCGCCGCCCCGAGGGGGATGTGGCGGGAAAGACCGGCACCTCTCAGGTGGTGGGAATGCCCCGGGCGGACAAGACCGGCCGGATAAGAGTCCTCTCGGATCGTTTTCGGGATCATGCCCTGTTCGCCTGTTTCGCCCCTTACCAAAATCCGGAGATCGCCGTCGCCGTCATTGTCGAGCATGCCGGTCACGGCGGTTCGGTGGCGGCCCCGGTGGCCAGGAAGATCATCGACGCCTATTTTCGGTTAAAAAGGGAGCGGGCACAGCCAAAGATGGCGGCGGTGGATCCCGCCGTCGCGGGGCAGGAGAAAGCACCGGCCCCAAAAGAGCAAACAACGAGGCGGGAAAGAGAAGAATCGCCATGAAATTCCACAAAAACTGGTTATTGGGTTTTGACTGGACACTGCTGATCCTCGCCCTGTCCATTTGCGCCGTCGGGGTTCTGAACATCTACAGCACCGGTTTCAGCCTCACTTCGCCTAAGACCCCCCTTTACCTGAAACAGATTCAATGGATTCTTATCGGCCTGTTTTTCATGTTTATCGCCATAACCCTGGACTACCGATTCCTCAGTCATTACGCCTATGCCATTCACGGGGTTGCCGTCCTGCTCCTGGTGCTGGTCATCTTTTATGGATATACGACACACGGTTCCCAGCGCTGGATAGCTCTCGGAGGGTTTTCCTTTCAGCCCTCCGAACTGGTCAAGGTAACCATGGTCCTTGCCCTGGCCAGGTATTTCAGCACCCACGGCACCGGCGGCCACTATGGGTTCAGGGACCTCCTGGTGCCGTTGGCGATGATGCTCGTCCCCTTTCTTCTCATCGTCCGTCAGCCCGATCTGGGAACGGCCCTCATGCTGCTGATCCTCTTTTCCTCCCTGGTGATTTTCGTGGGCGTCCGCATCAAGGATCTCCTCATCGCAGGGGCCGCGGGTCTGTTGATGATCCCTGCAGCCTGGTATTTTCTCAAAGACTATCAGAAGGATCGGATCCTCACCTTTTTCGACCCGGAGCGCGATCCTCTGGGAGCCGGTTATCATATCATCCAGTCGATGATCGCCGTGGGGTCCGGGGGCTTTCTCGGCAAGGGCTTCCTTAAGGGGACACAGACGCAGTTGAAATTCCTGCCGGAACAGCAGACCGATTTCGTGTTTTCCGTCTTTGCCGAGGAGTGGGGTTTTATGGGAGGGATAGTCCTGATCACCCTATTCCTCTCCCTCATTCTCTGGAGTCTGAAAATCGCCCAGAACGCACGGGATCTGCCGGGGACCCTTATTGCTTATGGGATAACCATGATGATCTTCTGGGGTTTCTTCATAAATATCGGTATGGTTTTGGGCATTCTGCCCGTCGTGGGCATCCCGCTGCCGTTTCTTAGCTACGGCGGATCTTCTGTTGTGGTCCTCATGATTTCCATCGGTTTGCTGATCAATATCAGTATGCGGAGATTCATCCTCCAACCTTAGCGCCGGGATGACGCCGGGTCAAAAAAAGCTTGACAAGGCTCCGGAGTTATGATTAGTAAGCCGCGCTTTTGGCAAGGGAGGTTCGGGTTTTGTATTTTACATTACTTAACCGCGGTTTTGGTGTTATCGAACTCGTTGTAGAAACCGAAGATTAACAAAAATACCGGGTGAAAGAGCATCCCTCTGCACTCGGTTTTTTTTTGAAAAAGCCATTCTCGAGAGGTAGAAAAAGTGGTCGACATAAATCTCACCTTGTTTATCCAGATGGCCAATTTCCTGGTCCTCATCGTTATCCTCAATTACCTTCTTTATAAACCCATCCTGGCTATTCTTGACAAGAGGAAGCAGCGTCTCGACGAATCCGAGGAAGAGATCAAACGCCTCAACCAAACGGTGGAGCAAAAGGCGGCAGAATATGAGGAAAAGCTTCGCCAGGCCAAGCAGGCGGCCCTGGACAAGAAGAGCGAGATCCTGAAGGAGGCGGCGGACAGCGCCAAGGCCATCATCGATGAGAAGCGCAGCAAGATCCCGGCAATGTTGGCGGAATTCCAGGCACGGGTCAACAAGGAGGTCGAAAGCGCCCGGCAGATCCTCAGGGCTCAATCGGAGAAAATATCTTCGGAGATCGCGGAAAAGGTGTTGGGAAGGAGTCTCCAATGAAAAACGATCATCGTCAGCAACTGATAAAGTCCTTCCTCGTGGCCGGGGTTATGGTTTTGGCGACCGGAGCGGTCGCCTGGGCCGCGGGTGGCGGCGGGGAATCGCATGACATCGATTGGAAGGATTTCGGCTACCGGATGTTGAATTTCGCCATCCTCGCCGGCTTCCTCTGGTGGCTCTCGGCCAAGAAGGTCAAGGAGTTCTTCGCCGGTCGGCGCTCGGACATAAAGGAAGCCCTTGATCAGGCCTTGGCAGCCAAGGAGGATGCGGAAAAGAAATACAAGGAATACGTGGCCAAAATCGAGAAGGCCACGGAGGAGATCGACGGTATTGCCGAAATGATCAAGGTCCAGGGGATGGCGGAGAAGGACAAGATGATCGAAGAGGCCAAGAAGGCCGCCGCCAAGATCGAAGAAGACACCAAGTCCCGGATGGAACAGGAATTCAGCAATGCGCGCAATCAATTGCGGGCGGAAGCGGCGCAGTTGTCCATCCAGCTTGCCGAGGAACTGCTCAAGAGAAACATCACGATCACGGATCATGAGAACATGGTCAAAGAATATTTGGACAAGGTGGTGATAAAACATTGATCGGAAGCACGATAGCCAAGCGTTACGCCCGCGCCTTTTATGAAATCGCGGCCGAGGAAAACCAGCTCGAAAAGTATTACCGGGAATTGAGCGGCTTTGCCGCCATTATCAACGGAAGCAAGGACCTGAAGGAATTTCTGGCCAATCCCATCTTTGATCAAACCGAAAAGAAATCCGTAGTCGAGAGTATCCTGCAAAGAACGGATATCTCCGGAATCACGGCCAATTTTCTCAAACTGTTGGCGGATAAGCAGCGGATAGTCATTCTTTCCGACATTGTTGATTGCTACCGGGAACTTATGGACGAAGCCCTGAAAACGGTACGGGCCACCGTTAAAACGGCTTTCCCGCTTTCGTCGGAGCTGATCGGGAGACTGCAGCAGGGACTGGAAGGTCAGACCCAGAAGAAGGTGGAAATGACCGTTATCGAAGATCCCTCGCTGCTGGGCGGCATCGTCGTCAGGGTCGGGGATACCGTCTATGATAACAGCATAAGGACCCAATTGAACAATATAAGGAATCTCTTAGGGGAGGAGATGTAGCGCATGGATACAATCAGGGCAGAAGAAATAAGTCAAATCATATCCAAACAGATCAAGGACTATGAGAAGAAGCTGGATATCAGCGAAACCGGGACGGTGCTTTCCGTCGGCGACGGCATCGCGAGAATCTACGGCGTGCAGAATGCCATGGCCATGGAGCTCTTGGAGTTCCCCGGCGGCATCCTCGGCATGGTCCTCAACCTGGAAAGAGACAATGTCGGTGTCGCCGTTCTCGGTGAAGTCACCCACATCAAAGAGGGCGACATCGTCAAGCGAACCGGTCGGATCGCCCAGGTGCCCGTCGGCGAGGCGGTCATGGGGCGCGTCATCGACGCCACTGGTGCCCCCATCGACGGCAAGGGTCCCATCGAAGCGACCGAGTTCCGCCGCATCGAGATGGTGGCCCCCGGGGTCATCCAGCGCCAACCCGTCAATCAGCCTATGTACACCGGCCTGAAGGCGATCGATGCCATGACACCCATCGGCCGCGGACAGCGGGAACTGGTCATCGGCGACCGCCAGATAGGCAAGACGGCGATTTGCATCGACGCCATTATCCGCCAGAAAGACACCGGGGTGAAATGTATCTACGTCGCCATCGGCCAGAAGAAATCGACGGTCGCCCAGGTGGTGGAAAACCTGAGGAAGTACGACGCCATGTCTTATACCTGCGTCGTTTCCGCCTGTGCCAGCGACCCGGCTACGTTGCAGTACATCGCCGCCTTCGCCGGTTGCAGTATCGGTGAATACTTCCGGGATCGCGGTCAGGACGCCCTGATCATTTATGACGATCTCTCCAAGCAGGCGGTCGCCTACCGGCAGATCTCCCTGCTCCTCCGCCGTCCTCCCGGACGCGAGGCCTTCCCCGGCGACATCTTCTACAATCATTCCCGGCTTCTCGAAAGAGCGGCCCGGGTCAGTCCTGATCTCGGCGGCGGATCCCTCACGGCCCTGCCCATCATCGAAACCCAGGCGGGCGACGTGTCGGCGTATATTCCCACGAACGTCATTTCCATTACCGACGGTCAGGTTTACCTCGAACCGGGTCTCTTCTTCTCCGGTGTCCGCCCGGCCATCAACGTCGGTCTTTCCGTTTCCCGGGTCGGCGGCGCCGCCCAGGTGAAGGCCATGAAGCAGGTGGCGGGAACCCTGAAGCTGGATCTCGCCCAGTATCGCGAGTTGGCGGCCTTCGCCTCCTTCGGGAGCGATCTCGACAAGGCGACCCAGGCCCAGCTCGACCGCGGTGTGCGGTTGGTGGAGCTCCTCAAACAGCCCCAGTTCCAGCCCATGTCCCTCGGGGAAGAGGTGGCGGTCCTTTTCGCCGGCACTAAGGGTTTCCTGGATAAGTATCCTGTGGACAAGATTAGGGATTATGAACCACAGCTCCTGTCGTTCCTAAAGAACAAATATCCGGAAATTATGAAAGAGATCGACGAAAAGATGATCATCAGCCCCGAGTTGGAAAAGAAGATGAAGGACGCCCTCACGGAGTTCGACGCCGTCTTCGCCGGTTGATGAAAGCGCCGATGCCGGAAAATATAAGTTGATTTGAAAAGGGAGTGATAATTAATGGCCGCACTCAAGGACATTAAAAGACAGATAGCCGCTGTTCAGAAGACGAAGCAGATCACCAAGGCCATGAACATGGTGGCGGCCTCCAAGTTCCGGACGGCACAGATGCGGATGGAGAATTTCCGCCCCTATGCGGGAAAGTTCATGGAGGTGCTCAACAGCCTGGCCCTGCGTGTGGACGCCAGTTCCCATCCGCTGCTGGCGGTACGCCCGCCCAAGAAGCTCCGGGTGATCTGCATGACCTCCGACCGGGGATTGTGCGGCGGCTTCAATACCAATATCATCAAGGCTACCGAAAGGTTCATCAAGGAAAAACAGGGGGAGGGCAAGGAAGTGGTCCTGGTCCCCGTGGGCAGGAAGGGGCGCGACTACTTCCGGAAGAAGGCCAAGATCACGAACGAGCGGGTGGATGTCTTCAAAAAATTCGATATGAGTCTCGCTGTGGAAATATCGAATGACATCATCCCGTCCTTCATCAAGGAGGAGTATGACGAGCTGTACCTCGTTTATAACGAGTATCGAAATGTCTCCATTCAAAGGCCCGCCGTCGTCAGGCTCTTCCCGCTGCCGTCTATCGGCCAGGAGGAAGCGACGGATCCGGAAAAGCGGATCGATTACATTTATGAACCCTCCGATGAGGTGCTGCTGGACAGGATCCTTCCCATGTATGTCCGGGTCCTCATCTATCGGGCCCTGCTGGAGACCTATGCCGGGGAAAACGGGGCGCGGATGGCGGCCATGGACAATGCCACCCGGAACTGCGACGAGTTGATCGGGTCGCTGACGTTGAAATTCAACAAGGCCCGGCAGGCGGCGATCACCGCGGAATTGATGGATATCGTCGGCGGTACCGAGGCCTTGGCAAAAGGATAAAAACACTAACCACTTTTTAAGGAGATGGGTATGAATATTGGAAAGGTTGTGCAGGTAATTGGGCCGGTCATCGACATTGAGTTTGAGGAAGGCAAACTGCCCGCCATCATGAACTCGATCCTCATAACCAACCCAGCCATTAATGACCAGGAAGACAACCTGATTGTCGAAGTGGCCCAGCATCTGGGCGACAATGTTGTCCGTTGTATTGCTATGGATATCACCGATGGCCTGGTAAGGGGCATGAAGGCGAAGGATACCGGGGCGCCCATTACAGTTCCCGTCGGCAAGGAGTGTTTGGGCCGGATCCTCAACGTCGTAGGACGGCCCGTGGATGGCCTGGGACCCATCAATGCCGTGAACATGGCTCCCATTCACCGTGAAGCTCCTACATTCCTGGAACAGAACACCTCGGTGCACGTTCTGGAGACGGGCGTCAAGGTCATCGACCTCCTCGTACCCTTCCCCCGGGGCGGCAAGATGGGGATGTTCGGCGGCGCCGGTGTGGGCAAGACCGTCGTCATGATGGAGATGATCCATAACATCGCCATGCACCACGGCGGTATCTCCGTGTTTGCCGGTGTGGGAGAGCGGACCCGGGAGGGCAACGACCTTTACCTGGAAATGAAGCAGTCCGGCGTCGTCAAGCAGGCGGCCCTGATTTACGGTCAGATGACCGAACCTCCGGGAGCCCGGGCCCGCGTGGCCCTCACGGCCCTGGCGGCTGCGGAATACTTCCGGGATGTGGAAGGACAGGACGTGCTTCTCTTCGTCGACAACATCTTCCGTTTCACCCAGGCAGGCTCCGAGGTCTCGGCCCTCCTGGGCCGGATGCCCTCCGCCGTCGGTTACCAGCCCACTTTGGCCACGGACTTGGGCGAGCTTCAGGAGCGCATCACCTCCACGACCAAGGGATCCATCACCGCCGTCCAGTGTGTGTACGTCCCCGCGGACGACCTTACCGACCCGGCCCCGGCCACGACCTTCGCCCATCTCGACGGCACCGTCGTCTTGTCGCGGCCCATCGCCGAACTCGGCATCTATCCCGCCGTGGATCCTCTGGACTCCACATCCCGTATTCTCGACCCCAACGTCGTCGGGGCGGAGCATTATGCCGTGGCCCGTCAGGTGCAGGTGACCCTGCAGAAATATAAAGACCTCCAGGACATCATCGCCATCCTCGGTATGGACGAGCTTTCCGAGGAGGACAAGCTCACCGTGAGCCGGGCCCGGAAGATCCAGCGTTTCCTGTCCCAGCCCTTCTTCGTCGCCGCCCAGTTTACCGGCACGGAAGGGAAGTTCGTCTCCGTTCCCGATACGGTGCGGGCCTTCAAGGAAATCCTCGAAGGCAAACATGACGATCTGCCGGAACAGGCCTTCTACATGGTAGGCGGCATCGAAGAGGTTATCGAAAAGGCAAAGAGGCTGTCAGAATAGCCGGAGGATAGTAAATGGCTGATGAACTGTTGTTGGAAATCGTCACCCCGGAGAAACTTGCCTTCAGCGGCAAGGTCGAAGAGGTGACCGTACCGGGAAGTGAAGGGGAGTTCGGTGTCCTGAGGGGGCACGCCTCGTTGCTGAGCTCCATTCAGATCGGTGAATTGAGCTATACTAAAGACAACAAGAAGGTGGCCTACGCGGTGGACACCGGCTATGCGGAGGTGCTCGCCAGCAAGGTGACCATCCTGGTGGAAGGGGCGGAACGCTCCGACATGATCGATAAGGATCAGGCCCGGAAAGACAAGGAAGCCGCGGAAGCCAAATTGTCCAAAATGGCCAAGGAAGACGCAGATTATGAGCGGATCAAAGCGGTGGTGACCAAGGCGGAAACGCGCCTCAAGGTGGCGGAAAAGGGCTGATAGAAGTTGCAACGATAAGGCGAGAGGGCCGGAGGATTGTCATTCCTCCGGCCCTTTTTTATGCGCGGAAAATCAATTTAAGGTCGTCAATCTTCATCGGCGATGAAAATATCGACGATTTCGAATTCCTTCAAACCGCCGGGGGCTTTGACCCGGGCGGTGTCGCCGACGGATTTGCCCAATAAGGCCTTGCCGATGGGTGAGGTGACGGATATCTTGTTCCGGCTTATATCCGATTCGTGTGGGCCGACGAGCTGGTAGGTGGTGTCTTTGCCGGTCTGGACGTCTTCAATGACTACGGAGGTGCCGAAGACGATCTTCTCGGTGGTCAGATGCTTCAGATCGATGATTTCCGACGTGGCCAGATTGTTTTCCAACTCCTGGATCTTGCCGTGGATGAAGGCCTGCCTTTCCTTGGCGGCGGTGTATTCGGCGTTCTCGGAGATGTCTCCATGGGCCCGGGCCGTTTCGATATCCCGGACGTTTTCCGGCACGGCAACGTTTTTCAGATGTTCCAACTCCTTCTTGATCTTCTCGAAGCCCGCTCTGGTGATGGGTGCTTTCTTCATGATCCTGATGACTCCCTGTAGGCGGTGCCTCGCCTGAATTCTTGCCTCACTACTAATGGATAATAACGGTGCTGTCAAGGCGGATTTAAGCTTTCCTGAGGCTGAGAAATAAGAGCGGCCATGGATAGTTTTGATTTATATGTCCCAACATTCACCGCGACAGCTTGGGCAAGCCGGGAATCATCCCCCGGATCGGCAGCTGTTCTTTTCCGGACATACTTTCCAAGGCCAGGCGCCATGTCGCTCCTCCCGCCGCGGCCCACTTGCGCGGACCGGGGATTTGTGTTAGGGAACGGTCAGGATGTATGACAATTATCAGCGGGAAATAAATTATTTGCGGATTTCCATCACCGACCGGTGCAACCTGCGCTGTCGGTACTGTGTGCCCAAGGAGGGCCTCTCCCTCATCGGCCATGATGACATCCTCCGGTATGAAGAGATCCTGCGGATCGTGCGCCTCGCCGTCGGCCTAGGGATTGCCAAGGTCAGGGTAACCGGCGGGGAACCGCTCGTCCGGCGAGGGGTGATCCCTTTTATCACCGCCCTGAAAACCATTTCGGGGATCGAAGATCTCAGTTTGACCACCAACGGCGTCCTGTTGGAAGGATACGCCTCCGCGCTTCTTGCCGCGGGCGTGTGTCGTCTCAATATCAGCCTGGACTCCCTGAACAGGGAAAAATATTTTCACATCACCCGGGGCGGATCGCTGGCCGCGGTACTCCGGGGCATCGACGCCGTTTACGGCCTCGGCTTTGCGCCCATAAAGATCAATGTGGTGGCCATGAAGGGATTCAACGATGACGAGATCCTCGATTTCGCCCGTCTCACCCTGCACCGCCCCTTTCAGGTGCGGTTTATCGAGCTGATGCCCCTGGGTCATACCGGGAGGGACAATCTGGGGAAATATCTCGCCGGGGAAACCATCCGGGCCGTCATCGAAGACAGCTATCCCCTGTTGCCGGTAAACGGCGTCCGGGAGAGAATCGACGGTCCGGCAATGGTTTACCGGATTGACGGCGGCCGGGGGGAAATCGGTTTCATCAGCCCCCTGAGCCGTCATTTCTGCCACCGCTGCAACCGTCTACGCCTCACGGCGGACGGGCATCTCCGCTCCTGTCTTTTCTCCGAGGAGGAGACCGACCTGAAGACCCCCCTGCGCCACGGTTGCTCGGACGAGATGCTTGCGGATCTCATCCGGGAGGCGATCGCCAAAAAACCGCGAAAACATGAGGTGCGCCTGGAGGCGTCGCCGTTGCATAAATGCGGCAAGAACATGTCGGCGATCGGAGGGTGACCGTTGTGATCTTTACGAAGGACCTTGTCGAAGCCTACGATGCCTGGCGCGAAACCCCCACCGGACGCTATCTCGACGGTCGGGAGAAAAGCATAATTCTCGATTTGACCCAGCCCCGAGGAGGAGAGCGCCTCCTCGACGTCGGCTGTGGCACCGGAAATCATCTCTGGCTTTTCCGGCGCAAGGGCTGTGATGTGACAGGTCTGGATTCCTCGCCGCCGATGCTGGACGCGGCGCGCCGGAAATTGGGAAACAAGGCGGATTTTTACCTGGGTTTTGCCGAAGATCTTCCCTTTGCCGATAACGAATTCGACATCGTCACCCTGATCTGTACGCTGGAATTTTCCTCGGATCCCCTCCAGGCGATTCACGAAGCCGTCCGGGTCTGCCGGGGTCGGGTATTTATCGGCGCCCTCAACAAGTTTTCCTGTCTCGGTCTCGGTCGGGGTCTGGCCGGCGTTTTCGGCGCCTCCCTTCTCCGGCATGCCCGTTTATTCAGCAGCGGCGAACTGGTGCGGATGATCCGCCGGCAACTGGCCGGGGTGCGGATCCGCCGGGGGAGCGTCATCTTCCTGCCTTATAGTTGGTACGGTTTCGCCAGAGGAATGGAGGAGTTTCTGCCGGTAATGAACAACCCCTTCGGTGCTTTTATGGGCCTCTCGTTCTCCGTTACCTTCACCCAGATCACCCTTCAGGAGAAGATCAGGGAAACACTGCCGCTGAGAGCCAAGGGACGCCGGCCGCTCCCGGGGGTGGTGAGGGTGATAAAATGATCAGACAGGCGCTGCTTTTTGAGCCCCTGGCGGAACAGCAGGTCCGCTGCCGTCTATGCGCCCACACCTGCCGGATCAAGGACGGGCAGAGGGGTATATGCGGCGTCCGGGAGAATCGCGGCGGTAGCCTCTACAGTCTTGTTTATGGTGCCGTGATTGCCGAAAATATCGATCCCGTGGAGAAAAAGCCGTTTTTTCATATGCATCCGGGGTCGAGATCATATTCCATAGCTACGGTGGGGTGTAACTTCCGGTGCCTGTTTTGCCAGAACCACGAGATTTCCCAACTTCCCCGTAAGCGGCGCGACATTCCGGGGCGTGCCACGACGGCGGCGGAGGTCGTGGCGCGGGCGGTTCAGGTGGGTGCCCGGACGATTGCCTATACCTATACGGAACCTACGATCTTCTTCGAATTTGCCCTGGATATCGCCCGTCTGGCCCACGGGGAAGGTATCAAAAACGTTTTTGTCACAAACGGTTACATGAGCGCAGCGGCGCTGGAGGTCATCTCCCCTTACCTGGACGGGGCGAATGTGGACCTGAAATCCTTTCGGGACGAATTTTACCGCGAGCAATGCGGCGCCCGCCTCCAGCCCGTTCTGGATACCATTACCGGGATGAAACGGGCCGGGATCTGGGTGGAGATAACGACACTCCTTATCCCGGGACTCAACGACGGCGACGGGGAGATTGAGGACATCGCCGAGTTCATTTCCGGCGTGGGTCGGGAGATCCCGTGGCACATCAGCAGGTTCCATCCCCGTTATCTGATGCAGGAACGGGAGGCCACCTCGGTGGCACTGATCCGCCGGGCCGCGGAAATCGGCAAGGACAAGGGACTCAAGTACGTTTACAGCGGCAACGTGCCTGGGGATCCGGGGGAAAACACCTTCTGCGCCCGGTGCGGCGCACTGCTCATCGGCCGTTACGGTTATCACATCGAAGCGTTGAACCTGCGCGGCTCCGCCTGCCCGCGCTGTATGACGCCTCTGGACGGCATATTCTAAGACCGCCAGTCAAGATCTTCCTCGTCATAGCTATGGGAGAGAATCTCCCGGGCCTTTTCCCATTCCCGGGCCGGCACGACGATCTTGACCTCCCCGAGGCCGTCGACGGTGATGGCG
>JAGPFL010000129.1 GCA_018056545.1 Syntrophobacterales bacterium
GGTTGTTCTCGAACTCCAGGGTGCAGATGGAATAGGTGATTCCCTCCAGGGCGTCGGAGAGGCAGTGGGCGAAGTCGTACATGGGGTAGATCACCCAGTCGGTGCCGGTCCGGTAATGGGGCTCCCGCTTGATGCGGTACATGATCGGATCCCGCATGACGATATTGGGGGATGCCATGTCGATCTTGGCCCGGAGGACATGCTCGCCGTCGGCGAATTCGCCGGCCCTCATCCGGGCGAACAGGTCTAGATTCTCCTCCACGGTGCGATTGCGGTAGGGGCTTTCCCTGCCCGGTTCGGTGAAGCTGCCCCGATGTTCCCGGATTTCGTCGGCATTGAGGCTGCATACGTAGGCCTTGCCGGCCTTAATGAGTTCCACTGCGAATTGATAGAGCTGCTCGAAGTAGTCCGAGGCGTAGTAGAGCCGGTCCTGCCAGTCGAATCCCAGCCAGTGGATGTCGTTGATGATCGATTCCACGTATTCCAACGACTCGCCGGCGGGATCCGTATCGTCCATGCGGAGGTTGCAGGTTCCCCCGTACTGGGCGGCGATGCCGAAATTCAGGCACACCGCCTTGGCGTGGCCGATATGGATATAGCCGTTGGGTTCCGGGGGAAAGCGTACGGCGACCACGCCGTCGTTTTTCCCGGTGCGCAAATCGTCTTCGATGATGTCGCGGATGAAATCGCTGGGGGGGGGATTGCCTACCTGGGCCATATATGGAGACTCCTTAATGAAATCAAGCGGTTTTACTCTGGAAGAGGTTTTCGAAGAAGCCGCGTTTCTTCTTGGGGACGAAAACGGCCCCGGCGTCGTAATCGACGATCAGTTTCCCGTCCAGGTGATCCATTTCGTGCTGGACGATGCGGGCGACAAAATCGAGATAGCGCTTGCCGATCTTCTGTCCGTGGAGGTCGTAGCCCCGTACCTTGATCTCCGGGTAGCGGGCGATCTCTACCTTGATGTCGGGGCAGGAAAGACATCCTTCGGAGAGGATGACCTTATTGCCCCGCTGCTGGGTGAGGCGGGGATTGATGAGCACCTCCACGTCCTTTCGGGTCCAGGTGCCGTCTGACGCCCCGTCCTTGGTGAACCCCCGGTTGCGGAAAATGATGATTCTCTTGGGGATGCCGATTTGCGGCGCCGCCAGTCCTGAGGCATCGTCCCTCTCCATGAAGGCGTCCACCAGGGTTTTCACGGCCTTGCGGGCCTCCCCGTCCAGGGGGATGGGCAACTCTTCGCAGGTCTGCCTCAAAATGCGGGAATCTTCTTCGTTAATCTTCTCGTCGGACCATAGGGTCAGGACTCTCTTCATGGTTGCCGTAACGCCTTTCTGCAAAGGAAATGGAGCCGTTGCCGCCCGGCCTGTTCGGGCGCCCATGCACCTGGGCGAAACCCTAATTAATATGGACGGCTGGACTTTTCCCCTATACCACCGGGACGCGCTTTATGCAAGATGTTGTGGCGGCGAATAATCTTGAACAATCGCCCCTGATTTGATACGGGACTTGGTGATATGCATAAGTTGATCAACGAGATAATCACCGCGGTGGTCCGTAGGGAGTTCTCCCGAGCCATGCGTTTCGAAGGCGGCGAGGAGCCGGTGCTGCCGTCGGCGCCGCCGCAGGCCTCGCGCCTCCTCTATCTCCATGTTCCCTTCTGCGAGCAACTCTGTCCCTATTGTTCCTTCAACAGGTTTCTCTTCGATGCCGAGCTTTGCAAGGGATATTTCCATGCCCTGCGGGAGGAAATCCGCCTCTACCGGGACCGGGGTTACGATTTTTCCGGTATCTATGTAGGCGGCGGCACCCCGACGGTGATGACGGATGAGTTGGCCGCCACCCTGGCGACGGCGAAGGAATGCTTTTCCATCCGGGAGATATCGGTGGAAACCAACCCCCACCATCTTACGGAGGATCGCCTCCGGGTTCTTAAGGAGGCGGGGATCAATCGTCTCTCCGTGGGCGTCCAGAGCTTCGATGACGACCTCCTGAAGGATATGGATCGTCTGGAGAAATACGGTTCCGGGGAGGAAATCGCCGGACGGCTCAAGGCTATACACGGACGCTTCGACACCCTCAATGCGGACATGATGTTCAATTTCCCCTCCCAGACCGAAGAAATTCTGACGCGGGATCTCGACACCCTCCTGGCGATCGGCGTCGATCAGGTGACCTATTATCCCCTCATGGTTTCCGACTCGACGCGCCGACTGGTGGCGGAGAGGCTGGGCCGGGTGGATTACCGCCGGGAAGAGAGATTTTATAACCTGATTCTCCGGCGGCTTCTGCCTGCTTACCGTTTTTCTTCCGCCTGGTGTTTTTCCCGGCAGGCCGGCATGATCGACGAGTATATCGTCGATTATGACGAATACGCCGGTCTGGGCAGCGGTTCCATCGGTTTTCTCAACGGCGCCTGCTATGCCAACACCTTCAATGTTGCCGAGTATATTCATAAAATATCCCAGGGGCGCCTCCCCCTCATGGCGACCCGGTCTTTCGGCAGGAGAGACCAACTGCGCTACGATTTCCTCATGAGGCTCTTCGGTACCCGCCTCGATCTCCACCGCTTAAGGGACAAATACGGCGTAGATCCCTGGGGTTATCTCCGGTTCGAGATCCTGGCCTTCCTCCTGGCGGGGCGGCTCCGCTATAA
>JAGPFL010000005.1 GCA_018056545.1 Syntrophobacterales bacterium
TGGACGACCAGGGGCGGCTTTGGTTTTGCGGCCGGAAGGCCCATCGGGTGGAAACGGCAACGGGTCGCCTCTTCACCATCCCCTGCGAGGCCCTCTTCAACCGCCATCCCCGGGTACGCCGTTCCGCCTTGGTGGGTGTAGGCGCCGCCGGAAACCAACGGCCGGTGATCATTATCGAGCTGAAACCGGAGGATGCCGGGCAGGATCGGGAGGGGCTGACGGCGGAACTGTTGGCGATCGCCGGGGCCAATACCGTCACCCGGGAGATAAAGACGGTGCTCTATCACCCGGGGTTTCCCGTGGACATCCGCCACAACGCCAAGATCTTCCGGGAGAAACTGGCAGTCTGGGCGGCGGAGCAGCTCAAATAAGGAACAAACCGGGGGATAAACTCAACCACGAAATGGCGAAGAACATTTGCTTTGCCGCTGGCGAACCATTTTTCTACGGATATGCAAAGCCGTCAAGACAAGATTACCTCCCCGTTACAGGGAACAGATGTTGAGACGGTGCTGGTCACCGGCAGCGGGGGCTTCCTGGGCGGGGCCATCGTAGCGCAACTGCTGGCGGCGGGGTTCTCCGTTAGAAGTTTCGCCCGGGGCGACTATCCGGAATTGCGGCGCCGGGGTGTCGCAGTTATCCGGGGGGACCTGACGGATATCGAGGCGGTGAAGAGGGCCTGTGACGGCTGTGCCGTCGTGTTCCACAATGCCGCCAAGGCCGGGGTTTGGGGGGATTTCGATTCATTTTACCGTCCTAACGTCATGGGCACCAAGAACGTCATTGCGGCGTGCGCCGGTACCGGTGTGGGCCGGCTGGTCTTCACCAGTTCCGCCAGCGTCGTTTTCAGTGACGCCGACATGGCCGGAGTGGACGAGACCGTGCCCTATCCGGAACAGCCCCGCTCTCCCTATACGGCGACGAAGGCGGAGGCGGAGAGGATGGTCCTGGCGGCCAACGGCGCGACACTCAAGACCCTTTCCCTGCGCCCCCACCTCATCTGGGGGCCCGGAGACACCCAGATCGTCCCCCGGATCATCGCCCAGGCCCGGGCGGGCAAGATCGTCCGGGTGGGGGACGGAAGAAACGTCATCGACGCCACCTATATCGACAATGCCGCCGCCGCCCATCTCCTGGCGGCCCGGGCCCTGGCCGGCAACCCCCGGGCCCCGGGCCGGGCCTATTTCATCTCCAACGGCGAGCCCGTCAACCTCTGGGATTTCGTGAACCGCATCCTGGCCCTGGCGGGGCTTCCCCCGATCCGTCGGGGCATCTCCAAATCCGTGGCGGTGCTTTTGGGGACGATTGTCGAGAAGCTCCACCTTACCTTGCGGCTCTCCGGAGAACCGCGGATGACGCGC
Source organism: Syntrophobacterales bacterium (assembly GCA_018056545.1). Classification (GTDB taxonomy): domain Bacteria; phylum Desulfobacterota; class Syntrophia; order Syntrophales; family UBA8958; genus UBA8958. The sequence goes on from JAGPFL010000005.1 coordinate 1,362, forward strand.
TTTCTGGCCGAGGAACTGGCGACCACCCACTGGTTCGACATCAGCGCCGCCCGACGGGAACTGGGATATGAACCCCGGGTTTCCATGGAGGAGGGGCTGCGGCGCCTGCAAGCATGGCTGCTGCAGGCGCGGATCTGAAAAAGCCCGAGAATTTCCCCTTTCGCCTATTCCCGGAAGGTCATCTTGAGTTCCCACAGTCCGGCGACGTTCTTCTTCTCCAGGTCAAAGCCGCCTTTCTCGAAAACATGCATCATCGGCTTGTTGTCGGAAAGCACCTCCGCCGTGAATCCCAGGAGTCCCTGACGCTTGGCCAGGTAAGTCAGATAGGCGAGGAGTTCCGTGCCGATTCCCATTTGCTGATGGGTGTCCTTTACGGCGAAAGCCACCTCCGCGGTGTGGGACGTGGCGTCGATGTAGTAGCGGCCTACACCGACGATCTCCTCGGATTGCTCCCGGGGCATGATGGCCAGGATGGCCATCTCCAACGTGTAGTCGATAATGACGAGCTTTTGGAGAACCTCGTGGGGCATGTCCTTGCGGGCGGACATGAAGCGACGGTAGAGGCTCTGATCGGACAGGGAATAGATGAAATCTTTCAGCAGGGGTTCGTCGCTGATCTTGATAGGCCGGAAAAGGATGTTGTGCCCCTTCTTCGTGGTCCGGTAGGACTCCAGATGCTCGGGATACTCGCCCCGGATGCCGGGGATGAAGGCTTGATCCCGGTAGATCAGCCCCAGTTTCTTGGCCTCTTCGATGAGCCAGGGACGAAATTTGGGATGGGCGATGCCGATAAGTTCCATGGCCCGCTCCCGGATGCTCTTGCCATGGAGGTAGGCGATGCCGTATTCCGTGACGACGTAGTGGATGTCCCCCCGGGTAAGGGTTACCCCGGCCCCTTCCCGGAGCATGGGGACGATGCGGGAAACCACATCACAGGCGGCCGTGGATTGGAGGGTGAGGATGGATTTCCCCCCTCGGGCCAGGACGGCGCCCCGCATGAAGTCCGCCTGACCGCCCACGCCGCTGTGGAAGATCCGGCCGATGGACTCCGCCGTGGCCTGGCCGGTGAGGTCGATTTCCAGGGCGCTGTTGATGGCGGTCATACGGTCATGCTGGGCGATGATCAGGGGATTGTTGGTGTAATCGATGGTCCGGAATTCGATGGCCGGATTGTCGTGGAGATAATTGTAGGTTTCCTGATTTCCGAGACAGAAGGTGGTCACTGTCTTGCCCGGGTTGAGGGTCTTCCTGGAGTTGTCGATGACCCCCATCTTCATCAGCTCGATAATGCCGTCGCCGATGAGTTCCGTATGCACGCCCAGGTGACGCCTATCTTTCAGATTGGCCAGGACGGCGTTGGGGATGCTGCCGTATCCCACCTGGATCGTGTCTCCGTCTTCCACGAGGCGGGCCACATATTTACCGATGCCCATGGCGATTTCCGAGTCCGCCTCCTTGGAGTATTCCAGCAGATTTTCGTCGTAGGGTACAAGGAAGTCGATATCGCGGATATGAACGAAGGAATCGCCGTGGACCCGGGGCATGAAGCGGTTGACCTGGGCGACGACAACGGCGGCCTTTTGCACGGCGGCCTTGACGATGTCGACGCTGATGCCGAGACTCAGGTATCCGTGATCATCGGGAAGTGAGGTCTGGATGAGGGCGATGTCCACCCGGACCAGTCCGCGCCGGAAGAGGTCCGGCGTTTCCGAAAGGAAGACCGGGGTGTAATCGGCAACCCCCCGGTTTACGGCCTCCCGGGTGCTGTCGCCGATAAAGAAAGAGTTGTGGCGGAAATTCTGTTTGAATTTTTCCGTGGCGTAAGGGGCGACGCCGAGGGAACGGATATGGAGGACCTCGGCGTCAAAAAAGGCCTTGGGGTTGGATTTGACATAACGGATCATCCCCTGGACCAGGTGCTGGGGCTCGGCGCAGGCCGAGCCGATGAAGATGGTGTCCCCCCGGTGGATATGACCGAAGATTTCCGCCTCCGGGGCGAATTTTTCCGGATACAACCCTTTCCATTTTTCCAGAGACATAGTCTCGCCCCAAAATGAAATGTTTCTTTACGGGGAAATTAGACTTGTCTAACTTCTCATACACATTGCAGGGATGTCAAGGTGAAACCCCGCTGACGGGTCAAAGGAGGGATTGACAGGGAGGGGTGATTTCTTTATAGGAGGTCCGGACCAAAAAACGTGTTTCCCGCGGCCGGCAAGATCTCCTAACCGTCATACCCGAGGACGGGCACGACATAAGATGAATATATCCGAGCAGTTGCCGATATTTTTGTATGAGGGCTCGGCGACCGGGTGATAGAGGGAGCATCAACCGGCGGCGGCAAATGATTAAAAATCGGGAAAGCAAACAAAATCAGGCTCATGGCGGTGTCCAAATGAAATCTTTCTTTTTTCCAAAAAGCATGGTGGTGATCGGGGCCTCGGCCACGAAGATGAACCTCGGCCAGATCATCCTTCTGAACAACAAGCAATGCGGTTATCAGGGTAAACTCTACGGGGTGGGATCTCAGGCCGGAGAGGTGGACGGGATCCCGGTTTTTACCAGGATAGCCGACATTCCCGAGGTTCCCGAGGTGGCCATATTCCTCACCCCCGCCCATACCATCCCCACGCTCATGGAGGATTGCGGCCGGAAAGGGATACGCCGGGCGGTGATCGAATCCAGCGGGTTCAGCGAATACGCCCACGGCGACCATTCCCTGGAGCGGGAAGTCCTGGCCGTGGCGAATAAATACGGCATCAAGTTCATCGGTCCCAACTGTGTGGGGACGGTCAATTTCGATATCCGGATGATGATGCCCTTCGCTTTCTTCAAGAATCCCCCTTCCGGGGGCCGGGTGGCTATGATCGCCCAGAGCGGCGGCGTGGGGGGTACATATCTCCATGCCCTGCCGGAAAACGCCATTGTTCCCGGGAAGTTTGTCAGCATCGGCAACAAGCTCCAGTTGGACGAGGTGGATTTTCTCGAGTATTTTCTTGCCGATCCGGAGACGGACGTGGTCACCATGTACCTCGAAGGGTTCAACCGGGGCCGGGCCTTCTACGAGTTGGCCGTGAAGGCGGACAAACCGATCATTGTCCAGAAATCCAACCGGAGCGAGGCGAGTGCGAAGATCGCCCGGTCGCACACCACGGCCCTTGCGGCGGGCGACGACGTCGTGGACGGGATGTTTCGCCAGACGGCGGTGATCCGTGCCGAGGACGAGCGGGAATTTCTCAATGCCGTCAAGATCATCCGCCTGCCGTTGATGAAGGGCAGACGGGTCGCCGTCCTGTCCCGGTCCGGAGGTCACGCCGTCCTGTCCGCCGACGCCTGTGCCCGCTTCGGTTTCGACATGGTCGCCTTTCCGTCGGCGTTTCTGGAAAAGCTCAAGACCCTCTACCACACCCGGGTGATCGCCCATCAAAATCCCCTCGATCTGGGGGAGATCTTCGATTACACGATCTTTACCGGGATTCTCGAGGAAACCCTGAAACTGGAAAACATCGACGGAGTCCTCTTCAATCATCTCTATGCCTCCACGTATGAGGCGCAAATGTCCCGGACCTTCCTTGCGGGCGTGGACCGGCTGACCAGGGAGTACGGCAAGCCCGTGGCGGTGGCCATGCTCTCCGATCCCGCAGAGCTTCTGGACGTCGCCCGGAGCCAAAGCTACCCCATCTTCACGTCCCCGCTGGAGGCGGCGGCGGCCCTGAATGTCTCCGCCACGTATTATGAAAGAAAGGGCCGGCGTGATCACCGGGGGGAGGTGGACCCTTCTCCGAAGAACGGGGGGGTGTTGCGGACGATCCGGACGCAGTGCCGCAGGGAGGGGCGGATGCCTCTGACCGACGAGGCCCTGGAGATATGCGCCGCCGCCGGTCTGACGCCGGTCCGCGGGGAGATTGTCAGGTCCGGCGGTGACGTGAACGGCCTTTCCCTCCGTTTTCCCGTGGCGGTGAAACTGCTTTCCCGTCAGGCGTCCCACAAGACGGACGTGGGAGGGGTGCGCCTGAACGTCCGGAACCGGAAGGCGTTGCAGCGGATTATGACGGAGATGGAACGGACCTTCGGGGACGCGGCGGAAGGGTTTCTTGTCCAGGAAATGGCCGCGGCCGGGGTGGAATGCTTTGTGGGGGGACGTCAGGATCCGGTGTTCGGACCGACCGTAATGACGGGACTGGGAGGTGTTTTCGTCGAGCTCTTCCGGGATACGGCCATCCGCCTGGCCCCGGTGACCAGCGCCGAGGCGGCGGACATGATCGGAGAGCTCCAGGCCTATCCGCTCCTCGCCGGGTTTAGGGGGAAATCACCCGCCGATATCGAGGCCTTAAAAGAGGTGATCCGGAAAGTCGGCGTCCTGCTGGCGTCCCGGCCGGAGATCGCGGAACTGGATCTCAACCCGGTCATCGTCCATCCCGCCGGAAAAGGCGTATCCCTGGTAGATGCCCGCATCTTCTTCAAATAAACTCCTCCTGATCCATCCTCCCGTGGCCAAGCCCTGCGAACCGCCGGCGGGGATCGCCCGCTTGGCGGCGGCCCTGGGAGAGCACGAAATACCCTGTGAAATCATCGATGCCAATGCGGAGGGGATGTTCTTCCTGCTGCACCGGGAGAACGCCGTCCCGCAGGACACCTGGACGAAACGGGCACGGCGGAATCTGTCGCGGCATCTCGAGGCGTTGCGTTCCCCGGCCGTATATTCCAACCCGGACCGATATCGCCGGGCGGTGGCCGACATCAACCGGGTCCTGAAGGTTTCCTCCCCGAACCCGGAAATATACGTGAGCCTGAACGATTATCAGGATGCGGGGCTTGCCCCCGTGAGTTCACGGGATCTGCTGGCCGCCGCCGCTCAGTCCGTGCGGAATCCCTTTTATACCTACTTCACGGGGCCGCTGGCGGATCGTATAAGGGAAAAGAACCCCCAGGTGATAGGCATATCCGTAAATTATTTCAGCCAGGCCCTCTGTGCCTTTGCCATGATCGGGGTTATCCGGGCCGCCTGCCCGTCGGTGCGGATTGTCCTGGGCGGCGGCCTCATCACCTCCTGGCTCCGTCAGCCCCAGTGGCAAAATCCGTTCGGTGCCCTGGTGGATGATCTCGTGGCCGGGCCGGGGGAGGACTTCCTCCTTTCCCTGTTCGGAAAGGTGCGTGCGGGGAAGACGGGGCCGGTCGCCTCCTGCCCCGACTATGGTTCTTTCCCCTGGCCGCTTTATCTCGCCCCCGGCCCCATCCTTCCCTACAGTGCCGCCGACGGCTGTTACTGGCGCCGCTGCCGCTTTTGTCCGGAAACGGCGGAACGGAACCCTTACCGGCCCCAACCGCCGGAAAGGATTCTGACCGATCTGGCCCGGCTTCAAAAGAAAACCAACCCGGTTCTCATCCACTTTCTCGACAACGCCCTGAGTCCGGCCTTGCTGACGATGTTGTCCCATAACCCCCCCGGGGTTCCCTGGTATGGATTCGCGAGGATCACGGAGCACCTGGCGGACGAGGATTTTTGCCGGCGGCTGCGTCACAGCGGTTGCGTGATGTTGAAGCTGGGTCTGGAATCGGGGGACCAGGAGGTTCTGGACCGCCTGGAGAAGGGGATCGAGCTGACGACCGCCGCCCGGGTGCTGCGGAGTCTGAAAGTGGCGGGCATCGCCTCTTATGTCTATCTGCTTTTCGGGACCCCGGCGGAAGATCGGGTGGCGGCGCGGCGTACGCTGGCGTATGTGGAGGCCCATGCCGCCGAAATCGATTATCTGAACATCGCCCTCTTCAATCTGCCGGTCTTTGCCGCCGCTTCCTCCGGTCTGGAGGTCCGTCCCTTCTCCGCCGGCGACCTGTCCCTCTATTGGGACTTCGTTCATCCCCGGGGGTGGAACCGCCGGGAGGTGCGGCGCTTCCTCGCGGGAGAGGTGAGGAGAAACCCCGCCGTGGCCGCCATCCTCAGAAGGACCCCCCCGGCCTTTACCTCCAATCACGCCCCCCTGCTCAGCCGAGGTATTTGAAGGCGTTTTGCCAGGCCCGCTCCCGGTCAAAGGCGGTGATCGCGCCGTTCTCCGTCCTTAAAACACCGCTTTGGGCAAGTTCCCCGATGGTTTCCTCGATTTCATTGGCGTCTCTTCCCGTAAGGCGCGACAGCTCGCCCACAGGGTCTCCATCCCGAGGCAGGGGATCGTTTTTCAGGAAATACAACATCATGACGAGACGGAGCCAGGCGTGGGTCGTGTCTTCCAGGACCTCGTTGCTGTGCTTGATCCGGCGGGAGAACTCCTTGAGCATGATTATCGCCACGTTGTCACTCTCTCTCAGGAGGCTGTGGAAGGTGTCGACGTCGATCACCGCCACTTCCGCGTCCTCGCATACCCGGGCGGAGGCGGTACGCGGTGCCTGAATGAGGGCCGCTATCTCCCCGAAATAATTGCCGGGGCCCATGTCCGCCAGGATCTTTTTGACCATCCCCACCGTTTTCTCCAGCTGTATCCTCCCGGAAAGGATGTAGTACATGTCGTTACTGGGGTCGCCTTCCCGGAATATATAGCTGTCCCGGGGGTAAAGACGTCCGAATTTGTGAAAAAGCCGCTCGTCGATGTTCAGCCATTTTTTCCCCGGCCGGAAGAAGGCCTTTTGCAGGAGGATCAGGTCACGCCTCATGAAGGAAGCCATGAGCTCGGCGCAGAACAGGAGGATCAGGGCGACGTAGAAAACCCAGATCACCAGGATTACCACCGCCTCCAGGGAGCCGAAGATGATGTTGTAACGGGTGTAGTTGGCGACATACCAGGTGAAGAAATATTTCGCGATCTCCATGAGGGCGGAGAAGATGATTCCACCCGTGACGGCGATGCCCAGGGGAATCTTTCCGGTAGGGATCGCTTTATAGACGATGGTGAAGAACACAACCGTCACCAGATAAGGGATGCCGTACTGGAAAAAGAATCCCTGCAGGATAGGAAAATGAGGCAGGATGGTTTCGGCCAGCAGGGGCTGCCGGGCAATCAGCGCGGTCAGGGAGGTGATGAAGATGCTGGCCCCGGCCACCGCCCAGCCAGCGGGGATCATAGCAAAGGCCAGGAGCTTCGACAGGAGGTAATTCCGGTGGCGGTGGGAACGGAAAATGATATTGAAGGCCGTTTCGATGGCCCCGAAAATCATGGAGGAAAACCAGACGAGGGTAATGATGCCGATCCATCCGAGCACCGCTTTTTTTTCGGCCACACTCCCCAATTGCTGGAGGAGGGGGTCGGAGAAATAGGGGTTCAATCTTCTGACCCCTTCCACCATTTGCTGCTGGATGTGGGGGTAGGCGCCGAGGATCTCGTTGGCCGTGAGGATGGTCAGGATGAACATGGGAATGAACGAGAGGAGCGAATAAAGGGCGATCGCCGCGGCCTGATTTGTATCCCCGTTCTTGTCGAAGTTCACGGCGGCGTCGGCGAAAACGTCCCAGACCCCGAGGAGGCGGACCCTCAGCCATAAAAGCCAGGACCGGGGAGCGGGGATCCCGGGCCAAAGCCGGAATGGAAAACCATCGGACATTTTCCCTCTCTGGTTCAACGCTTGTCGTCGTGTTGCAGTCTCTCGTTGGCCCGTTAATAGACATAAATTGTCCCGGAAGGCAAGCGGGGAAGAGAAAGGAAAACTCAGCCTACGAGTTTATTCTGTACGGCATAGAGGGTGATTTCGGCATTGTTCTTCAGCTTCATCTTTTCGAGGATGTGGCTGCGGTAGGTGCTGATGGTCTTGACACTCAGGCACAGCTCGTCGGCGATGTCGGAGACGGTCTTGCCGGAGGCGATCAGGAGCATGACCTGATATTCCCGGTCTGAGAGCTTCTCGTGGAGAGGTTTACTGGCGTCTTCATCCAGATAGTCCGTGAGTTTTTCCGCCAGGGAGGCGCTGATGTATTTCCCCCCCTGGGAGATCTTGCGGATGGCGGCGATGAGTTCGTTGGGGGCGCTGGCCTTGGTCATGTAACCCGAAGCCCCGGCGCGGAGGGCCCGGACGGCGTACTGTTCCTCGGGATAGATGCTGAGGATCATGACGGGTAATTTAGGCTTTTCCGCTTTCAGGTCCTTCAGGACCTCCAGGCCGTTCCGCCCCGGCATGGAGATGTCGAGCAGGACGATGTCGTAGTCGTGCTTGCGGATCAGATTCAGGACCTCCTGGCCGTTCCCCGCTTCGTCGGCCACGGTCATGTCCTGGGTGTCGGAGATGACGAGCTTGAATCCCGCCCGGACGATGGGGTGATCGTCGGCGATTAAAATCCTGATCTTTTTCATGACGACGCTCCTTTCTGTGTCAGGGGGATGACGACGCTCACCGTGGTTCCCTCTCCCGGTTTTCCTTTGATGGTCACTTTCCCCCGCCAGTATTCCGCCCGCTCCCGGATGCCGAGGAGTCCGAAGGAGTTGGGTTTACTCATCTGTTCCTTGGTGATGCCCTTGCCGTTGTCCTTTACGGTAAGCTGGACGCTGCGGTCCGTCGCCCGGAGGTTAACGTTGACCCGGGAGGCCTCGGCGTGGCGGGAGATGTTGGTCAGTGTTTCCTGGAAGATCCTAAACAGGGAGGTGGTCAGGTCCGGATCGAGGACGATTTCTTCCGGGGCGAAGTTCACCCGGCAGCGGATGCCCGTGCGTTTCTGGAATTCCTCCGCCTGCCAGCCGATGGCGGCGGTGAGTCCCAGGTGATCCAGCATCCCCGGTCGCAGGGCCATGTAGATCCGCTTGAGGGTCTGCATGGTCATATCGATGAGGCTCGACAGGGACTGGGTCCGCTCGATGAGGGCCGTCAGTTCCGGGGGGATTTTTTTGCCCAGCATGATGATTTCCGTATTGAGGGCGGTGAGGAGCTGGCCCAGTTCATCGTGGAGTTCCCGGGCGATGCGGGACCGCTCCTTCTCCCGGATCGACTGGAGGTGGGCGGTGAGATTGCGGAGCTGCTCCCGGGAGTTCTCCAGTTCCATGGCGGCGAGCTTGCGGTCGGTGATGTCCTCATAGGTGATGACGATCTCCTTTTCCCGAAGGCTGGCGCCGATCCGGGCGGCGGTGACCAGGGAAACGATGTCCTTGCCGTCCTTGCGGCGGCAGGGAAACTCGAAGGTCACGGTCCGCCTCTTTTCGAGGGCGCTGTAAAGGGACTTGGCCATCCGTTCGTAATCTTCGTCGCTGCGGTAGAGGATCCGGGTGCTCATGCCGATGAGGTCTTTGGCCTTCCAGCCGAAAACGGTCTGGACGCCGTCGTTGGCGAAGATGATCCGCCGGTCCTGGAGGCCGATGACGGCGTGGGGAATGGCTTCGAGGATCGAGGCCTCCAGGGCCTCCAACTCCTCGAGTTTTTTCCGGGCGTTGTTCTGCTCGGTGATGTCCATGGAATTGCCCAGGACGGCCATCTCCCCCCGGAAGGGGATCATCGTCACCGTTTCCATGATCCAGCGGATATCGCCGTTTTTCGTGATGATCCGGAATTCGTGGGGGGCCTTACGCCTCCCGGTGAGCATGCTCTTGGCGTTCTTCCGGACCATGGCCCGGTCCTCGGGGTGGACGAGACTCATGGAATCCATGCCTACCAGTTCCTCTTCCCCATAGCCGGCATAGGCGGCGGCGTGGTGGTTGACGAACTGGAAGGCCCCGTTCTGGACCACATAAACGCCGGCCTGAGAACTCTTCGCCAGGGTCTTGTAAACCTCCTCGGCCTGCTTGCGGTCCGTGATGTCCTCGTAGGTGATGACGATCTGTTTGTCTTTCAGGGTGTCGCCGATCCGGGAGGCGTTGATCATGCAGACCAGATCCTTGCCGTCCTTGTGGCGGCAGGGAAACTCCAGCGATACGGTCTGCTGTTTTTCCAGGGTGGTGTAAAGCTTGGCGGCGATTTCCTGGAAGTCCCCCTCGGAGCGGTAGAAGCGCCGGGTCCGCTGCCCGATGATCTCTTCGGCCTTCCAGCCGAAGACGGTCTGGACGCCGTCGTTGGCGAAGATGATCCGCCGGTTCTTCAGGCCGATGACGGCATGGGGGATCGCCACAAGGATGGAGGCCTCCAGGGCCTCGAGTTCCGCCAATTTGTTCCGGGCGTTGATCTGCTCGGTGATGTCCATGGAGTTCCCCAGGACGGCCCGCTGTCCCTGGTAGTGAATCGTCGTCACCGTTTCGGTGATCCAGCGGATGCTCCCGTTTTTGGCGATGGTCCGAAAGACGTAGGGAGAGAACCGCTCCCCTTTCAGCATGCGGATGGCGCCTTCCCTGACGATATGCCGGTCTTCGGGATGGACGATATTCATGGAAGGCATCCCGAGAAGTTCTTCCCGGGCATAGCCCCAGTAATTGGAGGTATGTTGGTTGACGAACTTGAAGATCCCGTTCTGAACCACGTAGATGCCCATGAGCGAGCTGTTTTCCAGGGTCCGGAAGAGACCTTCCTCAAAAACCCGGTCCGTCTCCAGTTTCCTGATTTCCTCTACGGTCCGGCGGATCTCCTGCAGTTCGTGGAGTAGATTTCTATCCATGGTTTCCTTTCCGGCCAGGCAGCGGCTAAACGACGACAGTCCGCGGGCCAGGCAGGGGAAAATGCGGTCGGGCGCATAACCGACGAGCGGTGTCTATCCGGGGCTGTTTATGGGAGGGAATTATAGAGTGCCGGCCTGGTTATGTCAAATATTTCCTCTGACTTGAAGGTCCGGAAGCAGCGGCCATGGCAGTGAGGGCGTATATCATGAGCCCTCTGTTCGTTCGTGAACCATTGTTCTGCGGTTATGCAGGGCTCTCATTCCATCCGGAAACCCCGCTCCCGAAACAGTCGGAGACAGGCGGTCACCACCTGGGGATCGAAACGGGAACCGGCTTCTTCTTTGATCAATTCCAGGGCTTTGTCCAGCGGATACTCTTGGCGGTGTGCTCTATGGGAGGTCAGATCCTCCAGGGCATCGGCGACGGCCAGGACCCTCGCTTCCAGAAGGATGTTCTCCCCTTTGATCCCTTGGGGAAACCCCGTGCCGTCGTAATGCTCCCGGTGTTGCAGGACGACCTCGGCGATGGGCCAGGGGAAGTCTATTTTTTTAAGGATGCCGTAACCGATGGTGGGGTAGGTGCGGAACAGGGACAATTTGATGCCTTCCAGGTGGTTGACGTTATGCAGCACCTCTATGGGCACATTGATCATTCCGATGTCGTAGATGCAAGACACCAGCCCGATCCCCTCCACCTGCTGGGCGGACAGCCCCATTTCTGCGGCGATGCCCGTCGCCAGACTTTTCACCCGCTGATGATGGCCGGGAAGATAAGGGCCACGCAGTTCAATGGTTTCGGTGAGGGCTTCGATGACGCCCCTGAGGGTGCGGTCGAGACGGAGCTTGGTGTCCTTCAAGGCCTTTTCCAGTTGATGTCGCTGGAGGGCCATCTCGATATTCGTAAAGAGCTCCATCTTGTTGAAGGGTTTGATCAGGTATCCGTAGGGGCCGGTCTCCTTGGCCCGGGCAATGAATTCTCCGTTGGTGTGGGCCGTGAGATAGATCACCGGCAGTTCGAACCGGTTGCGGATCAAATCCGCCGTCTCGATACCGTCCCGGTCCCCGGGCAGGACGATGTCCATGAGGACCAGGTCGGGTTTTTCCTCTTCGATCATCCGGATCGCTTCCGCCGCCGACCCGGCCAACAGGCAGGACTCATATCCGAAGGAGCGGAGGCTCCGGCAGATCTGATCGCCCACAATCCATTCATCCTCCACCACCAGGATCTTTTCGCTGTTCACCTCCATACTCCTTCAGTAACTTATCGGAACCTGATGCGAAATTCCGTTCCGTTTTCCACCCTGGTTTCCAGTTGTCCGCCCAGTTGATTTTTCACCAGCCCCCGGACCAGATACAGCCCCACCGTCCGTGGTTGCTGGGGGTCCGTTTTCCCCGGGAGACCAATGCCGTTGTCCCGAACGACGATCTCGATTTCTTCCGCGGGTGATTTGTCGATCACCACCTTTATCTCCCCCTGTCGGTCTCCGGGGAAGGCGTGTTTGCAGGCATTGGAAAACAGCTCACTTAGGACCAGGCCGCAGGGAACCGCCCGGTCCATGTTCAGGAAGACCTCCTTTTCCGCCCGGATGGAAAGGGCGATTCTTTGGGGATCGATCTTGTAGGACTGGCTTAGCTCCGCGGAAAGATCCCGCATGTAGTTGCCGAGATTTATCCGGGAGAACTCTTTGGCTTCATAGAGTTTTTCATGCACCAGGGCCATGGAGCGGATCCGCTTGTTGCTTTCCTCGGCCATCCGGATCGCCTCCGGATCGCCGCTGGACACGGCCTGCAGATCCAGGAGGCAGGAGATGACCTGCATGTTGTTCTTCACGCGGTGGTGGATCTCGTGGAGGAGTCTTTCCTTTTCCCGGAGGGCGGCATGGAGCTTTCTTTCCGCTTCCTTGGAGGCGGTGATATCCACCATGACGCCCACAATCCCCGCAATGGTGCCGTCGGCGTTAGGGTATGTCGCCTTGTTCACCACCACGTCCCGCAAGGTTCCGTCGGCGTAAACGATCTGGTGTTCGTAGATCTGCCGCCCCGGCCGGCGGAACAGGACCAGGTCCATTTCCCGGTATTTGTTTGCCATTTCCGGAGTGAACAGTTCCTCGGCGGTCCTCCCGATGATTTCCCCCTTGGTCTTGCCTACATAGGTCTCGAATTCCTTGTTGCAATCCCGGTAGCGGCCGTCGAGGCCCTTGCAGAAAATTGGGCTGGGAATGGTGTCGATAAGGGTTTGTAAAAAATTGAGGAGATCCTGGGACTCTTTTCCTGCCCTTTTCAGTTCCACCTCCGCCGCTTTGCGGTCGGTGATGTCCTGGATCATCCCCTCATGATAGAGGATGTCTCCCCTTTCATCCCGGACCAAACGGGCGCTTATGGAAGCCCAGCGTGGTCTCCCGTGCCGGTCGTCGAAGGGAAGCTCCAGATTTTCTATGGCGCCTTGTTCCCGGAGGATGCGGCGTACCTCGTCCCTTTTGGCTGTATCTCCGTATAATTGCTTGCCGATATCCGTGACTGAGGTGACCAATTCCGCCGCGGTATCATAACCCAGAATCCTGGCAGCACATGCATTGGCCTTGAGGAAGCGTCCTGCCGGTGAGGTCTGGAAGAGGCCCACGGGCAGCCGGGCAAAGATCTCCTCATAGGTCCACACCCGCCTTTCCAGGCGCGCCAGGCGGCGGTGCAGTGACTCCAACTCGGAGGCAAGCTGTTCTTGTGTCTTTTGTTCCATCATCAACGGCCTGCCTCGGCGATGGTCAGGGGAAGCGGGGCGTCGATCGACTCAGACGAGGCGCGGTGAACTTTCCGTATCCACCGGCAAATTGAATTTCCTGCCCGGAGGGACCCGCCTCGGGGAACGAAAATGCTCCGCGGCGTTGTAAACGATGCGGCCACAGCAAATACCCACCCATCCATGTCCATATTTCCTTATCTCTACCGTCTTGTGGCAAACCGGACATCGATATTGATCCATATGCTATGAAACCCTTTCCCGTGCAAGAATTTTTTCGCTTGGTGACGTATTGATAAAGGGAAAGGCACATAAATGTCAATTGTACATTTTCTTATGAATATTGGGTATGTAAAATACCTATTGATCGAGACTTTCCAGATAGGTCAGAAGGTTAGCCTTCCGACTAGTTAGCCCCAGCTTTTTTCTGATGTTTTTTCGGTGTACATCGATGGAACCGGCGGCAATGCCGATGATCCCGGCTATCTCTTTGGTTGTCCGGCCGCTTTTCACCAGGGAAGCCACACGCATTTCCCGGGGGGTGAGGTTGAACTGCCGGATGTTCTTCAGGAGGGGCGTGGCTATTTCATATAGGTGGGTTTCGATAATGTTCAGATAAGCCCGCTGTGCGGCGTCGAGATGACCTTTCTTCATCATCTCCACATAGGGCAGGACCAGGTTCCGAATATTCAGGACGAACCTCTCTTCCAGGTCCTTCTTGTCATCCTCCCGTTGTTGCAACAGTACCTTGAGGGTGGTGTTCAGTTCCTGAAGGGCCAGGTTGTTGCTTTCCAGCTCGGCGGTACGTTCCCTGATCATCTCTTCGAGGTGCCGGCGGTGCTTGTCGAGTTCCTTCTCCACCTGCCTTTTGTCGGTGATGTCCTGTACACAGGCGGTGGCCCCGATGTAGTTTCCTTGGTCATCCATGATCGGGGTGGTGACGAGGGAGGTGTAAACCACGGAACCGTCCTGGCGACGGAATTCGAATTCGTGGCTCTCCCGGATCCCCTGCCGGCGTCTTTCCAGGTAATACTGGGCCTTGGCCACACCCTGTTCGTCCATGAATTCAAAGAGATGTTTCCCGATCATCTCCTCGGGCGTGTAGCCCAGCATGGCGGCCATATGGCGGTTGACGAAGGTGGTCACGGCGTGACGGTCGATCTGCCAGATCCCTTCGCTCATGTTTTCCACCAGAATGCGATATTTCCTTTCGCTTTTCTGCAAAGCCGCGTAAGCCTCCCGGCGTTCCATCGTGCCCGTCATGATGGTCCACACGTATTGCCGATCCCCGATGGTTAACATGGCGGCATTCATAAGCCCCAGCTTCGTCTCCCCCTCCTTATTTGTCACCGGCATTTCGAGATTTTCCACCCGGCCGCTTTCCGCCAATTTATCCAGGAAGACCGCATATCGCTCCGCCGTGACGAATCCCGTCTCCACCCAGGTGCGCCCGAGCGCCTCCTCCCTCTCTAACTTCATGAACTGCAGAAAGGCCTGGCATGGGTCCACGAAACGCCCATCCTCCCGGGACGTGATCCCTACGGGAATCATGTTTCTTATGTATGACATGGTTACCTCTCTGTCTTTCATCTCCGCTCCTTCCCTAAAATGTTAGCCCGGATAGCGTATCAGAACCACCGGGGGATTTCAATCCTGATGAGCTTGTAAAGAGGGGCGTTCGTCGATCCTGCGGTGACGCATTCCAGGGAGGCGCCCTTGCCGTTCCGGGAAACAGCATGTCCCATCAGCTCGAGAAGCCTGTTGTCACCCGTGAGCGGTTGTGTTAGGATGAATCCCGCACCCACGGCCGTGGCTTCTATCTGCCGGCAAAGATAAAGAACCTCCATTCCCGCAGAAGGTCACTGATAAAATGACCGCACGGCCGAGGCCGTTTTCGAATCGGGAGGCAAAAGAGGCGAGTTATGGTCGAAAAAAAAACGAAAGGGCAACCGCCGGCGGAACGGGAAGTGTTGCGGTCTCAATTCTCCCCGCCCGCGGGGGAAACAGCGGCAGCACCGCTGTCTTCCACCGGGAGACCTTTCCTTGACCGGGAAATTTGCGCCGGGCTTTTTGCTTCCTTTCCCGAAGGCGTGTCCGTGACGAATAAAAACGGCGTCGTGGTCTATGTCAATCCCGCCTTTGTCCGGATCACCGGCTACGACCTCAAGGATATCCCCACGGACAAACAATGGTTCCATAAAGCCTTCCCCGATCCTGAAGAACGTCGGGAGGCCCTGTCCGTCTGGGTCAAGTATCAAACCTCCCGGATTCAGAAGAAGAAGGTTTTCCCCGTCGCCTGTAAAAGCGGACGGATCTATCCCCTGGAGATTCGTCTCGCGGCCGCGACGGACGAGGGGCTCATCGCCATCTTCACCGAGAAGGAGACTCCGGAGGCCGACGACCCTCTGCACGGACAGAGAGAGGACAAATGGCGTCTCCTGCTGGACATCATGAACGAAGGCTTCATCAATGTAAATGCCGATGGGGTGCCGGTCTTCGTCAATCAGCGCCTCTGCGACATGCTGGGCTACACCGGCGAGGAAATCATCGGCCGACCCCTGACCGTTTTCCTTGATGAAGAGAGCAGAGATATATTCAAGGAGGAGTTTGCGCAACGGGTCCAGGGCGGGAAAAGGCCGTACGAAATCACGTTCCTGCACAAGAATGGGCAACGCCGGTATTTCATCATCTCTCCCCGGCCATTGTATGACGCCGCCGGCCGCTTTGCCGGCAGCTATGCTGCCTGCACGGACATTACGGACCGGAAACTCATGGAGGAAGAGCTACGGCGGTCGGAGGCACGGTACCACCATATCTTCGACAATTCCGCCTTGGGCATCTTCCAGGTAACCCCGGAAGGGCGCTTGATCAACGCCAATATGGCGGCGGCCCGGATCCTGGGATACGAAACCCCCGAGGAAATGATGGCCGCCGTCACTGATGTCCGGACGCAATTCTACGCCGTTCCCGAGGAGCGCGACCGGGCCCTGGCGATCTTGGAAAGGGAAGGGGTGCTCATGGACTTCGAGACGCGCTGCCGCCAAAAAAACGGCTCTCGGGTTTGGGTGTCCATTAATGCCAATTTGATGCGTGACCGGAGCGGCAGGGTGTTATGCCACGACGGCACCCTTCAGGACATCGACCACCGCAAGCGGGCGGAGGAGGAACTGAGCGAATGCCGGCAACGTTACGAGGAACTCCTGGCCGGGGTGCGGGAAATTGCCTGGGAAACCGATGCCGAAGGGCGGTTCGTCTATGTCAGTCCGGGGGTGACACCGGTGCTGGGTTATCATCCGGAGGAGCTTCAGGGTCGGATGCCCTGGGAATTTCTCCGGACCGACGACCTGGACAAGTTAAAGTTGCTCATTCGCCGGTTTCTGAACAATCCCGCCCCTTTGATTGTCCGGGAGGGGATCGCCGTTCATAAACACGGCTGCCAGGTGGCCGTCACGGGCAACGGTTATCCCTTCTTCGATCGCCGGGGTACGTTTCTGGGATATCGGGGCATCCTCCGGGATGTCTCCCCGCGTCGGGATCAACTCATTTTTGATATCGGTGCAAAATCCCCCAAATCTCCCCGCAGGCCCGCTGATAAAGAGGCTCCTCCACGGCGTCCTTGAAGTTCGTGTAATCGATGGCGGCGGTCAGGGAGGCGATCTTCTCCACGACCTCCCCACGGGGAAGGAGGGTCCGGTAAAGATAATCGCGGCCCGCCGTCTTCGTCACCCGGGCTTCGGGAAAGATATTCCGGAGGTGATCGGGAAAACGGGCCCGGACGATGAGCGTATCCGGATCACGCCAGTCCTGGATGATCGAAATAAACCCCCGTTCGGTAAAAATCCACATAACCAATCCTCTCTGCGCGACGGCGTGTTCAAACCGGCGTCCGTTTCCCGGGCCGGATTCCCTTTGCTGCGGAGGCATTCTTCTCCTTGCCTCCGACCTGTCGCGGCCGGCCTTTTCGCTCGGCGGCGGCAGGACCCTTCCCCCGGGCGATGATCTCTCCCGCCAGGGCCAGAAAGTCTTCGGCCCCGTAACTTTTCGGGGCGTAACGGAAGATCGTCTGCCCGTAGCCGGGGGCTTCGGCGATGCTGATGTTTTCCCGGATAATCGTTTTGAATAGTTTTGCGCCGAAACGTTCGCTGATCGTTTCGATGATGCCCTTGTTGAGTTTGCGTCGGGCATCGTAACGGGTGCCGATGATCCCCGTGATCTCCAGGTCGGGGTTGAGACGTTTCTTCACCGTCTCGATGGTTTCGAGGAGTTTGCTCATTCCCTTGAGGGCCAGAAATTCCGTCTGCAGGGGGATGTAAATCTCCCGGGCGGCGGTGAGGGCGTTGAGGGTGAGGATGCCCAGCGAGGGGGGGCAATCGATAAGGACGTAAGGGAAACCGGTGGACTGTTGCAGGGCTTCCCGAAGAATGAACTCCCTCCCCGGCACACCGGCCAATTCCATCTCCAGACCCGCCAGATCCAGGGAGGCGGGGATCATCGTCAGCCCGTCCACGGTGATCAGGACCTCGGAGAGCCCGTGGGTCCCCTTGAAGAGGTCGTAAACCGTCCTGGTCAGCTCATGAGCCGGAACCCCCAGGGAATAGGTGAGGTGGGCCTGGGGGTCCAGATCGATGAGCAGGACCTTCTCTCCTTTCTTTTCCAGGCCGGCGGCGATGTTCAAGGCGCAGGTCGTTTTCCCGACACCTCCTTTCTGATTGCATAGCACGATGATCTTGCTCATGACACCTCCGTTCATACTTACATGAAGACGCCGAAACCCAGGGCTTTCCTGTCGATGACGACCTTCATCGTTTCGTGGATCAATTCCTGTCTGGTGGCTGTGAAAGGCTGATACACCAAAAGGGCCTCCCGGATTCGTATTTTCAGTCGGGGCAGGGCTTGGAAAAACAACCTTTTATCCGCCACGATATTGGCCAGGGTCACCGGAGCGCTCTCCAGGGCCTCCGGTGCCGACA
This sequence comes from Syntrophobacterales bacterium, assembly GCA_018056545.1. GTDB lineage: Bacteria > Desulfobacterota > Syntrophia > Syntrophales > UBA8958 > UBA8958. The sequence goes on from JAGPFL010000005.1 coordinate 19,558, forward strand.
GGGTGACGGGATAGATGTACCGTCCCGGCAGCGTTTCATCATAGTCGTTTTCCGGCTGATGAACGGTGATCTGGCGGGCCCAGCGCATAAAGAGGCTCGGATGCACCTTGAAGGCCGGCGACCATAGGTGGAATTCCTTTTTTTCCAGCTCCGGGGTGATCACCCTGGGGAGATTGGCCAACCGGACCAGGTCCGCCAGGGACGCCAAGGCAAGACCTTCGCAGACGATCTTCAGGCGCCAGAAGGGCAGGTAGTGGGGATCTGCTCCCAACCCGGTCATAACGACGAAGGGAACCTTCTCCAGGGATGTCCCCGGGCAGGACCAGGCGGATTGGCAATTGCCGCAGGTCAGCACCAGGGTGTCTCTGCTCCCCTGGAGATCCCAGCCGCAGGCTGGACAGAGGGTGGCCAGGAAGCGGGTGCGCTCCCGTTCCCCCGCGGCGAGGGCCTGATATTTCCCGCTGTCGTCTTCCCTCCAGGGTACAACCTGTTGCGGGCGGAAGGCGTCGCGGAGGGCACCGTTTTTCATGATCATGGGCGTATAGATGAGGCTCACGGCCTCACCGATGAAGATGCTTCTTCCCGAAGCGGGGGGGGACGGCGCCGTCTGCGGGATGACCTCCTCCACTTTCTGCAGCGGGCGGAGAAAGACGCCGGGGGTCTCGGGACTGAGAAACTTGAGCTTCATGGCCTGGGGACGCACCCCGAGGGACGGGTTCAATCCCTTGAGAAGCAGGGCCTGGCGGTTGGTGTCCACATAGACGCCCGTTACTTCCTGGGGCTGGATTTTATATGACAGGCCCCGGAGCCGCCAGTAGGGGATATAGAACACCTCCGCCGTTGTCGTCGCGGGGATGTAGTAGTGAAAAGGGGCGGCGGAGACGATATAAAGTCTGGTTCGGCAGAAGGCACAGGACAGGAGCCGGTCCGTCTCCTCCATGACGACGGGGGCGCCGCATTGGGGGCACTGAAGCTGAATCTGCCAGTTAGATCCGTTCACCGCATTGGTTGCAGAACAGGGAATTGGGCAGGTTTTCCGTGCCGCAGGCGGGACATTTCTTCGGGGCGGGCTTTTGCGCCGCCGGGGCGCCGCACTGCGGGCAGAACTTGGCGTTGGCCGGGAGATTCTTCCCGCAGACCCCGCACTGCTGGACGATGAGGAGCTGGTGCCCGCAATGGGGGCAGAATCTCGCCTCCCGGGGCACCGGCCGGCGGCAGTCGGGGCATTGGGCGCCGGTTCCGGCGTCCCCGTCCGCAGAACCGGCGGCGGTGACGCCCCCTCCTCCCCCCGGGGCGGTCGGGGAACGCCAGGCCTCGGCGAACATGGCGGGCATCATGAACCCCATCCCCATCCCCATGGCGGCGCCGGTTTCCCCCTGATTGAGGGAGGCGTTTTCCAGGGCCAGGGCGGCCTTCATCTTCAGGAGTTTGTTGAGGTCGTCGAAGACGCCGAGTTTGCTCTTGTCGTCGATGGCCTTCTGCACCTCCGGCGGCGGGGTGATGGAGTTGATGTAAAGGGACGTCAAACCGAGACCGAACTGGCTGAAATCCTTCGTCAATGCCTCTTGCAGCCCTGCGGCCAACTCGTTGTAACGGGCGGGAAGATTGAAGATCGTATCGACCTTCTCGCCCAGAAAATCGTTCAGGCGGGAAACGATGACCCGGTTCAGGTATTCGGAGATTTCCTCAGTTGTATAGACCCCCTGGGTGCCCACGAGGCTGTTGATGAACAGGACGGGCTGAAGAATGCGGATGTTGAACACCCCGAAGGCCCGCAGCCGGATCAGTCCCAGTTCGGTGTCCCGGAAGGCCACGGGATCCCGGGTGCCCCAGGTGAGGTTGGGAAAAACCTTCAGGTTGGCGAAATAGACCTCCGCCCGCAGGGGACTGGTCATGGCCCAGGGGATGCTCAGGACCTTGGTGAGGATGGGGATGTTGGCGGTGCGCAGGGTATGACGCCCCGGCCCAAAGGCGTCGTAGGCCTTGCCTTTGTAAAAGAAGACGGCGGCCTGGCTCTCCCGGACCGTGAGCTGGGCCCCCCATTTGATCTCACCGGAGCCGGTTTCGGGAATCCTCTGGACCAGTTGTTTCCCCGACTCGTCAAACCATTCGATAACCTCCAGGAAAATGACGTTGTCCGTACCCATCGGCCTCCCCCCTTATGGCTGGTAATTTTCCGCCATCCTAAGAGAAAGGAAAAACGCTGTCAAGGACAAAGCCGCTGTTGTGTCAAGAGCAAATAGAGTTGTCCGGTTTCGTAGCACATGAAATGTCCGGTTTTGTGACAGATGGATCGGCCATTTTTTGTTCATCCATGGAGGCGGAATCGGCACAGGAAGGGAGATATATCGGAAGAGGCGGACAGCGGCGGCCCGACCGGTCGGCGTGCTTTTGAATTGATATTTTAAGGGGAGTGTTATAGTCTTTGGAACATGAAGATCCCGGATAGTTCCTTCGCCAACATTTATAAAGGGATGGCCCTCATCGCCGACCCGATCCACCAGTATGCCTGTTTCACCGTGCCGACGGACAAGGGGGGAGAGGAGAAAACAGAGAAGGATCTCATCGATTCCCCCTGGCTCCAGCGGCTCCGCCGGATATACCAGTTGCAGAGCGCCCGCTGGGTCTATCCGGCGGCGGAGCATACCCGTTTTCAACATTCCCTGGGGACCATGCACGTGGCGGGAGAGTTCGCCCGTTCCCTCTATCCCAGCCTCCGGGAAGTGTGCGCGGACCTCCCTTCGGAAAGATACGTGGAGGAGCTCCTGCGCCTTGCCGGTCTCCTCCACGATGTGGGACACGGCCCCTACGGTCATTTCTTCGACGATCACTTTCTGGATCGCTATGGTATCACCCACGAGGACCTGGGCGGGGGGATCATCGTCCGGAAGTTGGGCAAAATCATCAGAAAGATCCGCCGCAGTCCTACAGGACCCTTCGCCCCGGGAGAGGAACTGGAACCCCGGCATGTGGCCTATCTCATCAAGATGCCCGGGGACGGACGGGAGGCGGCGCCCCGTTGGCTGTCCCTTCTCCGCCAGCTCTTTTCCGGGATCTACACCGTGGACAATCTCGACTACGTCCAGCGGGACGCCTTCATGACCGGCGTGTCCCTGGACATGGTGGATATCGCCCGGATTCGCTACTACAGCTTCTTCACCGACGCCGGCCTCACCCTCCACGAAGCGGGACTGTCGGCCCTGCGCCGCTTTCTGAACGCCCGGCTGAACCTGTACGCCAATGTCTATTTCCACCGCACCACCCGGGCCCTCGATCTCCATCTCCAGGAGATATTCAGGGAAACCATGGAACTGTTGTGCCCCGGTGATCCCCGGGAGGACCTCGAGTCCTATGGACGCCTCGACGAGTGGCGGCTCTTCGAGACGGTCCGGCGGTGGGCCGACCACGGCGATCTCCGGCGGAAAACGCTGGGCCGGGAGTGGCAGCGGCTCTACAGTCGTCAGGTGAAGTGGAAGATGTCCTATTCCACGGAGATATCGGTGGAGACGGTCCAAAAGGGGACGAGCTTCGCGGCGGCGGGAGATTACGAAGAGCAGGTGCGCCGCCGCCTGCCGAAAGCCCTGCGGAATATACCCCTCCGGGTGGACCTGGCCACCCAGGACCCCCGACCCATCAATCCCATGGCGCAGACGGACAAGCGGATCAATGTCTTCAATCCGGCGCTGGGCATCACTTCTCAGGAACCCCTGCGGGATATCTACCGGTTCATTCCCGCCCGGATCGTCCATTTCCGGGTCTTCACCATGAATCACGCCCATGATCCCGAGGTGGCCGCCGCGGCGGAGAAGGTCCTGGCGAATCCACCCACGCCCTCCCGGACGAACATATGAACGTGAAAGGCTGGTGACCATGGCGCCTCCGGAAACGACCGATATGACCCTTTTTGTCCGCTCCAAGGGAGAGGAGGTGGACCGCTGGAACCGGCGGCGCATCGTGGACGCCCTTATCCGGGAGACGGGCATCGACGCCGAAACGGCGGAGGCGGTGAGCCGGGAGGTGGAAAAGGGGTTGTTTGCCTCGGGGATTTCGGCGCTTACCACCTCCCTGATCCGGGAGCTGGTGGATGCGAAACTCGTGGAGCGGGGAATGGAGAAGGCCCGCCGGATGCATGCCCGCCTCGGTTTCCCCCTCTATGACGTGGATCAGCTCATCCTCCACCGCAACAAGGAGGACGCCAATGTGCCGCACGGACCGGAAGGAACGAATCTCGTCCTGGCCCAGGGGATCAAGCGGGAATACGCCCTGAACAGCGTCTTCTCCCAGGAGGTGGGTGACGCCCATATTACGGGGGATTTCCATATCCACGGTCTGGGATGTATCGACCGTCCCTTTGCCTGCTGCCAGAATCTGGAGTACCTGAAGAAATTCGGCCTGAACCTTCCCCGCTCGCTGACCGTGGCCAAACCCGCCAAGCACGCCGAGGTACTCCTGGCCCATATGGTGCGTTTCGGTGCCATCCTCCAGGGTTATTTTGCGGGCATCATCTGCTGGGACTTCGTCAACCTCTCCTTCGCCCCTTATCTAACCGGTATGTCCGACCGGGAGGTGCGGCAGTTTGCCCAGATGCTCGTCTATGAATTCTCACAGCTTACGGCGGCCCGGGGTGGGCAGGCCATGTTCACCGACATCCATCTCTATTGGGAAGTCCCCACCACCCTACGGGAACTTCCCATGATCGGACCGGCAGGGGAAAGCATGGGGAGGCCCTGCGGGGATTATGAAAAGGAAGGCCAGCGGCTGGCCTGGGCGCTGGGCGACGTTTTCAAAAAGGGAGACGGTACGGGCAGACCCTTCATCTTTCCCCGGCCGGTGGTGCATCTCACGCCGCGTTTTTTTGCCACCCCCGGTCACGAGGACTTCCTCCTCCATTTCTGTGAAGTTGCCGCCGACAAAGGCAATCCCTGTTTCGTCCTGGAGAGGGAAGGTGCGGCGTGCGGAAACGCTTTTGGGGTTTCGCCGTGTCGGGAGGACGGCGCCGCGCCCTGGCGTCAACGCCAGGCCGCCGTCCAGAATATCAGCATCAATCTTCCCCGCCTGGGTTACCGGGCGGCGGGCGACACGGGACGGCTTTTTTCCGGACTGGCGGCCCTGGTGGACCTTGCCGTCCAGGCCCATGATCAGAAGCGCGTCTTTATGGAAAGACTGCTTTCCTATGGCGATCAGGGGCCCCTGTCCGTCCTGGCCATGAATCATGACGGCGTTCCCTACCTGCGCCGGGAGCTGTCGTCCTATCTTTTGGGAATGGTGGGCTTGAACGAACTGGTGCAGGTCCACACAGGGCAGCCCCTCCACACTTCCCCGGAGTCCCGGGCCTTCGGTCGCCGGGTGATCGAGTTCATGGCGCAGCAGGTTGCGTCCCTGAGCGCCCGTTACGGCATGAACATCGTTCTGGACCAGCCCCACGCCGAAACGACGGCCCATCGTTTCGCCCGTCTGGATCTCCGTTATTTTTCCCCCCCGGCCGGGCGACATGTCCAGGGCAATATTGCCGACGGTGCCCTTTACTATACGAATTCCACGCATTTTTCCGTTGCCGCACCTCTGACCCCGGCGGAACTTATCAGGGAAGAGGGAAACCTCCATCCCCTGATCGGGGGCAACGCCGCCACCCAGATCTGGTTGGGGGAAACGTTGCCGAACGCCGCTGATTTAAGACGTTTGCTGATCTGGGCTTACCGGGAGACAACCTGCCGCCAGATCATCTTTTCTCCCGATTTCACTTCCTGCCGAGAATGCGGCCGGACCCACCGGGGACGTAAACATGCCTGCGATGCCTGCGCCTCGACCGATATGGAAGGAATCGCCAAGATAACCCAGTATTACAGTCGGGTTTCGGACTGGAACAAGGGGAAACTCGCCGAGCTCAAGGATCGCCGCCGCCACGAGAGTTTCGATCTTCCGTAGTTTTGCCGCCGTCTTATGTGATCATCCCGATCGAGATCCCTTTCCGGTCCTTGCCTTATATTTTGTCGTGTTTGGCCAACACCCACCAACGATGAAAAATGTTTTCGATAAAGTAAGCGGCGTCATTTTTGATCTGATATAGAAGAAATTCTCATTTTTTTAATTCGTTACGGAGGCGATCCGAGACCGCCTTTATCTTTCGCCGGAGAGGGATACCGTCGCCCGGGGGCCGGGAAACCTGCATATCCGTCCGTCCAATATGTGCCGTAGGCCGGGGCCGCCGGTCTTTTCTTGCCCCCCGGCCTTGACACCGGGGGGGGCGATAAATATATTAGCCGCGCTTTGTGAGGGTCAGAGGAGATATGGAAGACATCATCGTCAAGATCTTCAGGGACAGCAGCCGGCTCAAGGAGAGTTTCGTCAACGACAATCTTGCCGCCATCGTCCGGATCGTTGAGGTGATGACCGCTGTCCTCAAGGCGGGGAACAAGATCATGATCTTCGGCAACGGCGGCAGCGCTGCGGATGCCCAGCATCTGGCCGGGGAGTTCATCAACCGGTTTCTCATCGAGCGGCCGCCTCTGCCTGCCATCGCCCTGAGCACCGATACCTCTGTGATAACAAGCATTGGGAACGATTATGATTTTTCCGAGATCTTCAGCAAACAGATCCGGGCCTTGGGACAGACGGGCGACTTGGCTTGGGGGATCAGCACCAGCGGGAGGTCGCGTAATGTTTTCAAAGGACTGGAACAGGCAAAGAGGATGGGACTTATAACATTTGCTCTTACGGGCAAGGACGGCGGTGACATCGCCGGGATAGCCGATTACTGTCTCAATGTGGCATCGGACAGTACCCCCCGTATCCAGGAGGTGCACATAACCCTGGGGCATGTCCTGTGTCAGATGATCGACCTCAAGCTCTTTCAGAGGCCCGATATGAAATGAAAAAAATAATGCGACAGGCGTGAACGGATATGGTTAAAAAGACAAAGAAAGAAACAACAGAACATCAGGAATCCCGACCGGAGGGTGTCCGGGAAGATGAAAAGGAAGCGCCCGTCCAAGGGCAAACGTCACCGACCGCCGCCTCCCTGCCGTCCCGGGAGGAGCTGAAGCGGGCACTGGAGGAAAAGACCAAGGAATGCGCGGAAAATTACGATAAATACGTCCGCGCCGTGGCGGAGCTGGAGAACTACAAGAAACGGGCGGTCAAGGAAAAGGCCGAGGCCATCAAATACGGCAACGAAACCCTGATCCGCGATCTGCTCCCTTTGGTGGACAGCCTGGAGCGGGCCCTGAAGCATGCCGAAAGCTCCAATGATTTCGAGTCATTCAAGAAGGGTTTGGGGCTGCTCCAGGAGCAACTCCTCTGTTCTTTGGGCAAGCACGGCGTGGAGGCCATCGATTGCGCCCGCAAGGCCTTCGATCCCCACTATCATGAGGCCCTGATGCAGGTGGTGAGCGCCGAACACGAGCATAATCAGGTAGTTGACGAGCTGGAGAAGGGGTATCTATTGAACGGCAGACTGCTGAGACCCGCCAAGGTATCCGTGTGTAAACGGCCCGACGACGGCGGGCAATGTTAAAAGAGACAAAGTCCTGAATCAGGATAGAAGGAGGATAAGATAAAATGGGAAAGATCATCGGGATTGACTTGGGAACCACCAATTCGTGCGTAGCGGTCATGGAAGGCGGTGACCCGGTGGTGATTGCGAATCAGGAGGGCAACCGGACGACCCCGTCCGTGGTGGCCTTCACCGACAGCGGTGAAAGGCTGGTCGGTCAGGTCGCCAGACGCCAGGCCATCACTAACTCGGAGAATACGGTTTATGCCGTCAAGAGGCTCATCGGGAGAAAATTCAGTTCCCGGGAAGTGCAGTACGACAAGGGCATCTGCTCCTACCGGATAACCGAGGCGGCGAACGGAGACGCCCAGGTGACGGTCCGGGACCGGAATTACAGCCCCGCGGAAATATCATCGATGATACTGGCGAAGATGAAACAGACCGCGGAGGATTACCTGGGCGAAAAGGTCACCGACGCCGTGATCACCGTCCCGGCTTACTTCAACGATTCCCAGCGGCAGGCCACCAAGGACGCCGGGCGGATCGCCGGACTGAACGTCCGCCGGATCATCAACGAGCCTACGGCGGCGGCCCTGGCCTATGGCCTGGACAAGAAAAAGGAAGGAAAGATCGCCGTTTTCGACCTCGGCGGCGGGACCTTCGATATCTCCATCCTGGAGATCGGCGACGGTGTTTTCGAGGTGAAGTCCACCAACGGCGACACCCATCTGGGCGGCGAGGACTTCGATCAGCGCCTTATCGATTTTCTGGCCACGGAATTCAAGAAGGACCAGGGGATCGACATCCGGGGGGACCGGATGGCCCTCCAGCGCCTCAAGGAGGCGGCCGAGAAGGCCAAGATCGAGCTTTCCACGGCCATGGAGACGGATATCAACCTGCCTTTCATCACCGCCGACGCCTCGGGACCCAAGCATATGAACATCAAGCTGACCCGGGCCAAACTGGAAGGTCTGGTGGAGGATTTGATCGCCAAGGTGGAGGGTCCTTGTCGGACGGCCCTCAAGGACGCCAATCTGTCTCCCCAGGATATCAACGAGGTAATCCTGGTGGGTGGTATGACCCGTATGCCCCGGGTGCAGCAGAAGGTCAAGGAGATCTTCGGCAAGGAGCCCAGCAAGGGGGTCAACCCCGACGAGGTGGTGGCGGTGGGCGCTGCCATCCAGGGCGGCGTTCTCACCGGCGACGTTAAGGATGTGCTCCTTCTCGACGTGACGCCCCTGTCCCTGGGGATTGAGACCCTGGGCGGCGTCATGACCAAGTTGATCGAGAAGAACACCACCATCCCCACCCGGAAGAGTCAGATCTTCTCCACGGCGGCGGACAATCAGCCGGCGGTGAGCATCCATGTCCTCCAGGGTGAACGTCCTATGGCGGCGGACAACCGCACCCTGGGCCGTTTCGAGCTTGTCGGCATTCCCCCGGCACCCCGGGGTCTCCCCCAGATCGAGGTGACCTTCGACATCGACGCCAACGGCATTGTCCATGTCTCGGCGAAGGATCTGGGGACGGGTAAGGAACAGAGCATCAAGATCACCGCCTCCAGCGGTCTGACGGAAGAGGAAATTCAGCGGCTCGTCAAGGATGCCGACGCCCATGCCGAAGAGGATCGGCGGAAACGCGATCTCGTCGAGGCCCGGAACCATGCCGACGCCTTTGTTTACAGTGTGGAGAAAAACATCAAGGAATTCGGCGACAAGATCGACGCCGCCGAGAAGGCCCGGATCGAGGAGGCCATCGCCAAGGTCAAGAAGGCCATCGAGGGCGACGATATCGAGGCCATCAAGCGGACACAGGAAGAGCTGACCACCGCCTCCCACAAGCTGGCCGAGGCCATGTATGCCAAGACGGCTGGGCAGCAGGCGGGCGCCGGGGCTGCCGGCGCCGGCGCGGCCGGTGCGGGAGCGGGAGCCCAGGCGGGCGGTAAGAAGGACGACGACGTTGTGGATGCCGATTTCGAAGAGGTGAAATAATCCTCCACGCCTTCCCCGGACGTGCACCGCGCAATGGTGATGGAGCATTCCGGCATGGGGCGAAGCGAGACAAACTCACCCGGAGGGCGAACAAGATCTCGGGGACGAGGGGTGACGCTCCAAAAGGAAAGGCGAGAAGCCTTCATCCTCCCTTTCCCGAAGAGATGCAGCAGGTGAGCGGCGGCATAAATCTTTGGACCCGGAAGTTTCTTGACAAACTTCCGGGTCTTTGTATTAGGGAAACGGAGATTGTGAAAAGCGGTTTGACAGCCCGGCGGGCTATTTCCCGTCACCCGAGGGGAGCCGACGGTGGGGCATGAGGTAGGAGCGATGCGTTTTCTTTTGACCAACGACGACGGTATCTATGCCAAGGGGCTGGCGTCTCTGTATCAGGAGCTTTCCCGGGATGCCGAATGCCTGGTGGTGGCCCCGGAGATAGAGCAGAGCGCCGTCGGGCATGCCATCACCCTTTTTCGTCCCCTCATGGTCCGGGAGGCCAGAAAGAACGGCGCCGCCCTCGGTTATGCCGTGGCGGGCACCCCGGCGGACTGTGTGAAACTGGGGATCCGGGAACTGGCCGGCGGCCCTGTGGACCTTGTCGTTTCCGGCATCAACCGGGGGGCCAACGTGGGAGTGAATGTCCTTTACTCGGGGACCGTTTCGGCAGCCACGGAAGCGGTCATTTTGGGGGTTCCCTCCCTGGCGGTTTCCCTGGACACCCACCGGGAGGCGGATTTCGCCTTTGCCGCCCGGTTCGCCCGGAAGATGGCGGCGTTCATCCTGTCCAACCCCTGGCCGGGTACGGCGGTAAACGTCAACATCCCCGCCCTTCCGGAGGAGGAGATCAAGGGGGTGGTGGTGGTCAAGCAGGGGCGGACGCGCCTTCTGGAGAGCTTCGAGCGACGGGTGGATCCCCGGGAAAACATCTATTACTGGCTGGCCGGGGAGACGCAACTGGCCGCCGACGAATCCCCGGACTCCGACGCCTGTGCCCTACGCCGGGGGTACATCACCGTCACCCCCATCCATTCCGACCTGACCCGTTACGAGCTGCTGGAGGAATTCAGCGCCCGGGTGCAAGACTTCCGGGAAGGACTCTTCGGTTCCCGCCGCACAAAAAAGAAGTAAAAATGGGGACGGTTCTCAATTTTCAATCCATCCCCAGGAAAAAATGGGGACGGTTCACATTTTCCAACCCATCCCCACCCCGCCGCCCTCCCCTTGCCGGGGAGGGCAGCAAACGAAAAGCCGGGAGTCCTTATAGTTGAGAAGCGGCGGCGAAACCCTTTGGGCAAGACCATCAGAGGCCGATCGTGACGCTTGCGCCGCCGGCGTCAACGGGTGAGGAGGACGGGGATGGCGCTGTTGCGGATGACGTGGGAGGTCGTGCTGCCGATGAGGAGTTCCTGGAGGCGGTTGCGGCCGTAAGCCCCCATGACCATTAACTCCACGGAACCCTCCCGGATGAACTGCAGGATCGCCCGGTCCTCCCGGCCGGCCACGACCACCGTATCCCAATCGATGGCAAAGCCCTCCAGATAGGCCTCGGCCTTCTTGGCCCATTTTGCGGCCCGGCCCTGGTCATCCGTGACCATGAGGAGTGTCAGGGGCCAGGCCATCTTTTCCGCCAGGAAAACCGCCAGTTCCAGGGCGTGCTGGGCCGGGGGGCTGCCGTCGTAAGCCAGGGCCATACTTTCTATATCCTGATAGCGCTGCGGCGTGACGAGGACCGGTTTACCGGCGTGGCGGGTCACCGCTTCGGCGGTGGAGCCGAGGATGCCGCCTTTGGCCAGATGAAAGTGTTCGCCCCGCTGGGCGAGGACGATCCAGTCGTGATGTTTCGCTTCGGCGATGATCGCTTCGTCGATGACCCCCACGGCCTTCCGGGTTTCCGCCTGGACGCCGCCGGCGGCGCAGCGCTCGGCAAAGGCCTGCAGGATGACGTCCGCCCTTTCCTCGAGGCCCTTTTCGATAACCGGATAAAATTCCTGATAGGGAGGCAGGCCGATGGAACCGGAGATGTCGGTGATCACCGGCCCCTGCATCAGCCGCACATCGATGACATGGAAACCGGTAAGGGTCGCCGCCAGGCGTTTGGAGATATAGATCCCGTAATCAATGGCGGTGTTTCCGTACTCGGAACCGTCGGTCGGCACCAGAATCGTTTTAATCATGGGGATTCCTTTCCTGTTTGCTGAAATTACCGAGATTTTTCAGCAGATCGTCCACCATCTGTTCCCTTTCCCGGATTTCGTGCTCGTCCTCTTCCGTCTCTCCCTCGCCGTTGGGAGATGAGGCGGTGAGCACGTTCCCCTTCTCGTCGTAGGCGAGGAACTTCCCCACCAGCTTGCCGTTCCGGTAGGTGGCCTGCTCCTTGATCCTTCCATTCCGGTAGTAGGCCACGTATTCCCCCTCCCGCTTGTCGTTCCGGAAGCTTCCCTTTTCCTTTATCTGGCCGCTCTTGTAATAGGAGACGTAATCGCCCTCGAAAAGACCGTTTTCGAAGTTTTCTTCGTCCTTTATCTGGCCGTTACGATAGTAAAGCCGGTATGGGCCGTGAAGTTTTCCCGCCGCGTTGTAGTTTTCCTGTTCCCGGATCTGACCGTTTTCATAATAGGAGGTGTAGGTGCCGACAAGATGATCGTCCTTGAAGGTGCCCTGCTCGCGCAACTGGCCGTCCCGATAGTAGGAGCAGGCCTCGCCGTTTTTCAGTCCCCCCTGATAATGCAAGCGGACCATGATCTGCCCGTTGCCGAAATAAGACAGGTATTCCCCCTCCGGCTTACCGTTCATGGTATAGCGTTTTTCGATGATCTGACCTTTGTCGTTGCGGGAGATTTCCTCTTTGATCTTCATCTTTATCGGCATGGAAGCGATCCTTTCCTGACCGTTATATAGGGGATGCTAAGGTTGGTGTCAATGACCTTTCGTTTCCCGGTGTTGCTTCAACTGTGGTTTCTTAACATCAATTCGGCGGGATGGGGGTGGAGATAGATCTGCTCGACCAGATAAGGTTCGCGGAATTTCCGGACGTAATGGGTCAGCATGGTGACCGGGACGATCAGGGGCAGTTTGCCCTGACGGTACCGTTCGATGAGTTCCAGCATCTCCTGCTTGTCCTCGGCGGCAAGAACCTTCTTGAAATAACCCAGCATGTGCATGAGGACATTGGCCTGTTTCTTCGGGGTGGCGATGAGCTTCAGACCCTCCATGAGGACCTGCAGGTAGGCGGCGGCCGCCCGGGGGAAGGGCAGTTGTTCGTGATTGGCCACGAGGCGGCCCAGAAGTGTTAGGTGCTTCACGCTGTGGGACATGATCAGCAGCTTGTGCTCCCGGTGAAACTGTTCCAAGTCACGAAACCTTGGCCGGCCCGCCATCAGGTGTTGCCAGCGCCGGTAAACGAAGACCCGCTCGATGAAATTCTCCCGCAAGAGCGGATCATGGAGACGACCGTCCTCCTCCACGGGGAGGAGGGGGAAACGGGCCATGAAGGCGGCGGCAAATATCCCGACCCCACGTTTGACGGGCATTCCCCCGGGGGTGTAAACCTTCACGGCGGCCATGCCGGAACTCGGGGATTTGCTTTTGAAGATGAAGCCGCAGAGGGATTCCCCGGCCAGGGTTTCGAGCTTCTCCCGCGCCCAGGTCTGCATCCCCGCCGTGTGATCGATGGCGGTGCGAATGGTCATCAGCCGGGGCGCCGCCGGGTCGCCGACGAGACGCATGGCTTCCCGGGGGACGGGCAGGCCGTACTCCACCTCGGGGCACACGGGAACCCAGGCGAAGTAGCGTCCCAGGGTCTCGGTTATATACCGGTCCCACTGATGCCCGCCGTCATACCTTACATTCTGACCCAGCAGGCAGGCGCTGATGCCGATCTTGATCTTTTCCATGTCTTCCGAAAACCTCCGGAACCGGTTTCCCCGGTGGGTGAAGGGGTCCGGATAGCCGCACCCCGCAAGGATTCCGGTTCCGCCCTATCGCACCGGTGGCTTGCACGGCTTGCCGCCCTTCTTGACTTCCCTTTGCGTCCGCTTGCGCCTTTTGCCATCATACTATAAGGTAAAGAACGTCCGAAGGTCAAAGAAAATTTAGGAAAGTTGTTAATGGGTATGAAGGGATGACCATCAGGTGCGGAATGACCCTTACCATGAGGATCGATGGTGTGGCCTTCGGTGGCGCCGGGGTGGGGCGGTATGAAAACATGGCGGTCTTTGTTCCCTTCACGGCGCCGGGCGACGAAGTGGCCGTCACGGTAAAGGCGGTGAAAAGGCGCTATGCCCGGGGCGACCTTAGGGAAATCGTCACGGCCTCTCCGCGACGTGTCCCTCCCCGGTGCCCGTATTTCACCCGTTGCGGGGGATGCGACTATCAGCACCTTCCCTACGCCGAACAACCGGCGATCAAGGAAGGACAGGTGCGGGAGATCTTCCGGCGGCTCGGCGGCTTTCCCGAGCCGCCGGTAGCCGCGATCGTTCCCTCGCCCCGGCCTTTCCATTACCGGGGGAAAGGGGAATTCTGCCTCCGGCGGGAGAGAGGTAAAACGACCGCCGGTTTCCTCAGGGCAGGCAGTCACGAACTTGTGGAGATAGAAAGCTGCGCGATCGTACATGAAACGATAAACGATGCCCTGACGGCGCTGCGCCGCTCCGGAGACGGAGAGACAAGGCGCCGGGGATGGCAGAAATTGTCCCTATGGTCACATCCGGAAACCTTTCCCGACGCCGCATCCCGTAACGATCACCGAGGGTTGTCCTATGTGCGCCGGGAGGTTCTGGGGAAGACCCTCCTGGTTCCCCGCGACGGGTTCTTTCAGGCCAATCTCTTTCTTACGGGGAGACTCGTGGAGGAGGTGTCGGCGCTGTGCGCCCTGACCGGACGGGAAACCGTGGTGGATGCCTATGGCGGCTCCGGGCTTTTCTCCATCTTTCTCGGTCCGGCCGCCCGGAGGATCGTGGGCATCGAGGTACAGGAATCGGCGGTGCGCTGCGCCCGTCTCAATCTGGAGCGGGAGGGTTTGGCAAACGGGGCCTTTGTTGTCGGAGATGCCGGAGAGGTGTTGCAAGAGATGTTCGTCCGAACCGGGAGTACGGTGGATGTCCTGCTCCTCGATCCGCCCCGGATCGGTTGCGGGCATAAGGTTTTGGAAGCGGCGGCCCGGCTTGGGCCGGCCCGTATTGTCTATGTTTCCTGCAACCCGGCGACACTGGCCCGGGACTGCCGTTTCCTTGTGGCGAGCGGCTATCGCCTCCGCCATCTCCAGCCCCTGGACATGTTCCCCCAGACGGCGCATATCGAGATCGTCTGCCTTCTCCAACGGGCGGACCTGATAGCCGGTTGACGATCTGGCCGCCGGAACCGTCACCGTCTCCAAGCGCGGCGTCGTGGCCTATAAAGAAGCCGCCATGGCGAATTTGCCGGGCCTTTCCCACGATAAAGTCGTCCTGTCTGGATTTGGTGTGAAAAAGCGGGTTTCCTGTTTTTATCCCTCGCGTAAAAAAGCAAGTGTTTACGCGGAGAACATCTTTATCCTGGGAGCTTTTTGTTTGACCTTACGGAGGACATAGGGTAAAAAATCGCCCATGAATGAATCTGTTTCCGGAAGTGACCGCCATGGGTGCCACGGGGGTCATCATCGAGATATTGCCCCGGGATCGCCGTCGGGTGACCATCTTGCCGATCCCGGCCCTGCGGCCGGTATGAAGGAACCTCCCTTTCAATTCTATTCATTGGCCATGTTCTGTGGGGGACAACGGATTTTCATGTCCCGGGAGGGAGGGCTCAGGCCGCTGGTGGAGTGGCTGGCGATATACGAGGGGAAGTTCCGGGGCTGTCTCCTCCACGACCGGGTCATCGGCCTGGCGGCGGCCCGCCTGATTGCCTATTCGGGGATGGTCTCCCGGGTGGTGACGCTCCTTGCCTCCCGACCGGCCCGGGAATTTCTGGATGGCGAGGGCATTGCCCTGGAGGCGGTGCAGACGGTGGACCATATCCTGACGCCGGACCGATCGACGGTCTGCCCGGGGGAGGTCATTGCCCTGGAAACGCCGGAGCGGCAGGAATTTCTGGCCCGCATCTACGGGCTGCTGAAGATTGATCCCGGGGATTACGAGAATTGCCGGGGGAAATGCGGTTATACACCCTGGTGCCGCCAGTGCGTGGAATCGCGGGGCCTGCGATAGCCGGGATGGTTAGGTTCCGGAAGCGCAAATGATTTCTCAGCGGCGGCGAAGACATTATCCCAAGGTCTCGTTTCGGCGTTGTTCTTACCGGGGAAAGAGTCGGGGATGTGACCACGGAAGGAGGAGCCATCGGTAAGGATGAGAGAGCCCGAACCAGCGTCAGACATTACGGATCTCCTGTGCTTGATCAGGACCCTCCGCGGTCCGGAAGGTTGCCCCTGGGATCGGGTGCAGACAGAAAAGGAGCTGGGGCGCTATCTCCTGAGCGAGGCTTATGAGGTCCTGGACGCCATCGGTTCCGGTTCCCCGGTCGAACTCCGGGAGGAGCTGGGAGACCTCCTCTTTCAGATTCTCTTTCTGGTCGTCCTGGGGGAGGAAAGGGGTAGCTTCACCCTGGAGGACGTGATCCGGGAGATCTCGGCCAAGATGATCCGCCGCCATCCCCACGTCTTCGGCGATGCCGAAGTCCGCGATGCCGGGGAAGTGAAGGTGAACTGGGAGCGGATCAAGGCGACTCAGGAGAACAAGGTTTCCAAGGACAGCCCCCTCTTTGCGGGGATCTCCCGCTCCCTGCCCGCCCTGGCCCGGGCTCAGGCCGTGACGGAACGGGCGGCCACCGTGGGCTTCGATTGGGAGAAGACGGAAGAGGTGCTGGCCAAGGTAGACGAAGAGCTGGTGGAGCTCCGGGATGCTATCGCCCGTCGGCAACGGGAAGGCGTGGAGGAGGAGCTCGGCGATCTGCTTTTTTCCCTCGTCAACCTGTCCCGCTTCCTCGGCGTCCAGGCGGAGGAGGCGCTGCGCGGGACGACGGCGAAGTTTCTGAAGCGGTTTCGATATGTCGAGGAGCGTCTCCAGGGGACGGGAAACAGCTTGGAGACGGCCTCTCTGGCGGAAATGGACCGCCTTTGGGAAGAGGCGAAACAGTTTTGCTGACCCCGGCGCGGCCCGATACATCCCTTCTGAGGGGGTTCTACGAAAATACTCTTTGAAAAAAAGATTCCCCAGACCTCCCCTTGATGAGCAAGGAAACAAATTTTTCATCGTCCGTGGTGCTGGCAAGCCGTGATGTTGGTTTCATACAGTTGTGGGACATAGCGGGATGAAAACGTCCGTAAATACAAGATAAATTTTCATTATTGTTATGCCCGCCCGGCAGGCATGGAGGGTTGATCAAAAAAAGCTGGAAAAAAGAGCAAATATTATATATACATAAGCCGATTTTCATTACCGGGGCGGCAAACAGCGGGTGGGTAGCCGCGGTGTACCGCAAGCCGGGCCAAGATCCATCAGGGAGGCCGGAGTGAAAAGTATACGAAAATATTGCATGATTACCATTTTCGTTCTTCTGGTGTGGGGCTTGGTAGGGGTCCCCGGTGCCGTGGGAACGGTGATTGCTCCCGAGGCAACCAAGGTCGGAACGGCGAAAAAGATAAAAAAAACTAAAAAGACAACCAAAAAGAAGCAAGCCATAAAATCGGCAAAAAAAGCCAAACCAACCCCGGCCGCGAAAACTTCCTCCCTACAAAAGAGGCACCGCACCGTAAAAAGCCCGGCGCCGCCGCCGCAAAAACTGGTGTTGCATTCCGCCTTTGCCCTGGTGGAGGACCAGCGGACCGGCGAACTCCTCGTCCAGAAAAACCCCCAGGCCGTGGTGCCCATCGCCTCCATCACCAAACTCATGACCGCCATGGTCACCCTGGATGCCCAGCTGGATCTCAAGGAAGCAATCGTCATCCAGAAGGAGGACATCGACACTCTGCGCCACAGTCATTCCCGCTTGCCCGTGGGGACGCGGCTAACCCGTCAGGAGGCGCTGCTCCTTGCCCTGATGGCCTCGGAAAACCGGGCTGCCCACGCCCTCGGGCGTACCTATCCAGGTGGTCAGAATGCCTTTGTCGCCGCCATGAATGCCAAGGCCAAAGTCCTGGGGTTGAACGCAACCCGTTTTACGGAACCTACCGGACTTTCCGGCGGCAACATCTCATCGGCCCAGGACCTGGCCCGGATGGCGAACGCCGCCTATAATTATCCGCTGATCAGGGAATTCTCCACCTGCGAGGAAGCGGTGATTCAAACCGGACGCCGCACCTTGGCTTTCCATAACACCAATCGCCTCGTCCGGAGCCCGCGGTGGCAGATCGGACTTTCGAAAACCGGCTTCATCGACGAGGCGGGCCGTTGCCTGGTGATGCAGGCGGAGGTAGCCCACCGTCCGGTCCTGATCATCCTCCTCGACGCCCAGGGCCGGATGACCCGCTTCGGCGACGCCAACCGTATCAAGCAATGGATCGAGCAGGGGCCGTCCGCCTCCCGCACCGTCCGCGAAGGTTGATGAACTTGTAAAAGCTCCGTCTCCCTCCCCTTCAAGAACCGGGGTGGTGAGGGGCTTATATACCGCCGTCTTTATCCCCCTTCCCCTCCTGAACTCCCCTATCCGGAAGGAGGGAAAAATCTTTTACGATGTCGTCAATACTGAACTAGGAAAAAAAGACGACTTACCGGCGCCGGGCATCTTGGGTCGAGGGTGGAAAGAGAGAAGGAGAAAGGCTATGCCTCCGGAAATGATCGCCAAGATCGAGGCCGTTCTGGAACGGGTCAAGGATCCGGAGAGTGATCTTCCCGTGGGGCGGTTGGGACTGATAAAGCGGTTCCGTTACAGCGAAAAGGAACGGAAACTATACGTCTTCATGGACGTTTATCGCCATCTTCCCGGTTGTGTCACCTGTGCGGCCATCGCCCGGTTGCTCGTGGCCGGGATCGTCCGGGAGCTGACGGCGGCGCTGCAAGAGGAGTTTCCCGCCCTGACCATCGAATTCGTTTGAAGCCCCCTCTTGCTGGTCATCTCCTGTCTCCTGCCTCGAAAGGCTTACCCAAGAATATAACCGGGAAAAGATGCCTCTGTCTGAGGCGTAACCTTATATTCCGGCAGGAAAATGGCGGCGGGATAAAACAAGGGGGCGGCTTCCCCCGGGAAACCGCCCCCGGTTACTTCCGCGTGCCTTCGCCCCGTTTTGCCCGTGGGTAAGGTGCCATCTCGGCGGGCGGCTCGCGGCCGGAGCGGTGCGGAATCTAAAAGAACCGGCCGAATCGCAGGGCGGCGTAAGCCGGATCGTGATCGGCCCGGAGATTGGCCACCATGACCACATGGGATTTCTCCTCCTTGGCGATCTTTTCTAAAAACTTCTTCTGGTTCTTGTCTTTGGAGAGTTTGGCCAGTTCGGTGTAGAGGAGGATGGCGTTCTTCTCCGCCGCCATGGCGACGGCCGCGGCCTGGGCCACCGTTTCCACCTTCTCCAGACGCTTGTTGACCGTTTCGCCTTTGGGGAACAGTCTCTCCTGGATGATGGATTCGAGGTAGGCGTCGATCTCCGGGCTCTTCAGGAACTGATCTATGCCCTTTCCTTCGGCCTGCTCCTTGAAATCGAGGAAGATCTTCATGTGGGTGGCCTCCTCCTTGGCCAGGCTGACGAAGAGATTCTTGAGGTCCTGATCGGCGGCGAATTTCTTGGCCGCTTTCATGTAAAAGTCCATGCCGTCCTTTTCCGCCTTGACGGCGAAATCAAAGACACCCAGATCCTGTTTCTTTGCCATCTTTTGACCTCCTTTCGCTGATTTACCGTCCGTTGATTACCAAGGCGGGGTCTGTCGTTTCCCGCGCCACTAACCTGCATATCCCTCCTTGTCCGGCAAGGATCATTTCTGATTTTAGGGGGTTACCTACAGAAAATCTCACCCCCTCACTACCGCTGGTGTGCCCGGTTGCTCCGGCCCGGTTGCGGCGCCTTCCCGGCCGGTATCCTTCATCGGCCCGCCGACGGTGGCTTGTCCACGTCGGGAGGGGCCTTATTTCCCCGGCGTCTTGAGGCCCCCGGGGAGCCACTGATAGACCGGGGCCAGGCCGGCCGCGACCTGGCCCCGGGTGGGAATCATGAAAACGAAGGCCTTTTTCTGTTCCGGCACGAGGGCGATATGGCGGATCGCCCCCGGGGTCTGATTCCGGTTGAGGAACTGGCGGAGCCGCTGGCGGATCGTTTCGTTACTGTAGTAGAGGAGGAAGTCGTTGTTTCCCCAGCGGACCGCCTCCTGTTGGAGCCGGTCCGCATTGGTGATCTTCGGTCCCCGAAAGCGGGCATAGGCCGTTTCGATGAGGTGACCTTCAGCCAGGGGTTGATGGCGGAGATGGAAGGTGATGAAGAGCCGGTCATATTTGCGGATGAGCAGGGAGATGGGCATCCAGAGGAGGGCTTGACGGGGCAGAAACGTGATCGTCGCCTCCACCAGCGTCACAGGGTCGGTCTTTCTGGTGACGAGTCGGGCGTGATAGCCGATGGTGCCGCCGATATTGGTGAAGGTCTGATCCTGTGGCCGGATGACGGCGACCAGATCCTGAAAGGCGTCGCGAAACATCCGCTCGTTGACCCGCTTGCCCCGGAAAAAGGCGATGCCCAGAAGGGCGGAGCAGACGACAAAGAGGTAGAACAGCGGCTGGGTGATGATTTCCTCATGGGCGAAGAGGTTGTTAAAATCCAAGTTCCGCCTCCAGATCTTCGGGGAGATCGTAGAGTTTCCCCGTATTCGTTGCCAGGGTATCGCTCAGGGCCACGAAACGTACCGGCACATCCTTTCCGGCGGCCTGGCGGAGGGAGGTCGCCACAGCGGCGGCGATCTTTTCGTTGGCCGTCGTCACCTTGTTCTGGATCAGGAGGCGCAGGGGGAGTTTGAGATCCCGCAAGCCCTCGATGAGCCGCTCCGATTCCCGCCGCGAGAGGAGATCGGGATTGAAGACCAGCACGACGCCGCAATCCTCTCCCTGAAGGATGCCCGTAAGCTGCCGGTAGTGGTCGTGGAGCGTCTTGAGACGTCTCATGATCTCGTCTTCGTCTTCGCGGAACCGGAGTTTGATTTCTTCCGCCCCTTTCCCTTCCGGCCGGGGATGGCGGATCTTATGGATGGTGTAGCGTTTCTCCAGGATCTGCCGGCGGATGGCGGTCAAACGGTCGATCCAGGTGACCGTCACCTGGGGGAGGGCGAGAAACCGCAGGGTGAGGCCCGTGGGGGGCGTGTCGAAAATGAGGTAATCGAAGCCCTTCTCCTCCCGGATCGTCTTTTCGATGCTGGTCAGGAGGGCATATTCCTCGATGCCCGGGGAGTATTTCAGGACTGAGAAATACCGGTCGAGATTGAGGGTCGTCAGATAATTGTAGGTATCGGTGAGAACCTTTGTTTCCCGCTCCAGATAGGACCGGGCCATCTTCTTGAGATCGACCTCGTCCAGATGGAGGTGATCCGTAAAGCGCCGCCGCCGCCCTTTGATGGCCACCCCGAAGATGTCCCCCAGATTGTGGGCCGGATCCAAAGAGACGATGAGGACCCGCCGCCGCCGGGCGAGCTGCCAGGCGGCAGCCGCCGCCAGGGTGGATTTTCCTACCCCCCCCTTGCCGGTGAAAAAGAGGATTTTCATCAATCCACCCCCAGGGAGCCCATCATTTCCGCCAGCATGTCGTGGGCATCCTCGGCCCGCTGGTGGAGGACGCGGAGTTCCCGGTCCATAAACGGCAGGAGTTCCACGGAGAGGAAGGTCGGCGGGGCGGGGAGCCCGACGAAGGAGCCGAGAAGCAGAAGGGCGAAGATGTTTTCCAGTTCCTGAACCTCCAGGCAGGTGAGGGAAACCGCCTGCTCCCGGTGGGCGGTTTCCATGCCGGCGAGGAGGTCGCGGCACTGGCGGAGGAATGATCTTTTCACGGCCGCTTCGATGCTGGGCTGCCCCCGTTTAATTGATGTGCAGTTATCATGACGGCCTGCCGACACCAAGGGGATGAAAGCGCAGCTTAGTGTTCATAAAGTGCAGCTTGATGTTCATCACGTGCGGGCCAGACCCCTCCCCACCCTATCCCTTCCCATGAAGGGGACGGAAATTATTAACAAATGCTTACAATCATCGCCGCAAAAAACATTTGATTCGCTGCTTGCGAACCATTTTTCCGCCGCTATGCAAAGCTTTCTTATTTTCGTATTTCGGTATGTCCACCCCCGGTGTGCCGGTCTGGTGAACCACCTGTTACCGCTCCCCGGCACCGACCGGGGAGTGGGGAAAACAGCCCGCCGCCGGGAAGGTGTCTGTCCTGCCCTGCGGCGGGGGTTGTTCATAAACGCCCGGTCATTCCTTCTTCCTGGACTTCGTGAAGTCGTAGATGAACAGGAAGTTGAGGATGACCATGATTCCCATGATGATCTGGATGGTCCAGCCGGGGCCGGCGGCCTTGGCGATGGAAGCCGGCATGACGACGGCCATGAACCAGAGGATGGCGCAGGTCACGGTGAACCAGAGGAACCAGGCCGGCACGACGGCCATGACGGCGAACTGGGATTTCATCCGTTTGGCTACGTAAGCGGCGCCGGTCATCAGGGCGATGGATGCGATGAGCTGGTTCGCGGCACTGAAGGACGGCCAGAGGATGTTGAACTGCCCGCTCCAGGCCAGGTAGATGCCGATGGCGGCGGGGATGAGGGAGGCCGTCCAGCGGTTCGTCAGGGTACCGTAAAGACCCTCGGCCGTATTCTTGAGGGGTGCCAGCATCTCCACGAGGCAGTAGCGGGCCAGGCGATTGGTCGTATCCAGGGTCGTCAGGGCGAAGGCGGAGATCCAGAGACCGGCGATGACCTTGACGATCTTCGTGGGGATGAAGGACAGGAAGCTTGCCGCCACCATGTCGGCGAAGCACTGGACGATCATGTTGGGCGGCGCCAATTTGAGGGTTGTCGTCGTTTTCGTGTAGAGTTCACCCCAGTTCTCCAGGGTGAGGGCCAGGGGCGGCGCGGCCGGAGCGGCAGGGGCGGCCCCGGCGGCGGCGCCTGCCGCGGCAGCACCCGCAGCACCCACTGCGGCGGCGGCCCCGGCAGCAGCGGCCTTGGCTGCGGCGGCAGCAGCGGCGGCCACATGGGCGTTCTGGATGGCCGTATAACCGAAGCCGCCGATGGCGCAGATGATCACCGTGGAGAGGAAACCTTCGGTGAACATGGCGCCGTAGCCCACGAAGAGACCGTCACTCTCCTTGGCCAACTGCTTGGACGAGGTCCCCGAGCCGACCAGGGAGTGGAAGCCCGAGAGGGAACCGCAGGCGATGACCAGGGGGATGGCGGGCCAGAAGGGCGTCGGCTTGCCGCCGAGGAGGATCGGGGAGAAGGACGAGGCCATGGGGATCTCGAAGCCCCGGAAGGTGACGATCGCGGCGATGAAGCCGATGGCGATGCCGAAGTAGAGGAGGAAAGAATTCAAATAATCCCGGGGTTGGAGCAGGATGTTCACGGGGATGGCGGCGGCGATGATGATATAGAGGAACAAGACGACCATCCAAACCTCATAGGAGGCCGGTACGGGGAAGTAAGTCGAACCCCAGATGGCGATGGTCATCAGGATGATGCCGATGACCGTGGCGACCGGGAGGTTCATCTTCACCCGGTAGATGAGGATCCCGAGGATGATGGCGGCGATGGTCATGTAGATGGAGGCCCCGGAGATCTCCGGCGTCTTGGCGAACATGGTGCCGATGACGTTGGCGAAGGCGGCGACGACGAGGATCAAGAGGAAAAAGACGATCCAGTAGAAGGCCGTTCCCGTCCGCTTGGAGATCAAGTCCGAGGCGACGAACTGAACCGACTTGCCGTCGTAACGCACCGAGGCCATGAGGGCCAGGTAGTCGTGGACGGAACCGATGAGGACATTGCCGAACCAGACCCAAAGGAGCCCGGGCAGCCACCCCCAGCAGATCGCCATGGCCGGTCCGACGAGGGGCCCCGCCCCGGCGATGGAGGAGAAGTGGTGGCCGAAGAGGACCGCCTTGTGGGCCGGCACGAAGTCCACCCCGTCATAGAGACGCTTGGAGGGCGTCTCGATGGCGTCATCCGCCTTGACGACGTCCCGCTCGATCTTCTTGCCGTAGGTGAAGTAAAGTGTGATGTAAATTAGAAAACCAATGATTACTACAACAGTTGTGGTCATAAACTACCTCCTTTCCAAAGAATAAACGATAAAACGATCTTATAAGGAATAAATCCTACCGGCACCCGCGGCGCCGTTTCCGCCTGGAGGTGATTTTCTAAAAACCCTTTAAAAGAGCGGGGGTGCGGGCGATGAAATACCGCCGCTGTCGCTACCGAAGAGAAATACTCCCGGACGGAGGGAAAGTCAACGGTTTATTGCCTATAAATTCAAGGAGGTGAAGAAAATTTTTCATAGGTTTGCCACTCATACCAGCGGTCCAACTCCAACATGGCGGCCCAGGCGTCGATCATGGCCCGGTCTCCGGCGT
Organism: Syntrophobacterales bacterium; assembly: GCA_018056545.1. GTDB lineage: Bacteria > Desulfobacterota > Syntrophia > Syntrophales > UBA8958 > UBA8958. The sequence goes on from JAGPFL010000005.1 coordinate 43,532, forward strand.
GACCGTCCTCCCGCCGGGCCGCCGTGATCCTGGCCAGGGCGGCGCCGGCAAGAATGAAGATCGTGCCGTGATAGGGACCGAGGAAGTCCGCCTGCAGGTGATCCTCGAGGATTTTGAAGAAGACGAAGTTCATGATGTTGGCGGCCTGATAGATCCGGGCCGGCGTCGCCCGGCGGACCTCCGGGGTCAGGGACCGGAGGGCCTGTTCCCGCTGGGCCGCGAGGCCCTGAAGCTGCCGGGGGCGCAGTTCGGGAAAACGGTCATGGAGCCATTTGTTGACCATGATATCCGTGGGCATCCGGGTGAGTTGAAAAACCACGCCCTGGTACCAACGGGCGATCAGTTGCCGCACCTTCTCCCGGCCGAAAATCGTGGTGAGACGTTCCAACTCGCTTTCCGTCTCCATGATGAAGACGGCCATGGTCCGGCGGTTGGCGACGGAGACGAAACGCTCTGCCGGGGGTGCCGCGAAAAAGCGCAGGAGATGCCCCGCCTGGCAAGCGAGGGCGTAGTCGATTTGCTCATGGTCGCGGGGGTTGTAGTAAAGATCGATCCGGTAGGAATTATTATCGGGGAGATTGAAGATGACCGGGACGGGCAGCTCCGGCTTTTCCACGGGGGAGATCTTTTTCCCCGCGGCTTCCTCCACGTCGGCCAGGAGCTGACGAACGCTGTCCATGAGTTGCAGAGCCATCATGATATTCCCGCGGCCGGGATTTCCCGCCGGCCGTCGCTTGCCGACCGACTATGCTGAGAAAGGTCCATCAAGTTACGGCATGATAAGATGCCCCAAGGGCGTAACGTTCATTCTGTAGCCCGGGGCGATGAATAATGCAAATAAAACGTTCGGAACTCCTACGGTCAATATCGGCTTGCCTTTGCCTTAAAATATTTATACAGAGAAACCTGCCGAGTAATTTCACGCAAGTCGCTTCATGATAAGTCACCCCCCAGGGCAGGGGGCGTGGGCCGCTAACAATTGAGGATTCGAGATGGATATGTACCGTTCATGAGCAAGACAATTCCCATTCTCTCCATTGTCGGCAAATCCAATTCCGGCAAGACGACCCTCATCGAGAGGCTCATCCCGGAGTTCACCCGCCGGGGCTGGCGGGTGGCGACGATCAAGCACAACCGCCACGGCTTCACCGTCGATCACGAGGGGAAGGACAGTTGGCGCCATAAACGGGCCGGGGCCCGGATAACGGTGCTCGCCTCCCCCCGTCAGGTGGCGGTGGTGGAGGACACGGACCGGGACTATGAGATCGCGGAGCTGCGGGATCGGTATATCCGGGATGTGGATCTGATCATCGTGGAAGGCTATAAACGTAACCCCTTTCCCAAAATCGAGGTGTTCCGCCCCTCCCTGAAGCGGGAACGTCTCTGCGGGCCGGAGGACAACCTGATCGCCGTGGCCAGCGATGAACCGCTGCCGGTGGGGACGGTACCGAATTTTTCCCTGGATGACATTACCGGGATCGCCGCCTGGGTGGCGGAAACCTTCGGCCTGGGGGAAGGACAGGGGGCGGCGGATGCTGACCGATATTGAAGCCGCTTTTCGAAGGTTTCGCTGATGGCCATCGTGGGGGGTCGGAGAGCATGTCCGAATTTCTTGATCTAAGCACCTGGTCGGTCCTCCAGTGGGTCCTCGTGGTTCTGGCGGCGGGGTTCATCGGCCAGTTCGGCAAGAGCTTCGCCCAGTTTGTCATGGCCAAAATCAAGGCGGTAAGGTCCGGCCCCAGGCGGGAAGACTCCGCCGTTTCCCCGGCGGTGCCCCCTTTGCCGGCCGTTGCGGGAGAACGCCCCGCGACGCCTAACGAAGAAGGCACGGGCAAGGTGGTGGGAGACAACCCTGCCGAGCCTGTAGAGACCTCCCCGGGGGAGGTCCCCATGGAGTATGTCCCCGGAGAGCTTGCCTCGACGAAGAATGCCGCCGGGGAATATCCGCTGCCGTTCCCGGACAAAAAAACCCTCAAGGCTCAGCTCAAACGTCGGAAGAAGGCGGTGAAGGCGGCGAAGAAGGCCCGGGAATGACCACCTCGGGATTCCTTTCCCCGGTGCGGATTATTGGACAGCCGGGCTGCAAAGGTCGCAAGGCCCGTCGTACCGTTGCGAGGCGGCGGTATGAAAGGGGCGAGACGGTTTGTCGTCGATCTTGTTGGTCAAGGGTGCGGACGCTGACCCTGACCGTTCTGAGTGGTCAATGAGAGGTTGCGAGGAAGTCCCGAATGATCTCAGTTACTTCCCCGGGCTTTTCCATGGGAACCAGGTGCCCCGCTCCAGCCACCACCCGGTGGGTTCCCCGGGGAAACATCGCCGTGGCCTTCGGCAGATCGATGAAATGACGGTTGTCGCTCTCCTCCCCCTCCACCACCAGGACCGGACAGGTCACTTTCGTCAGCTCCGGCCAGGGGTTATACTGCATGCCCCCCATGAACAGCGCCGCCTCCCGCTGGGGCGAACATGCCAGTTGCAGACCCCCGGCATCCCCCGGTTTCAATCCATAGCGGATATAAAGGTCCAGCATCTCCTCGTCCCAGTTCCGGAAGAGGGGCCGGGAACGGGCGTAATCCCTGGCGGCCGCGGCGTCATCCCAGTGATTCTTTCTCTTTATGGATTTGGAGGCCAGGGGGTGCTGGTCCACGGTGATTTGGAGGCGGTAGAAATCCTCGGGCAGAAAGATCGGTTCGATAAGGACCATGCCCCGGGCCGCCAGACCGAAGCGGGCGTTGGCCAGGAGCATGACGGTGGCGCCCATGGAATGTCCCACCAAAAAGGGGTGATCGAGATTCATGGCATGATGGAAATCCGCCAGATCCCGGGCG
>JAGPFL010000054.1 GCA_018056545.1 Syntrophobacterales bacterium
GGCCTACATATCTTTGAAAATGGAATTGCATTGGAGGTCAACCCCTATCGGAAAAGTGCATAAAAGCCTGCCTTTCTTCAAAGAATTGGCCTATGAACATTTTACACAAAATACTTGACAGTACCGGTTTAGTGGGCCTTTGTTCCGTCGCTAATCAGGGGAGGATCAGCTCATGCTTCACTCCTGCCTGCGGAAGGACGACTCGCCCCGCAGCAACAACACATTATCATATTGACAATTCTCATTTTCCAGCTTCCTTCCGCTGCCGGATTTTTGATATGGCTTTCCTTTCCTCAACAACATGAAGCGTAGCCAAGGGCAGGTACTTATTTAACGTCGTCTTCAGATGAACATGGCCGTAGCGGGCGTCTTGCTGCGTTGCCGCTCCATCAGATTTTCCAAAGTTATTCCCGAGAGAATTTCGCCTATTTTCCGTGACACCTCTCCCCATACTTCCCGGGAAATGCAGCCGTCCGCCCGGTTACACAGGGAGGAGTTTTCCACGCAATCGACGAAACAGATCGGACCTTCCAGGGTCCGGACAACATCCATCAGGTTGATATCCTTGGGAGATCGGGAAAGATAATAGCCGCCCTTCGCCCCCCGGACCGTCGTGATCAAGCCTGCGGATTTCAAAGGAGTAACGAGGTGCCAGAGATACTTTTCCGAGATCCCCTGACGCTGGGCAATATCTTTAAGATAGATCGGCCCTTCCCCGTAATGAGCGGCAAGATCGAACATGAACCTGACACCGTATCTGCCTCGTGTGCTTAATTTCATATTCTATAAATTCTATCATTATAGTGGAGTATAGTGCGGAGAAAAGAATTTGTCAAGATATTTATTACCGAGGCTGGTGCTTTTTCCCGGAGAAGATCAGTGCACCGAAACTTTGACGCCTTTGCGAGCGGAGAGGCGGACCAGGAGGACGCACAGGAGTGCCGCCAGTGGGAAAAGGGCCAGGTATTCATAGACCGCCTCGAAGGCGTAGCTGGCGGCCCGCAGTTGGATGAACTGTTTGGCCAGAAAAAGGAGCCTGTTCCAGGCATCGGGATCAAAGGACGCCGCGGTGCTGCCGGAAAGCTGGGAGAAACGGGTGATAAGATCGGAGAGGGCCCCGCTGCCCCAGGTGAGATTGCCGCTCAAGGCTTCGAAGAAGGTGTCCTTCTTGATGGAGAGCAGGGAGGTGGCGTAGGAGGTGCCGATGGAGCCGGCGATGAGGCGGGAGACGTTCACCAGGGTCGAGCCGTTGGCGATGTCCTGCTCCTCCAGGGTGCCCAGGGCCAGCAGGGTGACGGGCGCGAAGGTTCCCCCGATGAAGAAACCCCACCAGATATAATCGAGATACAGCAGGCCCCGGGGGGTATCCATGTCGGTGTGAAAGATCCAGGAAGCCACCGCGGCCCCCACGAGACATACGCCGGCGACGATCTTGGGGCTGATCCGGTCCGATAAAATTCCGGAAAGCAGGGTGGCGATTCCCGCAAAAAGGGCGCCGGGCAAAAGAATGAGCCCCGACTGAAAAGTCGTGTAACCGTGGACCTGCTGCAGATAGATGGGGAGGAGAAAGAAGAAGCCATAGGCGGTGATGGAAAAGAGCATCATCGCCCAGATGCTCAGGCGGAAGGGCTGGTGCTTCATGATCCTTCTGGGGAAAAGAGGATTGGGGCCCCAGGTCATCCATAGCACGGTTGCGCTGCCGCTGACGACGAAAATCAGGATCAGTGTCAGGATAAAATCGGAGTGGAGCCAGCCGTGTTCCTGCCCCTTCCCCAGAAATACGATCAGGGCCGACAGGGCGGCGGCGGCCAGCAGGAAGCCGATGAAATCGAAACGGGGCGGTTTTTCCGCTGGCAGGGCATTTCTCATGAACCACCAGATCAGGCCCACATCCAGGATCCCGACGGGGATATTGATGAAGAATACCCAGCGCCAGTTCAGATATTCCGTCAGTAACCCTCCCAATGTAGGGCCCAGGGCGGGGGCGAAGGAGGCGGAGATCCCGTAAACCCCCATGGCCATCCCCCGCTCGGCGGGCGGGAAGGTTTCGTAGAGAATCAACAATCCCACGGGCATCATGATCCCCTCGGCGATGCCCTGAAAGAAGCGGGCAAAGAGCATCATCTCCAGGCTGTTGGCGAAACCGGCCAGGGCGGACATGGCCACGAAAAGGACAATCCCGAAGATATAGGTGTTGCGGTGACCGGCGACGTCCGCCGCCCAGCCCACGGCGGTCATGGCGATGGCCGCTCCGAGAAAATAGGTTATGACCACCCACTGGATGCCATAGATGTCCGTTTCCATGGCGGCCATCATCTTGGGGAGGACGATGTCCACAATGGTGGTATCCAGCAGGGCGATAAAGACCGCGACAGAGACCAGGACGGCGATGAGCCATTTGTCTGCCCGGTCGGCTTGTGAACTTTCCATGCCGTTAATCCCGTATCATTTTGCCGTGCCGCCGTTCATGCCGGTGAGGCTTGAAAAAACAGGGAAGAATTTCCGGAGTGCCGCCGGAACCCCGGGACGGAGGTCCCTTTCGCGGCGGCCTCCGTCCAGTTCATTTAGCGATGGAGACCTCGCACGAGAGCCCCGGGACCAACTCCGGCCGGTCCTTAAGGTTGTCGATGGCGATCCGGACCGGGATCCGCTGGACAACCTTGGTGAATTCCCCGGCGGAGATGTCCCGGGGGATGAGGGCGAACTCCGCCGCCGAGGCGGGGGTTACCAGGTCGACCCGTCCCGTGAGTGTCCGGCCGGGATAGTTGTCCACGGTGAACTCCGCTTTCTTTCCCGGAGTGATATGCCGCATCTTCGTTTCCTCGAAACGGGCCTCGATATAGCGGGTAACGGGATTGTAGATCCCCAGTACCGGTCTGCCCGGGGTGGCGTAATCTCCCTCCCGGACGAGGAGGCGGGCCACATAGCCAGTGATTGGCGCCTTTACCTCGCAGCGGGAACGGTTCAGAAGGGCCAGTTTGCGGGCCTCATCGGTTTTGGCGATGACCTTGCCGATCTCCCGGTTTGCCGCTTCCACCCTGGCGATGACGGCTCTTGACGCCTCCGCCTCTTTCAGGCGGGATTCGGCCAGGGCTACCTGAGCCCCGGCAGCATTGAAATCCGCCTCGGCAGCCCGGCAGGCGGTATCCACTTCATCGAACTTGGCCTTGCCGACGGCCTGTTTCTCGTAGAGCTTTTCAAACCTCCGGCGCTGGAGCTGCCAATGCTCGAGATTGGCCCGAGCCTTGAGCTGCTGTTTTTCCGCCACGACCAGGGCCGCCCGGGCGGCGGCGATATTAGCCGGGACGGTGAGACGGGCCTGCTCCAACTCCGCACGATAGCTTTCCCGGCGGGATTCCAGGGAGGCGTGATCCGCCTCGGCAAGGCCGACCTGTCGATCCATCTGCTCCGGATCTATGCGCAGGAGCACCTGCCCGGCCTGGACGGTTTGTCCTTCCTGGACGGCGATGGCGATTATTTTTCCCGGCACCTCCGGGGCGACATTCGCCATGTCCGCCTTTATATAGGCGGCGTTGGTGGTAACATGGGTTAGTCGCCAGTAAAGCCAGCGTCCGCCGTAGATCAGGGCGGCGATGATCACCAGGGCGGCGAATATGCGACCGACAAGACGCCGGCGGTCGCTGTTGGTTTGCTTGTCGGACATTCAAGGTACCTCCGGATTTAAAATACCGTGAAACAGGATGTAGAGTAAATCGTCGACCTCACGCTCCATCTTGTCGGAACCGTCTTCGAAGATCAGCGGCAGCTCCAGCCGGTTAAGGATGGTCTGCACGTTTTTTGCCAGTTGCTCCGTATCGATGGCACGAATGACCCCGGCCTGCTGTCCGTCGCGAAGAATGGCGGCGATCATGGCCCGTTCCGAAGCGCGGAAGGAAGTCTCATGGGCCGCGTAAATCTGCGCCACCTCCTCCCCGATGTCCCGGGGGACCATGAGGAGCTCCCGCAGTTGCTGAAAATGGGTGAGTTTGGCCAGAATCAACGCCCGCAACTTCCGGGGGGGCGTCGCCTGCACGGCGACTGCCGCCTGCATGTCGGCCAGGACGGCGTTTTCTTCCCGGACGGCCAAGGCGTGAAATATCTCCTCCTTGCCGCCGGGAAAATGGTGATATACAGCGGTTTTGGTGACCCCCAAGGGATGTACGATATCGGTCAAGGTGGCCTTCCGGTAGCCGTGTCGCGCAAAGACAACGCGGGCGGCATCCAGAATCCTGTTTCTGTCCAGAAAGGTGGCCATGGGCGGGATATCCTCAACGATTGAACATATTGTTCATGTGTATAATTATATAGGCGGTCTCCGACCTTGTCAAGCTGAAAAAAAGACAAATATTTCTTGCTTCCCTCAGGCCCTCATGTTAGAAATATTTGGGGTTTTTTTGTTCTCAGCTCGTTTCTGTGAAACAATAAATAAATAGGCAAGGGAGGTGATTATCGACTGTCGAGAGGTGGGGTGATAGAGCATCATAATCATTTTTGAATCACGGTTAAAGGAGGGAACCTTATGCCTGATGTTTTCAAGGATTATGTAAAAAACAAGAACGCCAGACCGGGACCATTGAAAGGGGTGAGGGTCCTCGAGGTCTGCACGCTACTTTTCGGACCGGCAGGTCCTTCATTCATGGCGGCCCTTGGCGCGGAGGTAATTAAAATCGAACTTCCCCCCATGGGCGACGTGACCCGCTCCCTCAATCCCTTCGGTTGGTTCTATAAAGAACAGGGACCGATGTTCATGCATATCAACACCTCGAAATACTACATGGCCTTGGACCTGCACATTGATTGGGCACAGCAGATATTCAAGGAACTGGCCGCCAAATCGGACATTATCGAATTCAACCTCCGCCCGGGCGTAACCAGCCGCTGGAACGTGGGCTACGAAGACATTAAAAAAGTGAATCCCGCTATCATCTATGTGGAGAAAAACGGCTTCGGTCAGTGGGGCAGGTACGCAGAGCAGGACAGACCCTCCAATGACGGGGCCTCCCAGGCCTTGTCCGGATATGCCTGGATGTCGAGTTTTCCGAATCGCCCCCCCCTCAAGCAGAGCATCTGGATCTGCGATGTGTTTGGTGCGATGATGGGAGAGGTGGCGGTCCTGGCGGCCCTGCATCATAGGAAAAGAACGGGGAAAGGCCAGTACATCGAAATGTCGCAAACGGAAAACATCATGCGTGCCATGGGCTGGGTTTGGCCCTATCAGCAGTTGACCGGCAAAGGTGTCGAACCTTCGGGAAATCGTGATCAATGCATCTGTCCCGCCGATACCTTTCTCTGCAAAGACGGGCTGTTTGTGGCCTTGGCGGCGCCGGCGCCCGACGAATTTTCGGGCCTCTGCCGGGCCATGGGCAGGGAAGAATTGGCTGCCGACCCCAGGTTCAAGGAGCATACCGATCGTCTGCAGTCGGAAAACGCCCTGGCGATCCTCAAGATCATTGCCGACTGGGCGATTACCAAGACGGCCGACGAGATCGAGGAACTGGGCAAAAAATCCGGATTCGCCGCCACCCGCCTCCACAATTCCCGGGATATGTGTGAAGACGTTCATCGCCGCAGCCGGGGATTCGTCAAGGAATTGGACGATCCCCTCTACGGGAAGTACCTGGATCACGAAATCCCCATCATGATGTCGAAAACACCGCCCAAGCATCGCTGGACAGTGCGCCCCGTAGGTTTCGACAACGACTTTATCATGACCACGCTTTTGGGACGCAATCAGGCACAGATTGACGAACTGTATCTGCATGGGGTCCTGGGGAGGTGGAAGGATGCCCAGGGGCGTCGTCCCCCGTCCGACTGGGACGGCCAGACGGGCGCTATTTTGAGGAGGTGAGACGCGATGGCAGATTATAAAAGACCGAAATGGGCGGATTGGGCAGATCATATCAGGTCCCTGGATGATCCGGCCAAGAATTTTGAAAAACCCGAGGCCCTGGATGATTTGGTGGTTTTGGATTTGAGCTCCCGCAGCATGGCCGGATGTTTCTGTTCATCGCTGCTGGCCGAATTGGGTGCGGAGACGATCCGCATCGAGACGCCCGGCGGCGATCTGGTCCGGACCTACTCGCCGGACGGGATCATGCACCGGGGCACCGGTCTGGCATATCTCCAGGAAGGAAGAAATAAGTTCCATGTCACCCTGGACCTGACGAAGGAAGAGGGCCGGGATATTCTTAAGTGCCTCGTCGGTGCGGCCGATGTGCTGATCGAGACCTATCCTGCGGGCGTTATGGATGAGTGGGGCATCGGTTATGATGAATTGGCGAAGATAAATCCCCGTCTCATCTATACCTCTCTTTCCGCCTATGGCGGTTTCGGTCCGGAGAGCGGAAGGAGGCAATATGACTATGACAACGTAAGTCAGGCCCGTTCGGGCATTCAGTACGGAACGGGGGAAATCCTCCCCGAAGGAAAGACCTACGAGGAGATGCCCTATGCCTGTCCCACCAAGGCGGGACCCTGGATCGCCTGGGCCGCCTCCGGTTGCTTCGGCGCCATGGGTATCCTTTCGGCCCTCTATTACCGGGGGGTGACGGGGGAAGGTCAGGCGATCGACATCGCCACCCCCGAGGCCTACGAACGACTCCATGACTATGCCCTCCACTGGTACGCCGATCAGGGCGTCCTCAACGAACGGTTCGGCAACCTCGATACCGCCCTCTGGCTTTACGGATTCTATCCCACCAAGGACGGCGGCGTCTTCCTGGGCGGCTTGCGCCTCGAAATGTGGAAGGCCTTCGTGGACATCATCGGCAAGTATGACGAATGGGGGGCGGAACAGTGGACCACCCTGGCACCGTTCATGAAAAAGGACTGGCAGTTGAAATATCAGGCCATGATCAACCCCGAGACGGAGAAATACACCAGCGAGGAGTTGACCATGAAATCCGTGGAATACGCAAAATCAGGACGGTTGGCGCCGATAACGCCGGTGGTGGCGGAAATCGTCTCTCCGGAGAAGGCCATGCGTGACGAGGTATGGAGAGATAGGGGGGTCTTCACCCCGGTACAGGATCCCGTCTATGGCTCCATCGTCTGCGCCCAGGCCCAGTGGAAGGCCACCGGGACACCGCCGCGGACAAAGTGGGTCTGCCGTCCCGTAGGCTACGACAACGGTTTCATTTACCTGAAATACCTGGGTTACGGGCCGGCTAAACTCCGAGAATTGGCGGAGCGGGGGATCATCTGAGTCCCGGAGGGAAACACAGGGTTACGGGGTTGTTCTTCGAGGAGAAAGATAACAGATCCTGAAGGTTGTATAAACTTCCTTCTCACGCGATTTATGGGATGAGAGCGGTATTGAACAACGAAGCGAGGGAGGGGCGTCTGCCCCTCCCTTATTTTTCTAAGGCGAGGGCCTTGACGAACGATTTACGGCCCTCTGTAAACACCAACAGGCAAGGAAAGTCTATGGGCACATTATCATCTGAGGGAGTCATCTTTACCTGGGCTTGACCATAGGGCAAGCCTTTCGACGTCTGAGCAAGCGAGGGAAAGGAGAAAGACATGCTGGAGATCAAAGGATCGGTGGCCGTCATCACCGGCGGCGGCGGGGGAATAGGACTGGAAATCGGCAAATACTGGGTGCGTAACGGCGGACGGGTGGTTATCGCCGATATCGCCCCAGCTTTTCTGGAACCGGCAGAAGCCCAACTGAAGGCCCTGGGCGGCGAGGTGGCGACGGTGGTCTGCGACGTGACAAAGGAAGAGGATAACGCCCTTCTGGCCGATACGGCCATCGCACGCTTCGGACAGATTAATCTGGTGGCGCCTTTCGCGGGGATCATCAAGGACGGACTCCTGGTGTCCACCAGCAAGGAGACGGGCAAGGTGAACCGCAAGATGAGCCTCGATCAGTTCAAGGCAGTCATCGACATCAATCTCACCGGGGTTTTTCTCACCGTCCGGGAATGCGTGGAGCGGATGATAAACAACAACTGCAAAGGTTTGATATGTCTCGTTTCCTCCACGGGTTCCCTGGGGACGGCGGGACAGATCAATTACTCTTCCTCCAAGGCGGCCATGTCGGTCTTCCCCAAGGTCCTTACCGCTGAATTCCTCCGTCGCGGTCTGTCGGCCCAAATCCGCTGCGTGGCCGTCGCCCCCGGCTATGTGGGAACGGCCATGGTGCGCCGCATGGATCAGAAGGCACTGGAAAAAATCCTGGCGGACGTGCCTATCGGACGGTTGATCGAGCCGGAGGAGGTGGCCTCCCTGGTGGGCGAATTGTATCGCAACGAGGCCCTGGCCGGGGACGTTTTCTTCATCCACGGCGGCCTGCGTCTCGGCTCCCGGGGTTGACCGACGGAAACCGCAAGCCTTATCAAGAAAATCCGGATTGCCCTTCCTCGTTTTGCCGGCCGGAAAGGCGAGGATCCCGACTTCGGTAACCGGATTCTCCCGCCCGTAGGCAAGATGGGAGATGAACAGCGGCATCGCGAAGCGTCAGGACGAAATTGACAACCCGGCGGTGATGGCATAAGGTGAGAAAAATTTTTCCGGGAAACTGAATGGACGTCCTGCTGGTCAATCCCTGTTTCAACGGACAGGCCGAGATCCCCCCCCTGGGATTGATGTATGTCGCGGCGGCGCTGCCGGCGGAAAACTGCCGGGTGGAGATTCTGGATCTGGACCTTTACCCGGCATCCACGGCCGTTCCCAAACTAGCGGCTCGGTTGCATGACGACCGCCCCCGCATTGTGGGGGTGACGGCCCTGTCCAACAGTTTCGCCGCCGCCCGGTCGGTATGTCGTCAGGTCAAGGAGGCGGCGCCGGAAATCATTACGGTTCTGGGGGGAATTCACGGAACCCTTCTCTATGAGGACATCCTGAGGGAATGTGAAGAGATAGACGTTGTGGTCCGGGGGGAGGGCGAAGCGGCCTTCCCGGAACTGGTTGCCGCGGTGGCGGCAGGGAAGACACTGGACGGTATGGCCGGCATCAGCTTTCGCCGGTCGGGAAAGCCCGTGCATAACCCCGGCCGGGAATTGGCCCCCGAGCTGGACACCCTGCCCCTTCCGGCCCATCACCTGGTGGAAAACGACCGCTACCGGACACGGAATATATCTTCCAGTCGGGGGTGTCCGCACCACTGCCGTTTCTGTTCCATCCGCGCCCTTTATGACGGCGCGATCCGGATACGCTCCGTCGGTTCCCTTATAGAGGAGATTCAGGTACTCCTCCGCCAGGGGGCGAAGCGGATCATGTTCACCGACGACAATTTCACCTCCCGGTCCCGGCGGGTGGCCGAACTGTGCGACGCCATCATCGCCGCCGGTTTGCATCGTCAGTGTGAATTCTATATCCAGGGGCGGATCGACGATTTCTGCCGTCGGCCGGTGATGGCGCAGTGGCTGAGTAACGCGGGCTTCAAGGCGGTGTATGTGGGGGCCGAGTCGGGGGCGGAGGAGATCCTTGCGCGCTACGGCAAGGGCATAACCCCGGAGGACCTGCGCCGGGGCGTCGCCTATTGTATCGAACAGAACCTGATGCCCGTGGTGAGTTTCATCCTTTATGGCCCCTGGGATACCCCGGACACCATGGTGCAGACCCTCCGCCTGGCCCGGGAACTTTTCGAAAACGGGGCGGACATCGCCTATACGGAGTGTCTCATTCCTTATCCGGGCACGCCCATACAGGAGGAACTGGTCAGAGAGGGAAAATGGCGGGAAAGGGAGGGGATCTATTACTTTGAATCCTATACGGGGATGAACATGGACCGGGTTCTGCAGGCCTGTGCCCAGGCCCGCTCCCAGGCCCGGGACATCTATGGGGGCGAGCGCTTCTATCCGCTGCGCCGCGTCTATCATGAGTTTTCCCTGCTGGAAGACCTCCTGCAGGGCCGGAAACCCCCGGCATATAGGGATTGGCTGGCCGCCCGAGACAGTGCCAGCGGCGACAAATTAAGCCCGTAAGGGTAACGGTGGCTCGAGAAGCGAGCCAGCCGGAGAGGGTCGTTTCCCAATTCTTGCCGTGATAATCGGAGGGTTTTGGCCGCAGAGGGATTAGCGGTTGCTTTCCCTGTCCCGGTGTTTTAAAATAGCCCGCCGGGTAAGAAAGAGCGATTTACCCGAACCGGAGGAAACGGCATCGATACTTCAAGGAGGAGAGGACAGGATGATAAATATCAGGTATCGTTTTAGCGGGACGGCATTATGTCTTTGTTGCTTTTTGCTGATCACCGGATGTGGAGGCATGAACAAGGCCACCACGGGAGCGGCGGCGGGGGCGGGCATCGGCGCCCTGGCCGGGCAGCTAATCGGCCACAACACGGCGGGGACCCTGATAGGCGCAGGCGTGGGGATGGGTCTGGGCTACATCATCGGCAACGAGTTGGACAAACAGAAGGTCGCCAAGCAGCAGACGGTTGCGGAAAACGAAACCAAACCCCTGGCCGATACCACCTGGCAGATCGTCAAGGTGACCCCCAAACCCAAGCAAAAAGACCCTTACACCTCCCGGGTCTCCCACTTCAAGACCGACGGCACGGTGATCTCCACCCTCATGAAACCCGACGGCAAAGTGGAAATCACCAACGAGCGTTACCGCATCGTCGGCTCCACCCTCATCATCAATCACGACGATTATATCATCAATGCCCGTTTCCGCATCGACGGTCGGCAGATGATCCTGGACACCGGAAAGTACAGCATGGTCCTCCAACGTCTCGATTCATAGAAAAGACAATATCCGGCTTCCTGATTTAAGGATGCGTCGTATTTCCCCCTGCCTGACCGACCGTCGTGGTGATTCACAATGTCGTCGCCCGCGAAATGTGTACCCGCCCGCTTATTGTCCCGAAGACGTTATTTCTTTGCCGGCACCGTCTGCCGCGAGTTTGCGGAGGGTGCCGGCGATGTCCCCGCTCAGGGCCATGAGTAAGCGGTTGTAGGCATCGATTGTGGCGGCTGGGGAGGCATTGTCCGGAAGTTGCTCGGACAGGTTTGCGGCTCCCTCGTGCCGTCGATCGTCCGCCGCCGATCTAACGCACCATACGGCGGTCAACCTGGCTGCGACCCCGGGGACCGCTTCGAACCGCGTGACATCGACGGTGATGCGGTAGGCCGGGTTTAAGGACAGACTTCGGGGGAAAACGGATATATAGGGAGACCCTAAAAGTTCAGAAAGATTTTCCGCCACGACGCGGGCGATCTCGCCCTTCAGCGGAGCAGCCCAGCGGTTGAATTCGTCGATCCGCAACTGACCGGGGCCGGCAGGGAACACGAGCTGGGGACGATCGGCCACCGCCGGTATGGAGACAGGGCCGACGGTGGCCCTAATGCCCGAAGACTCTCCTCCCCGTTTGGCCAGCGGACTCAGGGTGTACAACCGGGGCGAGACGGAGGCGCAGCCCGCCCCCAGCACCGCGACGATGAATATTATCGACGTCATGGCAAGTTTTTTCATGGTAGTCTCTCCTGTGATTTGCCGCTGATCACCGCCTCGGGATGCTTTTCCAGATATTCGACCAGTACCCTAACGGAACGGGCGGCACTGGACACCTCCTGGAGGGATTCCCGCAGCTCCTGGGTCGCCGGGGCATCGGGACCGATCAAGGTTTTGTCGGTGTTTCTCAGGATGCGCTCCGCCGCCTCCACCGCCCGTTTCAGCTTTTGCAGGGTCGTTT
>JAGPFL010000055.1 GCA_018056545.1 Syntrophobacterales bacterium
TCGTACAAGAGAAGCAGAAATCCCGTCAAGATCTACCCCGCCGATACGGGATTGTGCCGTCGGGTCGCCTCGGAAGACGCAGGCCGCATTCTGGAAAATATCGTTTTCATTGAATTGGCGCGCCGGGGCGGGGAGGTCTTCTATTTTGAGGAAAAGCAGGAGTGCGACTTTGTCGTCAAGGAGGAAGAGGGGGAGAGGCAGGACGAGGGGCTGGTAGAGGGAGATGGGCAGAGGCTATGGCTGGAGCAGATGCTAGGAGAGGGGCTCGGGCAGGGGCTGGGAGAGAGGACGGGAGAGGGGACGGGAGAGGAAGAGAGTACGGGAGAAGGAGAGGGGCAGGGGCTGGGAGAGAGGCAGAGGCAGGGGCTGGAGCTGGGTAAGGGAGAGCGGCAGGGCACGCGATTTGCTGCCTTCCAGGTCTGCCGGGAATTGACGGAGGAAAACCGGGCGCGGGAAACGGCCGGCCTGACGGCGGCTTGCCGGCGCCTGGAGGTGACCGAAGGGACGATCCTGACGGACGACCAGGAGTGGGAGGAAGATGCGGAGGGGATCAAAATCAACGTCCGCCCGGTATGGCGCTGGCTTCTGGGGGCTGCTTAATGGGGGTCAGGTCTTTAAAATTAGCGTTTTTCGCCGTGAGCGAAAGAACGGGTGTATTTGCTTGCCGGCGGACACAGGAATGGGCACATTTTCCCGTTTTCCCGAGAACATAGGGTGTAGAACTCAGAGACTAATGGACTCAGGGACATAGAAGCATTAGGGTAACCGTCTGATGGAGCCATCTTTACCTGGGCTTGCCAATGAGGACATAGGAAAATAGAAACATCGGGATGCCGGAATGGGGAATGGGTAGAAACGCGAAATGCTAATTTTAAAGACCTGACCCCATGGTTTTTGCCTTGACATTTCATTAACTTATCTATTATGATCATTTCATGAAATATAATGATTTGATCTCCCTCATTCCAGATCCGGTTTTTTCCCGGAATGACCTTGAATTGTCGGGTCATAAGGTTCTTGACTATCAACTCAGCCTTTGGGTGAAAAAGGGGTATCTCCTCCGTTTGAAGAACGGTCTCTACGCCTTCAGCCGGGAAAGAGAACGGCTCCGGGGCGAAAGCGTTTCCTTTCTGCTCTGCCAGCCCAGCTATCTCAGTTTGGAAAGCGCCTTGGCCTGGTACGGGTTCATTCCCGAAATCGTCTATGCCTACACCAGCGTCACCGCCCGGGTCACCCGGACCTTCGACAATGCCTTCGGCCGCTTCATCTATCGACACGTGAAAAGCGAACTCTTCTGGGGTTACGTCGAGATGAAAACAGATCAAGGCCCATATCTTATGGCCGAACCCGAAAAGGCCCTGCTCGATTACTTTTACCTGAACTTGGCGCGGCTCAACAGCGAAGAGGACTTCGACCATATTCGCTTGAACAGGGAACAGATGGCAGGGACCCTGGATAAGGACAAGCTGCTGAAATACCTAACTGCCTTTGGCGTAAAAAAGATGGAACCGTTGGCGCGGCGATGCTTACCTTAGAACAAATATCCGGTCATTTTCCGCCGGCGTTGCGGAAGAGAAATCCCCGCGGGATGCTCGTGGAGTATCTTCAGTATGAATTGTTGGATTCGTTGTTTAAAAATGCCGCGGCGGCGGGATCGCTTCTGGCCCAAAAGATGATCGCCGTTCTGTACCGCCAGCGGGAGAAGGGACGCGACATCTACGATGTCTCTTTCCTGATGGGATTGGCGGCGCCTGATTACGCCTACATCGAAAGGCTTCTCGGCCTGGATGAAAAGGAATTTTCCCGACGCTTCAGCGAGAGGATCGGAGAACTGGACATGAATGCCCTGGCGCAGGATGTAGAACCCTTTCTCTTTTCCCCGGAAGACCGGGAGCGGGTAGCCAGCTTTCATGAATATTGGAGCAGTGATTAATGGGGGTCACATTTTGGGGGTCAGGTCTTTAAAATTAGCATTTTTCCCATGGTTTTTCTTGACAATATCCGGCGCTGCCAATAGACTAAGTTCACTAAACTAATCTTGGCGAGGTGGGCTATGCAAACCATCAATATTCATGAAGCGAAGACGCATCTTTCCCGTCTGGTTGAGGAGGCGGCGCAAGGTAAATCCTTCATCATTGCCAAGGCAGGAAAGCCGATGGTCAAGGTTTCACCCCTGGCTGCAGACGAACTGAATGGCGCTGAAAGACTTGGATTTATGGCGGGTGAGATTTCCGTTCCCGACGATTTTGATTTACTGGGAGTACCGGAGATTATGCTGCTTTTTGAGGGCAAGGCAAAGTGAAACTACTCCTCGATACGCATATCCTCCTCTGGTCGGCCGGCCAGCCTGATAAGCTTCCCGAATCAGCGCGCGCACTTTTGACTTCACCGGAAAACAGCCTGTTTTTCAGTGCGGCAAGTATCTGGGAAATTGTTATCAAGCTTGGGCTTGGGCGCGAAGATTTTAAGGTTGATCCGCATCGTTTGAGGAAGATGCTCGTGGTGCATGGATACACGGAGCTTCCCGTAACCGCTGAACATGCCCTGAAGGTCGATACGTTGCCTCCTCTTCATAGAGACCCTTTCGACCGCCTGCTGCTTGCTCAGGCCCGAACGGAAGGGATGCTTTTTCTTACCAATGACGCCGCTGTTGTCAAATATCAAGAATCTATTTTGGGCGTATAAAAGATGGGGGTCAGGTCTTTAAAATTAGCATTTTTCGCCGTGAGCGAAAGAAAAGGTGTATTTGCTTGCCGGCGGGCACAGTGATTAGCGCATTTTCCCGAGGTCATACGGCATAAGACACAGAAACACAGGAACATCGGCCCACAGGAAAATCGGGATGCCGGAATGGGTAGAAATGCTAATTTTAAAGACCTGACCCCCATTAGATTTTTAATTGCTCTACTGGTGTTTTTAGTGTATCAAATCGGCACATTTCCAGCTAATCGCCACACACCACAACCGAGGCCGGCATGAACGATAAATGGCGGGATCAAATTACTTTGGACATTATTGTCGCCATGAACACGGCCCTCGTCAATCTCCGCCTCTATCCGCCCACGAGCTCCATGATCATCAATACCATCGAGCGGCTCCATCAGACGCTGCAGGGGTTCTTCGCCGGCGCGCCGTCCCTGGTCCTGGGGGAGGCCGACAAGGTGCTGCTGATCGGCGATCAGCCGTTGAGCCGGAAAGACCTGGAACGGCCGCCGATCGCCGCTTTCCTGGAGGTGATCCTCAATTTCGGCATCAAGAGCATCACGATCGGCAGCGACGTGACCCGGGAGGATCTGTCGGCCTTCCTGGAGATTCTGGGGGAGAAGCCGGTGACGATCAGCCGGGAGGGGGGGCTGGTGGCGGTCATGGCGGCGCGGCAGGTGGGGCACATCCTCATCGATGAAAAGATCTACATCGCCAAGGACAGCAAGCAGCAGATTCTGGCCCGGCTCGACATCGACGACGAGGTGGTCGTCCGGTACCTGACCGGCGGGGAAGGGGCGGCGGGTGCGGACCTGGACATCCAGCAGCTCCAGGATCTGGCGAAGGATCCCGACTGGCTGGAGAATGTCTTCAAGCAGGGCCTGAACCAGATCATGGGCAAACGGGATACCCTGCCGATCGGCCAGTTGTCGGCGAATATGGTGCGGATGCTGGGAATCCTGGACAAGGTCATCGACCGGGCGGACCAGGAGAAGTTTGTCCGGATGATCGCAAAATCCATCGCCGACCTGGATGTGGATATGATCGGCTGCATCCTGAGCAGGCCGCTCGATACGATATTTGACGGCCGGCTGTTCGGGGAGGTCGTGGCGGCCATCGACGAGGCCAAGTTCGAGCAGGTGGCGGCGCGGATGGCCGGCATGAAGGGCGGCCGGGACGCGCTGGGCGCGGGTGCGGGCATCGGTGGAGTGGGCGTGGGTGCGGGCGGTGTGGGTGGCGCTGCGGGAGGTGTGAGTGCCGCTTCCCCGGGCGCTGCCGGTGTAATGGGTGGCGCTGCTCCGGGTGCGGGCGTAGGCGGCCCCGGTACCGCTGCATTTGGCGCCATCCCGCCCCCGTCAGCCGCCGCCGCCCCGGGAGCCGCCGGTGCCGCAAGATATGCCGCCCCCGCGTCGGGCGCTGCTGCCGCTCCGGGATATGCTGCCCCGTCAGCCGCCGCCCCCGCGCCGGGATTTGCCGCCGGTGCCGCGTCGGGCGCCGCTGCCGCTTCTGGATTTGCCAGCCGTACCCCACCATCCGCCGCCCCACAGTACGCAGCCCCGCCATCCACCACCTCACCATCCACCACCTCACCGTCCGCCACCCCACCGTCCGGCGCCTCTGGCGTCCCAGGCGTCTCCGCCGTCCCGCCCGCCGTCCCGGAGGCCTATCGGCGGCTCATGGAAACCGAGAAGGGCCGGCAGCTTCGGGAACGGGCCGAAGCGGAGCGGCTCCGGGCGGAGGATGAGAAGTCCCGAAAGCTCGCGACCCTGAAGGAAAAGATCTCCCCCCTGCTCCAGGGCCGGGAGGAATGCTTCCTGGACGAGGCTCTGATGTGCTCGATGGCCGATATCGTTGGGGAGCTGGCGGCGCAGGAGGGCCCGGAAACCACTGATGCGGTCCTCGATCGTCTCGCGGAAGCCCTGCGGAGCGACCGGCAGGACGTACGCGATCAGGCCGCCGCGGCGCTGGCCCAGATCCTCGACCGGTTGCCGGAGCGCCGGCGGCAGGAGGAATTGAACCGGCTTGCAGACCGGCTGCGGGCCTGGATCGAAAAGGAGACCGTGGCGACGACGGCCTACCGGAAGCTCTGTCACCTCCTGAAGGACCTGATCTCCCTGCGGATCGGGGACGGGGAATATCGGGAGGCCCTGCCGCTCTTGCAGCTCTTCCACCGCATCGACTATGGCCTCCTGGAGAAGAACGAGACGGCCCAGGAGATCGCCATGGACATCATCCGGGGGCTTTCGACGCCGGAGCGCCTGGATTTTCTCTTCGATCGCTACGAGCGGCTCACGGGGGAGGATGAGGAGCAGAAGGACGTGGGGCGGCTCCTGGCGCACCTCGGGGAGGGCTCCCTGGCGCGGCTGATGGACATCCTGCGGGAGCATACCAACAGCGACGAGCGGGTTAAGGTCCTCCATTTGTTCATCGAGATCGGGAGGCCGGTCCTGGCCATCATCAAGAACGAGATCCACCTCGACCGTCCGTGGTACTTCCACCGGAATCTGGCCTATCTGCTGGGGTGGATCAAGGGGGAGACGACCGTGGAATCGCTGCGGGCGCTGCTGTTGCACAAGCACGACAAGGTGCGGCAGGAGGCGCTGACCAGCCTCGCCAAGGTGGGGGGCGGGGAAAGGGGACCGGTGCTGCTGGAGACCCTGCCGGCGGTGGACGGCGCCTTCAAGCTGGAACTTATCGATCGCCTGGGAAGGATGAAGTACCGGGAGGCGACGCCGGTGTTCCTGGCGATGATGAAGGAGCGGCCGTTTATCGTGACGCCGGCGCGGATCGATCTGGAGGAGGCGCTATGCACCGCCCTGGGCCGGATCGGAGACCCGGCGGCGTTATCCATGCTCAACGAGATCAGCAATCCCGGCTTCTTCACGGTGACTACCTACCACAAGAAGGTCAAAATCGCCGCCTCCCAAGCCCTCAACCTCATCGGCAGGAATTAGAGCAGGAATTAGAGCAAGAATTAGGCGGCGTGCCCTGGGTAATTTCCGTGTGATATTTCTTGACAAGCGGTTTGAATATGGTACCAATTACGAACCTGAGGTTAATACCATGAATATCATCAACGATATCAAACCAGTTACCTATCTGAAGGCCAGAGCGGCGGATTTGCTGGATCAGATAAACGAAACTCATCGCCCGGTAATAATTACCCAGAACGGGGAGCCCCGGGCGGTACTGCAAGATCCCGAGAGCTATGAAAACATGCGCAACACCATCGGGATATTGAAGCTCCTTTCCCAGGGAGAGGCGGATATTCGCGACGGCCGGACCAAACCACAGGAAGATGTGTTTGCGGAAATCGAGTCGGCACTGAATGCCAGCATGAATAACATCCCAGAATGAATAAGGGATACTCGATTGAATGGACGGTGGTTGCCGAAGGTGATTTACGGCGAATAATCGACCATATCGCTATTGACCATCCCGGTAATGCCAGGCAGATACCCAGTGAAATCAGAGAGAAAGCATCCAATCTCTACGACTTTCCAGAACGGGGCCGGATCGTTCCCGAACTTCGGACACAGGGAATAGACACCTACAGAGAATTGATCGTATCACCCTGGCGTATAGTCTATCGGATTTCAGGACGTTCAATCTATGTTCTGTCGGTTTTCGACGGCAGACGGAATATCGAGGACGTCCTCCTGGATAGATTGCTGTAACAGGGTAACCGTCTGACGGACTCATCTTGGCGGTTTTTCAAAATTGAGTAAGGCCACGCTGCTTCCGATCAAGATATCGAATTAGAAACTTGGCGCTTTTTGGGTCAGGCCGTGCGGAGGAAGGCGACGGCGTTTTGGAAGAGGGCGAGGCCCTGGCCGGCGTCGGGGAGGTCTTCGCGGGTCCAGCGGGGATGGTTGACACGGTGGAGGAAGGCCTCCGGGTGGGGCATGAGGCCGAAGATCCGGCCGGTGGCGTTGCAGATGCCGGCGATGGCGTCCACGGAGCCGTTGGGGTTGTCCGGGTAGGACATGGTGGGGCGGGAGGCGCCGGGGGCCTCGGGGGCGGCGGGAGCGGCGGACGTGGCGGCAACACGGGAGGTTTGGAAGCTGCCAGATGCGGCGCCAAAGGCAGTTGACCCGGTGAAGGTCGGGGCGTGGATCGCCTCTGTGCCGAAGGTCGAGGCGCTGCCGGTGGGGGAATCAATGCCGGCGGAGAAAGTGGCGGCGGGAGTGGTGGCGGTTGTGCCGCCTTTTTTTGTTTGGCCGTGGATATCCACGGAAGGGAAAACGCTAATTTTAAAGACCTGACCCCCGGTTTGGTTGCAGTACTGGAGGGCGACGTGGCCCTCCCGGTGGAGGCGGGCCCTGATGGCCTCGTCCTGGGGGATGAACTTCCCTTCGCCGTGGCGCACGGGGAGGTAGAGGTGCGAAAGCCCCCGGGTGAAGATGCACGGCGAGGCGGGATTGACGGTTAGATGGACCCAGCGGTCTTCGAAACGGCCGGAATCGTTGTACGTCAGGGTGGCGGTCTGGGTCTGGTAATCGCCGTCGCAGCCCGGGAGGAGCCCCAGCTTCACGAGGAGCTGGAAGCCGTTGCAGACCCCCAGGATGAGCTTGCCGTCCCGGATGAAGCGGGTCATCTGATCGTAGAGCTTTTCCTCCGTGCCGGCGATAGCGGCGTGACGGATCCGGTTCGCCCCGGCTTTGGCGGCGCCGAGGTCGTCGCCATCAAGAAAACCACCGGGAAGATTGAGGAAATCGTAGTCGTCGAGGCGCTTCTCCCCGGCAAGGAGTTCGCTGATGTGGACGATGTCCACGACGTCGGCCCCGGCGAGGCGGCAGGCGTGGGCCATCTCCACCTCGCAGTTCGTGCCGTTTCCCGTGATGACGATGCTTTTGACGATCTTGCTCATTCAATACCTTCTAACCCCCATGCCCGGCGCGGGCACAACGAAAGATGAAAATATTCAATCTGTTGGAACTATTTTCATATAAAATATGTGGGCACTTCCCCTTATTTATCTTATTGCTCCCTCCCCTTCAAGGGGAGGCCCAGAATATAGTTGTCCCCTCCCCTTCAAGGGGAGGGCTATGGTGAGGATGGGTTTAAGCCTGCCCGTTGATATTACATCCTCTTACCCCATGCCCCTCCTAAACTCCTCCTCCTTAGTAAGGGGGATGAAGAAAAACGCTTCTGAGCAGGCCATCATGTTTCATTCTCAGGGCAGCGGCTGCTGCCAGGCTGCCTTCAATTCCGCCAGGGGCTCCCGGAGGATGATGTCGCCGCCCAGGCCCCGGATGGTGAGCAACGGCGCGGCCGTCACGACCCCCACCGCGGCGAAGACCACCGGTGGCGGTTCGGGAGACTCCTCCGCGAAAGCCGGCACTGGCGCCATGCCCGTTGATGTTTCTTCTGCATTTGCGCCGATTTTTCCGGTCCCGGAATGCGAGGGGGACGGCGGCGACGATGATAGCGACGCTGCTCCATTATTTGCCATTGAAGATGACAATTGTCCCGATTCCCCTGTGGATGTTGCCGCTGCAATCATAGCTGCCGTTGGTGCGATTTCCTGATTTTTTCCACTTGCCCCCGTGGTTGAAGAAAGAGGGACGCTGTCTCCAATTTCCATTCCAGAGGAGTTTTCTGTCAACTCATCGGGGCGTAAACCTGAAATAGATTGCCTGTTTTCGGGACGGGGGGTCTGTCTGCCCACGTATAATTCCGTCTCGAAGGCGGCGCGGTTGGCCGGGGAGACGGTGACGACGAAGCGGCTGGCCGTCTCGGAGAAGAGGAGGTAGTCGTCCCGGTGGAGGTCCCGGCGGGGGACCTGCCGCAGATCCACGTCCATGCCCAGCCCGCCGGCGAAGGCCGTCTCCGCCAGGGCGATCCCCAGCCCGCCGTCGGAGCAGTCGTGGCATGAGGCCACGAGGCCCGCCGCGATGGCCCGGTGCAGGGCGGCGTACAGCCATTTTGCCGCCGCCGCGTCCACCCGGGGGCAGTTGTCGCCCACGCAGCCGTGGAGGGCGTACCACTCCGAGGCCCCCAGTTCGTTTTTCGTTTCCCCCAGCACATAGACGATGTCCCCCGCCCGCTTGGCGTCCATGGTCACCGCCCGGCGGACGTCCGCGATCCGGCCGATCACGGAGTACAGGAGCGTCGGCGGGATGGAGATCTTCGTCCCCTCGATGGCGTAGTCGTTCTTCATGCTGTCCTTGCCGGAGATGCAGGGGACGCCGTAGGCCGTCGTGTAGTCGTAAACGGCCTGGTTGGCCCGGACGAGCTGGGCGAGCTTGTATTCCCCGTCGGGGGTCTTCTCCGAGGCGACGGGATCGCACCAGCAGAAGTTGTCCAGGCCGGCGAGGTAGTCGGGGTCCGCCCCGACGGCGACGGCGTTCCGGACCGCCTCGTCGATGGCGCAGGCCGCCATGTCGTAGGCGTCGATGTCGCTGTAGCGGGGGCAGATGCCGTTGGCGATGACGATGCCCTCGAGGGTGTCGAGGAGGGGGCGGATGACGGAGGCGTCGCTGGGGCCGTCGTTGGCGGCGCCGGTGAGGGGCTTGACGACGCTGCCGCCCTGGACTTCGTGGTCGTACTGGCGGACCACGGATTCCTTGCTGCAGATGTTGAGCCGGGAGAGCATCCGCCGGAGGGCGGCGCCCATATCGGCGGGGACGGAAGCGGAAGCGGGCGCCGCCGCCGGCGCAGTTATTGATGATGAAGTCGCAGCTTCAGTAGCCGCCGTGAGTGCAGATCCGGATGCCGCCGCCGCCGTGGACGCCCCTGCTGCCACCGTGTTTGTAAGTGTCGGGGCCGCCGCCGGTGTTGCCGCTGCTTCCGTTGCCCCTCCCGCTACTGCTCCTGCTGATTCCACCGCCTCCGCTGTCGGGGCCGCCGTTCCCCCTGCGGCTAATCTTGCTCCCGCGGCGATCGCCGCCGGTGATGGGGCTGCCGCTTCTCCCGCTGCCCCCGCTGCCGGTGATGGGGACGGCACGGGCAGATCCGGTTCGGGGCGGCGGGGCCGCTCCCACCGGGCCCGGAGCCGCATCTGGGGGAGGCCGTCATGGAGGAAATCCATACGCAGGAAGGCGACGGTTTCCTCGCCGTAGCGGACGTGGAACATCCCCGTATCTGTGTAGGTCCCCAGGACCGTGGCCTCGACGTCCATCCTGGCGGCCAGGGCCAGGAAGGCGTCGCGCTGCTCCGGGGCGACGGCGAGGGTCATCCGCTCCTGGGATTCGGAGATGAGGATCTCCCAGGGATTCAGGCCGGGGTACTTCAGGGGGGCCCGCCGGAGATCCAGATTGCAGCCCCCGGAGAGTTGCGCCGTCTCGCCCACGGAGGAGGAGAGGCCGCCGGCGCCGTTATCGGTGATGCACCGGTAGAGCCCCAGATCCCGGGCCTTGAGGAGGAAGTCCGTCATCTTCTTCTGGGTGATGGGG
Source organism: Syntrophobacterales bacterium (assembly GCA_018056545.1). Lineage (GTDB taxonomy): Bacteria > Desulfobacterota > Syntrophia > Syntrophales > UBA8958 > UBA8958. The sequence goes on from JAGPFL010000055.1 coordinate 10,101, forward strand.
TCGCCGATCTGAACGGCCGTGACGGGCGAGCCTTCATGCAGCTCTTCGGAGGAGAAGGTGGCGCCGTGGATTCCGTCCTTGCCGATCCGCCCCCCGGTCATGACGATGAGGTCGCCGGGGACGATTTCCTTGGTGTGGGTGGGCTTGCCGTGGAGGCGGGCGGGCATGATGCCGCCGGTGCCGCAATAGACCAGGGGCTTGCCGAGGTAGCGCTCGTCGAAGACCAGGCAGCCGTTGACGGTGGGGATGCCGCTCTTGTTGCCGCCGTGCTCCACGCCTTCGCGGACGCCCTCGTAGATCCGCCGGGGGTGGAGGATCCGCTTCGGGAGGGGGCGGTTGTAGTCCGGCGGGGCGAAACAGAAGACATCGGTGTTGAAGATCAGCTTGGCCCCCATGCCCGTGCCGAAGGGGTCGCGGTTGACGCCCACGATGCCGGTGAGGGCGCCGCCGTAGGGATCCAGGGCGGATGGGGAATTGTGGGTCTCCACCTTGAAGACGAGGCTGTAGTCGTCGTTGAAGCGGATGACGCCGGCGTTGTCCACGAAGACGGAGAGGCAGAAATCACCGGTGGCGCGGGCGCGGCGTTCGGCGCGGATCCGTTCCGTCGACCCCTTGATGTAGGTCTTGAAGAGGGAGTCGATCTCGGTGATCCGGCCGGTCCCGTCGTCATAGGCGATGCGGCTGTTGAAGATCTTGTGCTTGCAGTGCTCCGACCAGGTCTGGGCCAGGCACTCCAGCTCCGCGTCGGTGATCCGGGCGGTGGCGGGGAGGCCGACCCGGGCGCGCTCCGCCTGGACGGCGGGGTCGCGGAAGTAATCCCGGAGGATCCGCATCTCCTCCAGGGTCAGGGCGAGGACCCGCTCGTTGCTGATGGCGAGGAGGGCGTCCTCGCTGACGTCGAGGTCGATCAGCTCCGTGGCGGGGCGCTCCGTGCCGGTGACACGGGGTACGTAGGGGGCGATGCCCCGGACGGGGTCCCAGTCGGCCCGGGCGATCACCTCGTAGCGTTCGATGAGCTCATTGGCGAGGAGTTGGGAGGCGATGCGCTCTGCTTCAGGGCGGTTGATGGCCCCCCGGAGGAGATACTGCCGGGAGGTGTGGACCCGGAAGGGGCGAGGAGCGCCTCCGGCAATTGCCGCCGGCTGGTCTGCGGAAGATCGTTCAACGGTTGCGGCCGATACCGCGCCGGATATATTAATGTAATCTGCATCTCCCGATAAGGAATCGGGATAATTAACGGAGATCGACCTGCCGGCCGTGCCGGCCGTGGCGGGCGTGGCGGCACCGGTCGGGATACCGAGGAGGATGGCGACGGCCTCTTGGGCGGTCTTGCCCACGTTGTCCGTGACGCCGGGCCGGAAGCCTACCTCGATGAGCCAATCGAAATCCCAGGCGGCCGCGGCCAGGATGGTTTGAGCGAAATCGCAAGAGTAGCAAGCTACGATAACATCCCATGCTGAACTCTACTACGCCAACCAACCTCACAGGAGATAGTCCACATAAATTGCTTGACATGTATGAT
>JAGPFL010000056.1 GCA_018056545.1 Syntrophobacterales bacterium
CTCCCGGAGGGTGTCCTCCAGATCGCGGGCCACCACCGTCACTACGGCCCCGCATTCCAGGAGACGCTCCACCTTCCGGGCCGCCACTTCGCCGCCCCCGATAACCGTGCAGGGCTTTTCTTTGACGTCAAGACAAACGGGATAGTATCTCAGGACGTTTCCTTTCCCAAAACGTTAGTTTTCCTTTTTTCGGCAGGCTATCATGACCGGGGGAATATTTCAAGTTGGTTGAAATATCTTCAAAAAAGGGGTATATGGAAAAACAATAGAGAAAAGGAAAGGTCATGGCGCAACAGAAAGAAAAGTGGCTGCAAGTAGAGGTATCCCTTCCGGCGGAGTTGAGCGATGCCGTTGCCAATTTCCTCATGGAAAGCGGTGCCCAGGGGGTTTTCCAGGAACAGGCGGAGCCTCAGGGCAGCGGATTTGTCGAGGATGTTTCCCGGGAAACCCTCAAGGCCTATCTGCCCGGCGATGTTCGGGTCGAAAGCCGGCTCGCTGCCCTGCAACAGTACCTGAATGAATTGGAGAGGATTTTCCCCGATCTGCCCGGGGCGACTTGGCGCACGGATTGGATCTCCGACGCTGACTGGGGTGAAGAATGGAAGAAGTACTTCAAACCCCTCCGGGTTACAAAAAACATCATCATCAAGCCGACTTGGGAGCGTTACAGCCCCGGCGGGCACGACATTGTCATCGAGATCGATCCCGGCATGGCCTTCGGCACCGGGCAGCATCCCTCGACGCGGATGTGCCTCCAGGCTATGGAGGACCTTATCTTGGGGGACAGGGCCGCCGGAAGCCGCAGAGTACTCGATGTAGGAACGGGTACCGGCATCCTGGGCATCGCCGCCGCCAAGTTGGGCGCCGGCAAGGTGACCTGTGTGGATATCGACAAGCAGGCGGTGGCTATTGCCGGCGAGAATATCCGCATGAACGGTGTGGAGGACAGGGTAGCGGTTGTCTGCCGGGATGTGGCCGCGATCTCCGAGACCTTCGATCTTCTTGTGGCCAACCTTACGGCCAAGATGCTCATAAAGCTCCGGCCCCGGCTCATAGATCTGCTCGGACGGGGAGGTTTCCTCATCATGTCGGGGATCATCGAGCAGAATCGGGAAGATATGGAGCATCATTTCTTTGCCGAGCCCTTTGCCGTCCACCGCACCATTATGGAAAAAGAGTGGCTCTGCTATGTCCTCATTAACGAGGGCTACCGGTAGTGACTACGCCCCGCCTCTATCTGCCGCCGCCCCTGCCGGAAGGGGAGATCATTTCCCTCAACACCGAACATCGGCACTATCTAAAAAACGTCCTCCGTCTCCGCGGTGGCGCCGAACTGATCCTTTTTGACGGGGCAGGATGGGAATATGCGGCCCGGGTGGAGGTTTTGGACGCCCGTGAAGGGACGGTCAGGATCGTGGGCCGGATAAAGACGGTGCCCACACCGACCACCCGGATTACCCTTGCCCAGGCTCTTCCCAAGGGGGCCAAGATGGACGGAATCGTGGAAAAGGCGACAGAGTTGGGCGTAGGCAGGATCATCCCTTTTGTTTCCGAACGTTCCGTGCCGTCATGGACGGCGGCAAAGACCGCCGAGAGAATCCGCCGGTGGGAAAAGATCGCGGTGGAAGCCGCCCGTCGGTGCCGGCGTCCCGATATTCCCGAGATCGCACCGGTTTCCTCCTACGGGGACATGTTGGCGTCTGCCTCCACACCCGGAGGAGGCTCAGTCGGAGTGAAAACTTCCTCGGGGGAAGAGGCCCCGACCGTCAAGATCATCTTCTGGGAGGAGAAAGGCGGCCGGGACATCAAAGATCTTCTGCGCGGGCAAAAAGGTCCGCCGCCGCCCGGTTTTTTCCTGGTTGTCGGGCCTGAGGGAGGTCTGGCGGCGGACGAGGTGGCACAGGCCCGGGCTGCGGGCTTTGTCGTAGCCAGCCTGGGGAGGCAGGTCTTCCGGGTGGAAACGGCGGCGCTGGTCATCATCACCATTATCCAATACGAGTTGGGAACCTTTGCGGCTGCCGATTAGAACGTTACTGTACCGGGGAAAGCAATCTTTGGATATGCTACTGGTACGGAATTTGTGTGCGACGGTCTGGGTTCTTAATATGAAAACGCATCACCGTGATCTCCTTGAACCGGTTTTCATGATCTGCGGGAGTTGTATAAAAATGACAATACAGAAGGTTCTGCCTTGATTTGCCTCTGATGCTCTCCCCCATCGTTTGTACAGCTTTAGAAAACGGTTGTAGCAGGTGGAGGGCACATAGCGGAAAGCGCAAAGAGGTCTTTCTGAGGTGAAGGCGCTGTTAAAAAAGAAAAATGCCTTGACAAATGGAGAGACATCTAATAGATGATCCATCCATTCCCGGGCCGGTAGCTCAGTCGGTAGAGCATCGGACTGAAAATCCGAGTGTCGGCAGTTCAATTCTGCCCTGGCCCACCAGGCAAATAACGGGTTGACTCTTATGGGTCAGCCCTATTTTTTATACCTATAAAGGGAGCATGATTATGCCAATAATAAGCAGTTATTGTTGTCATTTGTTATGATAGATTGCCCTTGTAACCAACTATATAATTTTTATGATAAAATATTTGTAAAAAAATCTTGACAAACATTGTTCCATTATATAGTCTGTAGCTCCGCGACGAAATATTAACGGTCCCATCCTAACAATCGTTTTGCTTTCAAGAGCGAGGGAAAAGCCATGATAAGGAGATTTGTCGTATTTTTCTTGGTAGTCAGTCTGGTTCTGCCTTTGCCGCTCTTTGCCGCGGTGATCGGCGAGTTTGCCGTGGTCACCGGCGATGTGACCGTGACGAGGGCCGGGAAGGTAATCAAGCCCAAGGTAAAGGACAAGGTGGAAACTCGCGATCTTATCCAGACCGGCAAGAATTCCAACGCCCGAGTCGTGCTGACCGATGCGACCTCCATGGCGCTGGGACCGAACACCAAGCTGGAGATGAAGCAGTTCGACATCCAGGGTAAAAAGACGACGGGACTTTTCTCCGTTCCCACCGGACTGGTCCAGACCAATGTCGCCAAGGCCTTGGGACCGGGCTCGAAGTTCGAGATCCAAACCCCGACGGCTATCGCCGGCGTCAGGGGGACGGCCTGGTTGACCGTGGTCGAGGCTATGGTTCAGGCGGGTGTCGTGGGAACGAAATCCACTTTCTATGGTCTGACCCAATCCATCTTTGTCTTCAACCCGGCCCTTCCCGCCCAGATCGCCACTGTGGCGGCGGGTAACTTCACCGTAGTTGCGGCCGGGGTGGCCCCGACGGCGGTGGCGGCCTTCGCACCGGCCACGGTGGCCGGTTTGACGGCTCAACTGGGTGTATCCGCCATCCCCGGGGTAGCCGCTGGCGCTGCGGCCGGCACCGGCGCCGCCGCCGGTACCGGTGCGGCCACGGGTACCACAGCGGCCACCGGTACCACGGCAGCGGCAGCGGGGACGACGGGCGCTGCCGCCGGAGCCGGAACGGCGGCCGGGACGGCCACAGTGGCCGGGGTAGGTGCGGGTACCATCGCGGCGGGTACGGTGGCGGCGGCGGCGGTGGTGGCGGCCGTGGCGGCCTCGACCTCGAAGAGTGACACCACCCCTACTCATGAGAGTTCTACCTCACATCACTAATAGAGCTTAGAAGACAAACAGTTTGGGATATGAGCGCGGCTTGGGAAGGAGATTCCCAAGCCGCTTTTTCTTGTTCCCTGTGGCCGAGAACACTTTATAGAGGTCAATAGCCGCTTTATCGACTTGCTCCCTCTCCTCGGATAGTATTCGATTTTTCACTGTCATTCAAGAGCTTAACCCCGATGAAAGGATTGTCCGGTTTTTCAAACAGGATTGGTGTCAGAACCCCTCCTTGCGGAGGAAGGCGACGGCGTTTTGGAAGAGGGTGAGGCCTTGTCCTTCTTCGGTAAGGTCTTCCCGGGTCCAACGGGGGTGGTTCGTACGGTGGAGGAAGGCCTCGGGGTGGGGCATGAGGCCGAAGATCCGGCCGGTGGCGTTGCAGATGCCGGCGATGGCGTCCATGGAGCCGTTAGGATTGTCGGGGTAGGACATGGTGGGGGCGCCCGGGGGGAGATCAACGGCCGCTCTCCCCGTTTGGGAATCACTGACGGAGGCGGGCATTACGGAAGATGTGTTCATAATACGGGAGGTGACAGGGGTTGTCATGGTGCCGTCGGCCTTTGACACCCCGTTTTTTATCCGGTGAGGGATACTTAAGGAAGGCAAAGGGCCAATTTTCAAGTCCTGACCCAGCGTAGGCGGCGTGCAGTACTGGAGGGCGACATGGCCGTCCCGGTGGAGGCGGGCCCGGATCACCTCGTCCCGGGGGATGAACTTCCCTTCGCCGTGGCGCACGGGGAGGTAGAGGTGCGTGAGTCCTTGGGTGAAGATGCACGGCGAGGTGGGATTGACGGCCAGATGGACCCAGCGGTCTTCGAAGCGCCCCGAGTCGTTGTAACTCAGTGTGGCCGTCTGGGTCTGGTAATCGCCGTCGAGGCCGGGGAGGAGCCCCAGCTTCACGAGGAGCTGGAAGCCGTTGCAGACCCCGAGGATGAGCTTGCCGTCCCGGATGAAGCGGGTCATCTGATCGTAGAGTTTCTCCTCCGTGCCGGCGACGGCGGCGTGGCGGATCCGGTTGGCCCCGGCCTTGGCGGCGCCGAGGTCGTCGCCGTCGAGAAAGCCGCCGGGAAGGTTGAGGAAATCATAGTCGTCGAGGAGCTTTTCCCCGGCGAGGAGTTCGCTGATGTGGACGATGTCCACGACGTCGGCGCCGGCAAGACGGCAGGCGTGGGCCATTTCCACCTCGCAGTTCGTGCCGTTGCCCGTGATTACGATGCTCTTGACGATCTTGCTCATTCCGTACCTTTTAATCCGTGGACAAATAGCTTATTGACGGCAGCGATTGCCGCCAGACCGCCTCCCTTTACGTTTTCATTTTCAAGGTAACGGTCGCTGCCAGGCCGCCTTCAGTTCCGCCAGGGGTTCGTTGAGAATGATGTTGCCGCCCAATCCCCTGATGGTGAGGAAGGGCGCCGCGGTGACCACCCCCACGGCGGCGAAGGCCACCGGTAACGCCCCGTTTGATCTCCCCGCTGACGATACCCCTCCATTTGTCGTACCTATAGATGCTTCCTTTTCCGCCTTAGCTGTTGTTGCTGTTGTCGGCGGCATCCCTTGTTGTGCCGGCGCGGCTTCCGGGTCGTTACCCAACACAGCACCGCCTTCCCCGACTGAAACCGGAGCTTTTTCATCGATTGAAGGTTCCGTTATCGGCGCTGTGCCGGCATCATTTTGTGTCGCTTCCGCTGAAAGCTTGTTAACGTTTGCTGATCCGGTGGGAGGGGTAAATGCGGGGATGCCGTCTTTGGCGTTTCCACCGATGTAACCGCTGGTGGAAACGGGTTCTTGTCCGGTGATTATTGCCTCGAATGCCTCCCGTTTGTCCGGCGCCACCGTGACGACGAAGCGGCTCGCCGTCTCGGAGAAGAGAACGTAATCGTCCCGGTCGAGGTCCCGCCGGGGGACCTGCCGCAGATCCACTTCCATCCCCAGCCCGCCGGCGAAGGCCGTCTCCGCCAGGGTGATTCCCAGGCCGCCGTCGGAACAGTCGTGGCACGACGCCACGAGGCCCGCCGTGATCGCCCGGTGCAGGGCGGCATAGAGCCGCTTGGCCGCCGCCCCGTCCACCCGGGGGCAGTTGTCACCCACCTGCCCGTGAAGGGCGTACCATTCCGACCCTCCCAGTTCGTTCTTCGTCTCCCCGAGGACATAAACGATATCCCCCGCCCGCTTGGCGTCCATGGTCACCGCCCGACGGACATCCGCGATCCGTCCGATCACGGAAAAGAGCAGCGTCGGCGGGATGGAGATCTTCGTCCCCTCGATGGCGTAGTCGTTTTTCATGCTGTCCTTGCCGGAGATACAGGGGACGCCGTAGGCCGTGGTGTAGTCGTAAAGGGCCTGGTTTGCCCGGACGAGTTGGGCGAGCTTGTATTCCCCGTCGGGGGTTTTATCCGAGGCGACGGGATCGCACCAGCAGAAGTTGTCCAGGCCGGCGAGGTAGTCGGGGTCCGCCCCGACGGCGACGGCGTTCCTTACCGCCTCGTCGATGGCGCAGGCCGCCATGTCGTAGGCGTCGATGTCGCTGTAGCGGGGGCAGATGCCGTTGGCGACGACAATGCCCTCGTAGCTGTCCAAAAGCGGCCGGAGGACGGCGGCGTCGCTGGGGCCGTCGTTCGCCTCGCCCACGAGAGGCTTGACGACGCTGCCCCCCTGGACCTCATGGTCGTACTGGCGGACCACGGATTCCTTGCTGCAGATGTTGAGCCGCGAGAGCATCCGCCGCAGGGCGGTCCCCAGATCGGTGGGGGCGGGCAGATTCGGTTCGGGACGGCGGGGCCGCTTCCAGCGGGCCCGCAATCGCATCTGGGGCAGGCCGTCGTGGAGGAAATCCATGTCCAGATAGGCGACGGTCGTCTCGCCGTAGCGGATGTGGAACATCCCCGAGTCCGTATAAGTTCCCAGGACCGTGGCCTCGACGTCCATCTTGGCGGCCAGAGCCAGGAAATCGGCGCTCCGCTCCGGGGGGACGGCGAGGGTCATCCGCTCCTGGGATTCGGAGATGAGGATTTCCCAGGGATTCAGCCCGGGATATTTCAGGGGGGCCCGTTGCAGGTCCAGATCGCAACCGCCGGAGAGGCGCGCCGTTTCCCCGACGGAGGAGGAGAGGCCGCCGGCGCCGTTGTCGGTGATGCACCGGTAGAGCCCCCGATCCCGGGCCACGAGGAGAAAATCGGTCATCTTCTTCTGGGTGATGGGATCGCCGATCTGGACGGCGGTGACCGGCGAGCCTTCGTGCAGTTCCTCGGAGGAGAAGGTGGCGCCGTGGATGCCGTCCTTGCCGATCCGGCCTCCCGTCATGACGATCAGGTCGCCGGGGACGATCTCCTTGATATGGGAAGGCTTCCCGTGGAGCCGGGCGGGCATGATGCCGCCGGTGCCGCAATAGACCAGGGGCTTGCCGAGGTAGCGCTCGTCGAAGACGAGGCAGCCGTTGACCGTGGGGATACCGCTCTTGTTGCCGCCGTGTTCCACCCCTTCCCGGACGCCCTCGTAGATCCGCCGGGGATGGAGGATCCGCTTCGGGAGGGGCCGGTCGTAGTCCGGCGGGGCGAAGCAGAAGACGTCGGTGTTGAAGATCAGCTTGGCCCCCATGCCGGTGCCGAAGGGATCCCGGTTGACGCCCACGATGCCGGTGAGGGCGCCGCCGTAGGGGTCCAGGGCGGAGGGGGAGTTATGGGTCTCCACCTTGAAGACGAGGCTGTAGTCGTCGTTGAAGCGGATGACACCGGCGTTGTCCACGAAGACGGAGAGGCAGAAATCGACGGCGCCGCGGGCGGCTCGTTCCGCGCGGATCCGCTCCGTGGAGCCCTTGATGAAGGTCTTGAAGAGGGAGTCGATCTCGGTGCTCCGGCCGGTTCCGTCGTCGTAGGCGATGCGGCTGTTGAAGATCTTGTGCTTGCAGTGCTCCGACCAGGTCTGGGCCAGGCATTCCAGCTCCGCATCGGTGATCCGGGCGGCGGCGGGGAGACCGACCCGGGCCCGCTCCGCCTGGACGGCGGGATTGCGGAAGTAATCGCGGAGGATCTGCATCTCCTCCAGGGTGAGGGCGAGGACCCGGTCGTTGCTGATGGCGAGGAGGACATCGTCGGCGACGTCGAGGTCGATCAGCTCTATGGCGGGATTTACCGTGCCGGTGACCCGGGGGACATGGGGGGCGAGACCCCGGACGGGGTCCCAGTCGGCCCGGGCGACGACCTCGTAGCGTTCGATGAGGTCGTTGGCGAGAAGCTGGGAGGCGATACGCTCCGCCTCTTCCCGGCTGAGGGTACCCCGGAGGAGATACTGCCGGGAGGTGTGGACCCGGAAGGGGCGAGAGGCGGTGGGGATGCCCAAGAGGATGGCGATGGCTTCCCGGGCCGTCTTGCCCACGTTGTCCGTGACACCGGGCCGGAAGCCCACCTCGATGAGCCAGTCGAAATCATCCCCGACCAAGGCGGCATCGATGGCGTAGCGCTGGATGACGGCGTCGCACAGGGGACCGGCGGCCGCCCGTTCCATCTCGTCCCGGGTGAACTCGCCGTCCAGGGTGTAAACCTCTACGGTCCGTACCGCCGCCACGGGTAGGTGGAGGTGTTCGTTGATACGGCGTTTGATCTTCTCTCCCAGGGCATCCCGGATGCCTTCCCGGAAGCCGATTTCGATGCGGTGGGCCATCTTTCCTCGGGTTTTTTTGGCGCCGAGTATAGGGAAAGCCCGACGGCCTGTCAAGCAAAGATGACGACATTGTTAAAATTCCACATGCGGCGTTGCACTTTCCCCTTCTTCGATGCTGCGATCGGCTAGCCTTTCCGATTGACTTTGCGGCATTTATGGCTTATAGAGGCGCCGCCGTGGCCGGCAGTGCGCTTTTTCAGGCCGGCGACGGCGTCCGGTCCGTTATCAGGGCCTTTCCGGCCTGAAATATACTATAAGGGAGTAGGTGGAGGTCAATTCATGAAAAAAGCAGTCAGCTCCAAGATCAAGAAGGTTTCCAATCTCAAGTACGACCAGCAACTGGCGGAATCCCCCTTCGAATGGTGGGGTCCCTCCCCCGATGAGGCCCGCCGGATCATGTCGGCAAAATCCAAGGGCATGCACGACAAGCGCACGACCCTCAAAGAGGCCGTAGCCAGGTACGTCAAGGACGGGATCAACATCGGCATCGGCGGCTTCGTCAACACCCGCGTCCCCGTGGCGGCGGTGCACGAGGTCATCCGCCACGGCGCCCGGAATCTAACCCTGTCCTTTCAGTCCAATTCCATTTGCGCGGAACTCCTGGCCGGGGCCATGGTCCTTGATCCGGACCGGGTGTCGATCAAGCGTGTCGAGTTGGCCTGGTGGGGTTACGAGGTCATCGGTATCGCCCCGCTGCTGCGCTACCTGACATCGAAAGGCATGATCCAGCTCGACGATTACACCAACTACGGGATGTCGGCCCGCTTCAAGGCGGCGGCCATGGGCATTCCCTTCGTTCCCACCAGGGATCACGGCGGCTCCGACATGGAACTCGTCAATCGGGGGAAGATGGTCTCCTGCCCCTTCACGGGGAAGAACGTCTATCTCGTACCGGCCTGCCATCCCGACGTCGCCCTCGTCCACGTGACGGCGGCGGACATGTACGGCAACTGCCGGATCTTCGGCGCCCACTGTACCTGCCCGGAGATCACCATGGCGGCGGCCCACAGCATCGTCACGGCGGAGAAACTCATCCCCAACGAGAACATCCGCACCTATCCGAACCTAACGGAGATCCCTTACGCCGCCGTGGACGCCCTGATCGAACAGCCTTACGCGGCCTATCCCGGCGCCTCCTACGGCTTCCACTGGTTCGACATGGATCACATCAAGATGTTCCGGGGCATCTGTGACGAATTCCGGAAGACCGGTAAGAAGGACGGCCTGAAGAAATACTACGACGAGTACATCTTCGGTTGCGAGACCTACGACGACTTCCTGGAGAAGATCTCCTTCAAGACCCTGCGGAAACTCCGGGATCTGGACGGCGGCCAGCCGATCATCCTGTCGTAATGAATGTAAACTCAAACAAACCAAGGAGGATTGAACATGCCTGAATATACACCCTTTGAAATGATCGCCTTCACGGGCTCCCGGGTCCTGGAGGATGAAAAGATAGTCTTTGTCGGCACCGGGCTGCCCATTATCGCGTCCATGCACGCCCAGTTGACCCACGCGCCGAACCTGGCCATGATCTTCGAATCGGGCCCCCTGAGTCCCATCCTGGAGATGGGGATGCCCCTGTCCGTGGGGGACACCCGGGCCTGCCGCAAGGCCTGCTACCTCAAGGGCTTGAGCGCGGTATTCGAGCTGACCCAACGGGGCTACTCCGACTACGCCTTCATCGGCGGGGCCCAGATCGACATGTACGGCAACGTCTGCTCCACCTTCGAGGGCGGGACCTACAACACCCCCCAGACCCGCTTCCCCGGCAGCGGCGGCGCCGGCGCCATGGCGGCGAACTGTGAAAAGTCCATTATTATCATGGCCTTGGAAAAACGTCGTTTCACCGAGAAGGTGGAGTTCTTGACGAGCATCGGCTTCGGCGACGGCTCGGCGGATTACCGGGAGAAGGCGGGCGTCATGGGTGCCGGGCCGTATCGGGTCATCACCAACCAAGCCCTCTTCGGGTTCGATCCCAAGACGCGACGCATGGTGCTGCTGGAAGTTCTCCCCGGCAAGACGGCCAAGGACATTCAGGAGCTGGTGAGCTTCGAGCTGCTGGTTTCCAAGGACCTCAAGGAGATGGCGGAGCCTACGGCGGAAGACCTGCGGCTGCTCCGGGAGGTCTGCGACCCCGAGGGCTACTTCCTGAACCGGAAGGTGAAGTGAGACCCTGACACCACCCACTCCTAACCTCCCCCTTGAAGGGGGAATAAATGGGGGGTAGGGAGGGGGTGGGGATGGGGTTCAAGAGCCAGATTGGTCAAAAATGACGAAAAATAACGGGGACAGACGCCGCTGTTGGAAAAGAACAGCGGCGCGGTCCCCGTTTTACTTCCTGCGCAATACGCAACGACATCATTAGCTGCGCATGTTGAAGCTACTTTCAAATTGGTGACGTGATATTCATGCACAAATGATTCCGGCATGCCTGCCGCAGACACAACTAAACATGAAAATTATCGGGCACTTGCAAACATTTTCATATAAATTGTTCAGTCGTTCCCGCACCCACATTCTGACCAGGCTGGAAACGCCCAAGCCTTTACGCCCATAAGGCGGAGGCGGCGGCGTGGCGGATGGCGCGCATCGCCTCGCTAAGGCCGTCGAATACGGGGATGCCCCGGGACAGGAAAGCCTGACGGGCCTTGCGGAGTACCTCCTCCACGTCCAGGTCGTCAATACGGCGCCGGGGATTGGGGAGGACTACTACCACGGGCTTGCCGGAGGTATCGGCGACTTCCCGAAGGACGGCGGCCAATTCCGCGTAGGGGGTGATCTCCGGGAAGGAGGCGACTCCCATCATGGCGCCCAGGGCCTTGAAATGGTAGAGCAGCGGCGCCTGGATCTGGATATCCACCCGAGGGTCCCGGGCGGCGTGGAGCAGCGCCTGCTTGATCATTTTAGGCGGGACGTAGGGGTTGGCGATGTCGATGGGGTTGGCGGCGCTGGAGCCGGGTTGCGGCAGGCAGGCCAGGACGGCGTCGTAGATTTCTCCCTCCAGGCGGGGGAGGGTGAGATCGTAGGTTTCGGCCATGTCGCAGGCGGCCACCCCCAGGGCGCCGCCGCCGCCGGCAACGGTGATTCCCCGGTAGGGGCGGCGGGGGAGGAGGGAGAAGGCCAGACAGGCCTGGGCCAGCTCTTCCAGACTGTGCACCTGGATCGCCCCGGCCTGGCGGAGG
>JAGPFL010000057.1 GCA_018056545.1 Syntrophobacterales bacterium
TCCCGGACCCGGGCCGCCCCCATACCCACGAACATCTCCACGAATTCCGAGCCGCTCATGGAGAAGAAGGGAACGCCGCTTTCCCCGGCCACCGCCTTGGCCAGGAGGGTCTTGCCCGTCCCCGGCGGCCCGACCAGGAGGATGCCCTTGGGGATCTTGCTCCCCAGATCTGTGAATTTCTTGGGATTCTTGAGAAAGTCTATGACCTCCGCCAACTCCTGCTCCGCCTCGTCCACACCGGCGACATCCCCGAAGCGGATGCTCAGTTCGTCTTCCATGTAGATCTTGGCCTTGTTCTTCCCGAGGGAGAGGAAGCCCGCCTGCTGGCTGCTGAAGCGGCGCATAAGGAAAAACCAGATGCCGACGAACAACAGGATGGGCAGCACCCAGGACAGGAGGTCCCGAAGGAAGGTGGATTCGATCTCCCCCTTGAAGACCACGGGATACTGGGTGAGCATCGTCGAAAGCTCCTGATCCACCCGGATCGTCCGGAAGGTCTTGAGCTCTCCCGATTTCTCGTCCACCTTCATCTTCCCCTGGATCTGGTTGGCCGTAATGGCGATTTCGGTGATCTTGCCGTTTTTCAGGAGGGTGAGGAACTGGCTGTAGGGGATGACCTGAACGGCAAAAAGGGCGGAGATGTAACTCTGGATGATGAGGACCAGCCAGATCCCGATGAGGACGTACCAGAGGGAAAAGCGATGTTTCTTCTCCATAAAACCCTCCCGTGGCGTATTGGCAGGAAACTAAGCCCCTGCATAGCCCATCCTACCCCAACCCTCTCCTTAGCAGGTGAAGGAGATGGAGGAAACGAACCCCTTGGTTTCACTTTGCCTTAGGGCACACAAGCTCATTTCCCTAAAAGCGTAGGGAGCTTCGCTACTTATTTTCGAAGCCGATATCTTTGATGACTGTGGATTTCTAACAGAAGGCAATCAAAAGCTCAAGGGGAAATCCATACGGGAAACGCATAACGGGGAGGCATAAAAGAGAACCGTCCCCATTTACATGTGCCTTTGTTGACCTTGACACAGAGCGGGGCAAACTCTATATAACGCGGAGGAGCCGAGCGGTATGAGCCGTCGCCTGTTCCGAAAGGGGGCCGCTGGGCTCGAAAGGAGGACGAAAACATGGACGCATTCTCCCGTGCTGCCCGACAGATATACGAGGAGGCCCGGCAGACCAGGCGCCTGATCACCGGCCGCTCCCTGGAGGAGCTCAAACAGCTCGCCCTGCGCCAGGAGGGGGTGATCCAGACCCAGTTCGGCTCCGTCGCCGCGGACTCGGAGCCCATGTCCCGTTCCGCCCCCCACACCCGCAACAGTATCGATCATCCTTTCGGGGAGGCGGAGGAGGCCCTGGCGGCGCAGGCCGCAGCGGTCCTTAGGGAGGAGCGGATCATCGCCCTCGATACGATCATCGGCGACGGCCGCGACGGCGTCACCGCCCGCTTCCTCATCCCCGAACAGTACGCCCAGCTTGCCTACGGCCTGAAGCTCCTCTTCGACCAGCCGGCCGCCCGGACCGTGGAGGACCCGACCTATACGATCATCTACTTCACCGACGAGGCCTTCGAGTTCAACAAGAAGAAGAAACTCGTGGACAAGGATATCACCGTCCGCCTTTGGATGGGAAGCCGCCGGGGGGAACAGGTCAAGATCTGCCGAAACACCATCTATCTGGGGGAAGGGAAGAAAGGGGTCTTTCAGTTCGAGGACTGGCGCGTCAAGGCCATCGACAGGACGGGGATTTTCCTCCATACCGGCGCCCGGCGGGATTACCTGTGGGTTTACGATCCCGAAACGGAGCGGCCGGAGCTCAAGGAGATCGTCACCGCCGTTTCGGGGCTCACCGCCACGGGCAAGACCACGACCCTCTGCCGGAAGTTCGCCAAGTTGCCCAAGGAGTCCTCGGAAATGATCGGCGACGACGGCGGTGCCCTGGCCTTCGACGGGAGCTACGCAGCCTTCGAGATCGGCGGCCTCTACGTGAAGACCGAGGGTCTGGACGAGAGTCAGCCGGAGATCCTCCGGGCGGCGGAATCGCGGGACGCCTTCCTGGAAAACGTCGCGGTGACGAAATACCCCTACATCCCCGATTTCCGGGACATCACGAAGACAGGAAACGCCCGGGCGGTGGTCACCCGGGAGCATCTGGAGATCGCCGCGCCCTCCCTCCGGGCGGACAAGGTCCACTACATCATCATGCTCACCCGGAACCCCCTGGCGAACGTCATCAGCCGCCTCACCCCCGAGCAGGCGACGATGCAGTTCATCTACGGGGAATCCATCGAGAGCACCGGGGGCAATCCCGAAGAGGCGGGAAAGTTCAAGCGGGTCGTCTTCCTGGATCCCTTCCTCGCCGGGGACCGTCTGGAACACGCCCTTATTTTCTACGACATCGTGAAGAAAAACGACATCCACTGTTATCTGGCCAACACGGGACACATCGGCCCGGAGGAGCAGAAGGTGACCCTGCGCCAATCCCTGGCGGCCTACAACGATCTGGTGCGGACGCAACTGCGGTTCAGCCGGGACGGCGATTGCCTGGGATACCGTTACCCCATCAAGTGCGACCGGGCCAACCTGGACCAGATGAACGCCCATCGCCTCTTTACGGACAAGGAGCTGACACGGCGGCGGGTGGCGGCTTTCTTCCAGGGCCGGCGGGCCTTCCTGGAGGAGTTCGAGGGGCGCTACGGCCGGATTCCCGCCCCGATCCGGGAATCCCTGCCCTACGAATAACAATAGACGGGATCGAGATCGGGATGGCGTAACATGAGGGACCGGTTCCCTGTCGTTCCCTCCCCTCAGCGGGAGAGACCGGGGGTGAGGAAGAAAAGGGCGGTTACGAGGTGGTAGCTATTCGCCCGGAAAACCGCTGTAGGGATTGACGGCGGGGTCGCGGTGACAGCGGTGGCAGAAGGCCTTGGTATCCACATGGCCGCATCCGTAACCCCAGAGGTCGAAGGTGCGGCAGGAGGGACACAAGGCCGCCTGACAGCCGTCGCAATAGATGACCGCGGGGTGTTTGCCGCAATGTTGGCACGGGGTGTTATCGTTGGTGACGACTTTCATAGGAACCCCTTGTAACACAGAAAAAATCAAACCACAAGCTTATTGTCGCCGGTTCTGATTCTCCTGTCCGACGCACCGACGGGGAAAATCAAGAACGGAACCGGCAGGGTGCATTCCTGCCGCCGGGCTAAAAGATCATCATGGGCGCTTCATTTTGTGGGGCATTAAGATGAAGATATACACAACTACACGTATATTTTCATCCTTCGTTGTGCCTTACCTCAGACACGGGGTTCTTTGCCTGTTCTCCCTGTTGGGTGCGGCAGCGGCTGTCCTTGCGTTTCCTCCCGGCCCGGTGGAATCGGCGTCGGCCCCTGCCGCGGCCCCTGTTTACACCTACCGGGTGGTCCGTATCTATCCCCACGATCCCCAAGCCTTCACCCAGGGACTGACTTACGCCGGCGGCTTTCTCTTCGAGGGGACGGGCTGGGAGGGCGCCTCCTCCCTCCGCCGGGTGGAACTGCGTACCGGCCGGATTTTGCAGGAGCAGCGCCTCGATGGCCGATATTTCGGTGAAGGCATAACCGTCTGGAAGGACAGGATCGTCCAGCTCACCTGGCGTTCCCGGACGGGCTTTGTTTACGACCGGAGCACCTTCCGGCTCCTCGGTGATTTCCGCTACGGCCATGAGGGATGGGGAATAACCCATGACGGCCGGCGGCTCATCGTCAGTGACGGCACTGAGGTGCTGCGCTTCTATGATCCCGGGAAATTGAAGGAAACAGGCCGTCTGCACGTACGGGACGAAAACGGAAGCCCCGTGGCGGGACTCAACGAGTTGGAATTCGTCAAGGGGTTGATCTACGCCAATGTCTGGCCCACGGATACGATCGCCATGATCGATCCGCAGACCGGGAGGGTGAAAGGCCGGCTCGATCTGGGCGGTCTTCTCCCCGCCGCCGCCCGCCGGGGCACCGATGTCCTCAACGGCATCGCCTACGATGCGGCCCAGGACCGCCTGTTCGTCACCGGCAAGTACTGGCCGCAGCTTTTTGAAATCCGGATCGTAGAAAAGTCAAGGAGGGAACCTTGAAGAAACTGAACCCGGCCTACGTGGAGGCCGTCTGTAAAACGGTGAGCGCCAGTCCCTTCTTTCGTCATCTTTCCATGTCCATTCGGGAGCTGGATGTGGGAACGGCCGTGGTGTTCCTGGAGGTGAATACGGAACACCTCCAGGCCTTCGGTTACGTCCATGGCGGCGTCTATGCCTCCGCCATCGATACGGCGGCCTTCTGGTCCGCCTTCTGCGAGCTGGAGGAAGGAACGGGTATCACGACGGTGGATCTGAAGGTAAACTATCTGGCCCCGGTCCAAACAGGCCGGCTGACGGCGGCGGGCCGGCGGATCAAACTCGGCAAGACCCTGGGTCTCGCCGAGGCGACGGTCACCGACACCCAAGGCCGGGTCGTGGCCCACGGCACCTCCACCCTCATCGTCCTGCCCGGCTTCGGCCTCGCCGGCGGCGCCGACCTACCTCCGAAGTTCCTCCCCCGGGGTTGTTAGCGGCAAGCGGTTGTCGAGCTTTCAGGACTGCGCCAAGTCCGATGATGAAAAACGATCGACCTTCAGATACGGGTCGCCGTTTCCGTGAGAAAGGCCTGGATCTCCTCCGTGGAGGGGGAGGTACAGAGATATTCGACCTCCTCGGAAAAATCCATGTCGGCAAAGTAGCAAAGTTGCTCCCGGAAGAGGCGGGCATTGAAATGACCGGTGAAGAGGATGTTCGCCTTGGCGATCAAGGCCTCCATGTCGAGATGGGTTTTCAGGAGGAAATATAGATCGACATAATCCTTCCACTTGCTCCTGCGGCCCAGAGCGTAGGCCTTCATGGCCGCCAATTCCTCCGTTCCCGGAAGATTGATTCCCGCCCTGCCCCAGATTATGTCATGAGGAACCGCAAATGGGAAGGTAAAAAAAGTGATTTTCACTCCCGCCACCAGGATAGAGAGTTCATCGGTCGTGGCCGTCATGGTGCGCTGCACGGCAAAACCCGCGGCATGTAATCTTCGTTCGATAGAGAAAGGGGAAATCGGTCCGGGCAGGGCGAGATCGAAATCCAGGGAGCGCCGATGGCCAATCAAAAGTGCCAGCGCCGTTCCTCCGGCGAGATAGAACTCCGGGAAATGTGGGAGGAGCCCTTCCGCCAAGGCAAGTTGGCTTTCCGTCAGGACATGTTCATGGATCATTTTGAAACACCTTCCGAAAGAAATTGACCGTCTGCGGTCGATAGTTGCAGCGCTTTTCGGAGATCTGCTTCCGGAAGATCCGCCGCACCGCCTCCCGGCCCGCCAGGGCAAACAATATTTCCACCGCTTCCATATCGCCACCCGTCAGGACTCCCTCCACAACGCTTTCCAGCGACAGGGATCTCTTTTCCGGCACCCACCACCAAAGATAGGAGTGCGGTTGCACCAGCTTGCTATATATCTCCTCCGAAATCGGGGTGCTCATGTGGTTATTTTACTGAAAATACTTCGGAAGTCAACGGAGAAGAGCTTCAAAGGACGGAATTTGTACCGTTCTCTTTACAAGCAGGGAGGTTTATATGAAATGTCCGTAAGTAGCAGACAATTTTCATCTTTTGTTGTGCCCGTGCAGGACATGGTGGTTAGAAAGAAGATGGAATAAGGAAGGCTGGGGGAATCAAATCCTTTTATTGTCTTTTCCCACCCCGTCCCTCCCCTACCGGGGAGAGACAGAGGGGAAAAGAATTTCTTGAAGCCGGCGTTCTGTTGTGCCCGGGGGGGTTACCCCCGGCACAGGAACCCTTCTTACAGGGGAATGTTGTTGTGCTTCTTGGGCAACCGGACCTGGGCCTTGTCCTTGAAGGCGTCGAGGAGGGCGACCACCCGTTTCCTGGTCTCCCGGGGGGCGATGATCTCTTCGATGATCCCCATGGAGGCGGCAAAGTACGGATTGTTGAACTGCTCCTCGTAGGCGGCGACCAGCTCCGCCCTCCGGGCGGCGGGATCGGCGGCCTCGTTGATCTCCCGGCGGTAGATGATGTTGCAGGCCCCTTCGGCGCCCATGACGGCGATCTCCGCCGACGGCCAGGCCATTACGTAGTCGGCCCCCAGGTACTTGCTGCACATCCCGATGTAGGCCCCACCGTAATCCTTGCGGGTGACGACGGTGATCTTCGGCACCGTGGCTTCGGAATAGGCATGAAGCAGCTTCGCCCCGTGGCTGATGATCCCGGACCACTCCTGATTCGTGCCGGGCATGTAACCGGGGACGTCGGAGAAGGTGAGCAGGGGGATGTTGAAGGCATCGCAGAAGCGGATGAACCGCGAGGCCTTGTCGGAGGCGTTGACGTCCAGGACGCCGGCGCCGAATTTGGGGTTGTTGGCGATGACGCCCACCGGCTGGCCCATGATGCGGATGAAGGCCACGAGGATGTTCTTGGCCCACATCTCGTGGGGTTCGAAGATCTCGTTGTTGTCCGCCACGGCCATGACCACCTGTTTCATGTCATAGCCCCGGGTGGCCCGGTCGGGGATGATCTTGTCCAGCTCCGGGCATTCCCGTTCGGGGGAATCGGTGCAAGGGGCGATGGGCAGGGGGCTGTGGCAACTGTCGGGGAGGTAGGACAGGAGGGTCTTCACCTTGTTGATGCAGTCCTCGTCGTTCTCCGTGGCGAAATGACAGACGCCGCTCTTGGTGGCATGGGCCACGGCGCCGCCCAGATCGTCATGGGTGACCTCCTCGCCGATGACGGCCTTGATGACATCGGGGCCGGTGATGTACATGTAGGAACTCTTCTTCACCATGAAGACCCAGTCGGTAAGCGCCGGGGAATAGACCGCGCCGCCCGCCGTGGGTCCCATGATGGCGGTGATCTGGGGGATGTACCCCGAACCGATGGTGTTGCGGTAGAAGATGCCGCCGTATCCGTCCAGGGCCGGGACGCCTTCCTGGATCCGGGCGCCGCCCGAATCGTTCAGGGACACGAAAGGTTTCCGGGCATCCAGGGCCATATCCATGACCTTCCAGATCTTCTTGGCATGCATCTCCCCCAGGCTGCCCCCGGCGCTGGTGAAGTCCTGGGCCGCCGCAAAGACGGTCCGGCCGTTGACCTTGCCGTAACCGACGATGACCCCGTCGGCGTTGATCTGCTTCTTGTCCAGACCGAAGAGGCCGGAACGGTGCTTCACGAACAACTGGACCTCCTGGAAGGTTCCCTCGTCATAGAACAACGCCAGGCGCTCCCGGGCCGTCAGTTTCCCCAGTTCGTGCTGTTTCTGGATCAATTTTTCGCCGCCCATGGTTTTCAGGGCTTCCCTGCGGGCCTCGAATACACGGATTTTTTCTTCCGTGATCCCTTTTCCTTGTTCTTTCGCCATAAACCTACACTCTCCTTATCTACGATTTATTCTCGTACGTTATGTACATGAATTCGATTCGATCTTGACCGGTCCGGGCTTCTCATGTATAGAAGCTGGCCGTAAAGTTTCCTATGGGATTGCTAATGCGGCTCCTGCCATGGAAAAATCGTCGCCCCTTCCCGTGGACCGATCGTAACATATTGTAATTTAATAGTTTTTCACTTTTTCCGGGAGGCATCATAGCCTGTTTGTCAAAAATATGCAAGGAGGATCAATGAAATTTATCGACCAAATCAACCTCAAGGACAAAAGGGTCCTGTTCCGTTTCGATTACAACGTCCCCCTGGACAGTTCCCAGAACATCACCGACGATACCCGGATCAGGGCGACCCTGCCGACGATCAACTATGCCTTGGACGAGGGGGCGCGGATCGTCATCATCTCCCATCTGGGCCGCCCGAAGGGCAAGGTGAAGCCCGAGGCGAGCCTGGCGCCGGTGGCCCGGCGCTTGTCCCGGCTGCTCCAGAAGGAGGTTCGCCTGGCCCCGGACTGCATCGGGGAGGAGGTCTCAGCCATGGTGGCGGCCTTGAAACCCGGAGACGTCATCCTCCTGGAGAATCTTCGTTTCCATCCCGAAGAAGAGCAGAACGACGAGGATTTCGCCCGGAAGCTCGCGGCTTATGCCGACGTCTATATCGACGATGCCTTCGGGAACGCCCACCGGGCCCACGCCTCCAACGTGGCGATCACCAAATTCGTCAAGGAGTGCGGCGGCGGTTTTCTGATGAAAAAGGAGGTCAACTACTTCCAGAAGTGCCTGGAAAAACCGGCCCGGCCTTTTGTGGCCATCATCGGCGGCTCCAAGGTTTCCGGCAAGCTGGAGGCCCTGGTCAATCTCATCAGGAAGGTGGACAAGATGATCATCGGCGGCGGCATGGCCTTCACGTTCCTCAAGGCCCTGGGCTACGAGGTGGGGAAATCCCTCGTGGAAGAGGACCTGATGCCCAAGGCGCGGGAGGTCATGCAGACGGCCCGGGAGTTGGGGGTTAAATTCTACCTCCCCGTGGACTGCGTCATGGCCGAGGAGATGAGCGCCGAGGCGGAGACGAAGATCGTTCCCGTCCAGGAGATGAACAGCCACTGGATGGGTCTGGACATCGGCCCGGCCACCATCACCCTCTTCACCGAGGCCCTGGCCAACGCCAAGACCATCGTCTGGAACGGACCCATGGGGGTCTTCGAGATCGACGCCTTCGGGCGGGGCACGGCAGCCATGGTCCACAGTATCGCCAACTCCTACGCCATGACCATCGTCGGCGGCGGCGACACCGACGTAGCGGTCCACAAGACCGGGGAAAGCGACAAGATCACCTACATCTCCACCGGCGGCGGGGCCTCCCTGGAGCTCCTGGAGGGCAAGACCCTCCCCGGCATCGCCGCCCTGGAAGCCTGCGGTTAATATGGGGACACTTCCCATATTATGCGGACGATCCGGATCACCCTGGAATACGACGGCACGGAATACCGGGGATGGCAGCGGCAAAAGAACGGCCTTTCCGTGCAGGAGGTCCTCGAGGAAAGAATCGCCGTCATCACCGGAGAACGGGTGAAGGTCATCGGTTCCGGGCGGACCGACGCCGGGGTTCACGCCCTGGGCCAGGTCGCCCATTTCCGGACCGCCAGCGCCATACCCGCTGACAACCTCCTGAAGGGGATCAACAGCCTCCTTCCCGAAGACATCGTCGTGAAATCCCTGACGGACGCGCCGACAGGCTTTCACGCCCGGATCGACGCCCGGCGCAAGACCTACCTATACCGGATATACAACGGCGCAACCCGCACCGCCCTTTTCCGTCGCTACGCCTGGACGGTATCGGCCCTCCTGGACATCCCGGCGATGCGGACGGCGGCGGCGTACCTCGTAGGCCGGCATGATTTCACCTCCTTTTGTACGGTCCATACCGAAGCGGCTTCCTTTGTCAGGGAAATTTTCCGGCTGGAAATCTCCCCCACCGGGACGACCGCCGGCTCTTTTCTGGAAATTGAGGTGGAGGCCGACGGATTTTTACGGTATATGGTCCGAACCATCGTGGGCACCCTGGTGGAGATCGGCCGGGGCAAAAGGCCCCCGGGGGAGATGGCGGCGATCCTCGCCGGCCGCAACCGGGAGCTGGCGGGAATGACGGCACCGCCCCAAGGGCTGTTTCTCAAAGAGGTCTTCTACTGAAGAGAGATAAATATCCCCCGGGAAAGGTAAATGCTGCCAGGGGAAGAACGATTCACCGCGAAAACGTAACATAAGTGTGTTATGAAAATTCTCGTTTTGGGTCATAAGGGGATGCTGGGGACGGCCCTCATGGAGCGTCTGAAGACCGCCCATGAAGTCACCGGAAAGGACATCGAGGACTTCGACATCACCGCCGCCGACTCCTGCCGCGAGGTCATCGCCGCCGCCGCCCCCGAAGTGGTGATCAACGCCGCCGCCTACACCAACGTCGACGGCGCGGAAAGCGATGAGGAGCGCTGCTTTGCCGTAAATGCCGCAGGGGTGCGGAACATCGCCGCCGCCTGCCGTAACCGGGGCATCAAGATCGTCCACTTCAGCACCGACTATGTCTTCGACGGCACCTACACCACCCCGTACACCGAAGACGACATCCCGGCGCCCCGGGGGGTCTATGCCCGTTCCAAGGCGGCCGGCGAGGCCTATCTCCGGGAGGGAAGCGACGATTATCTCCTCATCCGCACCGCCTGGCTATACGGACCGGTGGGAAAGAACTTCGTCAAGACGATCCTGGAAAAGGCCCTACACAGCCGGAACCTGCGGGTAGTGGACGACCAGATCGGCTCCCCCACCTACAGCCGGGATCTGGCCGGGGCGACGGCGGTTCTCCTGGAACAGGGTCACCGGGGGATCTTTCACGTCACCAATCGGGGCGCTTGCAGTTGGTATGAATTCACCCGCCGCATCCTGGCTTGCGCCCGGTTCGATGCCGTCTCCGTATCCCCCATCAAGACGGAGGAACTCGACCTGCCGGCGCCGCGGCCGGCATACAGCGTCCTGAGCACCGCCAAGTTCACCGCCGCCACGGGCAAAACGCTTCGCTTCTGGCCCCTTGCCCTGGAGGAGTTCATCGACCATCTGGGCTTTCGCAAATCACCTTGACTTGAAAAACTAAAATATCTATATTTCTCTTAAATCTCGCCATACAGGAGGCCGCGTTTGGACAGGGGAAAACATGACGGAAACGCCGTAAAGCTCATGTCCGTCCTCCTCTGGGCGGGGTTGCTTCTCCTGACGGCCGTCGGGCCGTCGCCGGGTCTTTGCCAGGACAAGGTAAAGGCCGTCGGCATGGCGGGCGTTCATAACGAGGCCATCGACATCGCCCGGGACAAGGCCATCGACAACGCCCAGCGCAACGCCGTGGAGGAAAAGATCGGCGTCCTCATCACCAGTTTCTCCGAAATCGAGAACTACCAGGTCAAGGTGGACCAGATCCTGTCGGAATCCCGGGGGTTCATAAATTCCTACCGGATCCTTTCCGAGGGGCGGGAGGGGGACACCTACAAGGTCGTCATTGAAGCCGACGTGGGAACGGGGAAGCTCCAGGATCGCATGGAGGCCATCAAACTCCTCATGGTCCGGAAGGAAAAACCGCGGCTGATGCTGGTCTTCAGCGGCCGCGAGCAGAAGGACTCCCAGGCCGAGGCGGTGATGTCCCGTTATTTCCTCGGTCAGGGGTATACGGTGATCGATTCCTCCGCCACCCATTACCGGGCCGCCGAAGCGGAAGCGGGGGCGGATCCCAAAGCCCTCACCGACCTCGCCCATCGCTTCGGGGCGGAAATCATCGTCGCCGCCCGGGTGGAAGGGCGGATGCGGACCTTCAAGATGGGTGAGATCGAGGTG
>JAGPFL010000130.1 GCA_018056545.1 Syntrophobacterales bacterium
GGTGGAGATATACTCCCTGATAGTCGAGGAGGTGTTTTTGCCCTATGTCCGGCTTCGTCTGTCCTGTTCCGGTGGGACTTATGTGCGGTCCCTCTGCGCCGATGCCGGCGATCTCCTGGGTTGCGGCGCCTGTCTGGCGGGGTTGCGACGTACCCGCAGCGGCGCCTTTAATGAGGTGATGGCGTTGTCCTTGGGGCAGGAAGAGGGACGGGATGAGCGGGAACGCCTCTGTGCCGCCATCATCCCCACGGCCGCAGCGCTTCCGGAACTCCCGGAGGTGGAAGTGGGAGAATCATGGCAGCAGAAAATCCGGGACGGCGTCCAGCCCCGGGCGGAAATGGTAAATAATCGCGACGATATTCCTTTCCTTGCTCCGGGAGATATGGTAAAGTTAATCGATAAAAAAGGCGGGCTCGCCGCGATCGCCAAAATGCTTTACGGCAGCGGCGATTTCCCCGGGTTGCCGGGGAGCGCGCCGGTGATGAGTCTGGTGAGAGTTTTCAACGAAAATTAACATTGGGAAAACCAGTAAAGAGGGAGGAATAAAAGTGTTAGATTCAGAAAAAAGACAGGGGATCATTTCCCAATACAAGCTGCACGACAAGGATACCGGGTCACCGGAGGTCCAGATTGCCCTGCTCAGTGCGAGGATCGAATACCTCACCGAGCATTTCAAGGTCCACAAGAAGGATCATCACTCCCGGCGGGGGCTCCTGAAGCTCGTCGGCCAGCGAAGGCGTCTGTTGGACTATATCAAGAAAAAAGACATCGAGCGTTACCGAACGGTGATTTCCCGTCTGGGATTGAGAAAATAACGAAAAACAGCAAAACGTTTCAAGAGAGGATAGTAAATTTTGATGAAAGAGATATTTGAGGGCGAATTTGCGGGAAGAAGGCTGTCACTGAAGGCCCATTACATGGCCGAACAGGCCGATGGGGCCGTATTGGCGACCTACGGGGATACGGTGGTGCTGGTGACGGTGGTATCCCTAAAAACAGGGCGCGAGGGGCTGGATTTTCTTCCCCTGACCGTTGATTATCAGGAAATGACTTATGCCGCCGGCAAGATCCCCGGTGGTTTCTTCAAGAGGGAAGGGCGTCCCAACGAGCGGGAGATCCTCACCTCGCGCATGATCGACCGGTCTATCCGTCCGCTCATTCCCAAGGGATATTTTTTCGAGACCCAGATCGTCGCCACGGTCCTTTCCGTGGACAGCGAGAACGATTCGGGAGTGGCCGCCATGATTGCCGCCTCGGCGGCCCTGGAGATCTCCGATGTGCCCTTCAAGGGACCCATCGCCGGGGTCCGCGTCGGGAGGGTGGACGGCAGGCTGATCTGCAATCCCTCGGCGGAGGAGCTTCAGGAAAGCGATCTGAACATCTTTCTCACGGGAAGAAAGATCGTTCCCGGTGCCCAGGGACGGGACTTTGACGTGAATCTGGTCATGCTGGAAGGGGAGGCAAACGAGGTGGCCGAGGATGACCTGGTGGCCGCCATCAACACCGGTCTGGAGGCCCTGCGTCCCATGATCGAGTTGCAGGACCGGATGCGTCTGAAAATCGGCAAGGCGAAGCGCCCCCTGGCGGAGGTCGCCGTGGACGAGAACCTGGAAAAACTGGTGGTCGATACGGTGACGGCGGGACTCCAGGATGCCTACCGGACTCCGCGGAAACTGGAAAGATACGCCAAGATCGATGCCCTCCGGGAACAGGCCCGGAAGGTGTGCGCCGGCGAGGAAGCCGCCCTGATTCCGGTGGTGGACAAACTGTTTGAAAGCACGGACCGGAAGATCCTCCGGGAAAAGATCCTTCGGGAAAAGCGGCGCATCGACGGGCGTTCCTTCACCGAAATCCGCCCGATTTCCATCGAGGTGGGGCTGCTGCCCCGGGCCCACGGTTCGGCCCTCTTCAACCGGGGGGAAACCCAGGCCCTGGCCGTCCTCACCCTGGGAACCTCCTCCGATGAACAGCGACTCGACTTCATCGGCGGCGAGGAGATGCGTTCCTTCATCCTCCACTATAATTTCCCCCCTTACTCGGTGGGTGAGGCGAAGCGGATCGGCAGCCCCGGGCGGCGGGAGATCGGCCACGGCAATCTGGCGCGGCGGGCCCTGGCACCCATCCTGCCGGCCCAGGAGAACTTTCCCTATACGATCCGGATCGTGTCGGAGATTCTTTCCTCCAACGGTTCGTCCTCCATGGCCACGGTTTGCGGCGGCTGTCTGGCCCTCATGGACGGCGGTGTGCCCATCAAGGCCGTGGTGGGCGGTATCGCCATGGGCCTTCTCCAGGAAGGGGACGAGGTGGCGGTCCTTTCCGATATCCTGGGCGACGAAGACCACGCCGGGGATATGGACTTCAAGGTGTGCGGCACGAAAAACGGCGTCACCGCCGTGCAGATGGACATCAAGATCGACAACCTGACGGCGGACATTCTGCGACGGGCGCTGCAACAGGCCCGAGAGGGCAGGATCTTCATCATCGAGAAGATGCTCCAGACG
>JAGPFL010000058.1 GCA_018056545.1 Syntrophobacterales bacterium
GTTATCCCCAGGCCCCCCTGACCATCATCCGCAAGGGGATCCCCGGCGATACGGCGGACAACGGTCTGTATCGCCTCCGTTACGATATCCTCGAATACAATCCCGACTGCGTTTTCATCCAGTATGCCATCAACGACGCCTTTTTAGGCTACACCTCCCGGCAGTTCCGGAATACGATCCGGGAAATAATCGAGGAAGTGCAGGCCGACGGCGACGCCGATATCGTCCTGGTGACCTCAAGTTATATCGGCGACAATGCCGATGCGGGGATCATCGGGGAGTTTTACGATCAGTTGACGGCCCTGGGGGAGGAATTCCGGCTACCCGTGGCTAAGGTTCATGAATACTGGCGGGAGCGGATAGAGGAAGGGGTCGATTACGGCACCCTGGTCCAGTACGATCTGGTCCATCCCACGGAAGCCGGTTATCGCCTCATGGCGGAGGCCATTCTCACGTTATTTTAGCACTACCAAGGCGTCCACGGCGACCGGACGACCGTCGGGAAGTATCTTCAGGGGGTTGATGTCGATCTCCGCCACTCTTTCGTATTCCAGACCGATCCGGCCCAAAGCGATGAGAATCTGTGCCAGCGCCCGACGGTCGGCGGCGGCTTCTCCGCGAAAGGCGTCGAGAATCTTGCCGGCCCTGATTTCGGACATCATGGCCAGGGCGTCGGTTTCAGCCAGGGGGGCGATCCGGAAGACGGTATCTTTGAGAATCTCCGTGAGGATCCCGCCCAGGCCGAACATGACGGCCGGTCCGAAACTGGGATCGCGGGTCAGGCCGCAGACCAGTTCCCGGACCCCGCCCACCATTTCCGCCACCAGGAGCCCCTCACAGCCGGGGATCTTCAGGAGCCGGTCGGCTTCCGTGCGAATTTCCTCTCCGGTCTTTACATGGAGCACCACCCCACCGACCTCCGTCTTGTGGGTCAAACGGGCTCCTACGACCTTGAGGGCCACGGGGTAGCCGATACTGTCCGCCGCCGCCGCGGCGCTTTCCCCGTCAACGGTCAAGATGTCGTGGGAGACAGGAATCCCGAAAAGGGAGAGGAATCGCTTCGAATCGTTTTCGCTCAGGGATTTCGCTCCCCCGGCGACCGCTGCTTGGATGATTTGATCGGCTTCCGTCATGTTTTCCTCGGTCTGGTTTGGAGACGGCTATCTAATAGAGGAGACCCCGGCGGTTGTCAATATTTTTTCCCGGATGTTCAAATTAACATTGACACCATGGACCAATTTTAGTACGGAAGGCTACGTTTTTGTCTTATCCGCAGAAAATCCAAGGAAGAAAACACGGGAGATAGAGGAACATGATTGAAATTAGGTGGCATGGAAGGGGAGGCCAGGGCGCGGTCACGTCCGTCGAACTGCTGGCGCTGGCGGCGATCGAGGAAGGAAAATATGCCCAGGGTTTCCCGGCGTTTGGCCCGGAGCGTCGGGGAGCGCCGGTGATGGCTTATAATCGCGTTTCGGAAAAGCCCATCAAGATCCGTTCCGGTATTTACAACCCCGATGTGGTCGTCGTTCTCGATCCTTCGCTGGTGGGTCTTGTAAACGTGACCGACGGACTGAAGCCCGACGGATTGCTAATTATCAATACGTCGAAGTCGGCGCCCGTCATCAGGGAACAGCTCAAATACAAGGGAAAACTGGCCACCGTGGATGCCACGCACATCGCCCGGGAGGAACTCGGTGTCCCCATCGCCAACACCACCATGCTGGGGGCGGTGATGAAGGCAACCAAGGTTCTGAAGCTCGAATCCCTCAATGAACCCATCGAAGAGCGATTCGGCAAGATCGCCTACAAGAACAAAAACGCCCTGAAGAGGGCTTTTGAAGACGTTAAACTGGCTAAGTAAAAAGATAATCGAGGTGTTTCCATGAAACAGAAGAAGTGGCCGGAAGCATGGCATGAAGTCACCCCCGGTTGTATGGTGTTCGAACCGGGCAACGCCAGTACTTACAAGACGGGAAGCTGGCGCGCCCAAAGGCCCATTTGGGACAACAAAAAGTGCATCAAATGCGGCATCTGTTATGTATTCTGCCCCGAGGCGTGCATTTCCGAAACGGCAGAGGGATTCTTTGCGGCGGACCTGGACTATTGCAAGGGCTGCGGCATCTGCGCCCATGAATGCTGGCCCCAGGCCATCGTCATGGTGGAAGAGGAGGTGTGAGCATGGGTAAACGCATCGGCATGGAAGTCGGAATCGCGGCGGCGGAGGCCGTGGGCCTCTGCAACATCGATGTGGCCGCCGTCTATCCCATCACCCCTCAATCACACATCGCCGAACATCTTTCGGACATCGTCCATGACGGGCGGATCGACGCCGAGTTCATCACCGTGGAATCGGAGCACTCCTCCATCAGCGCCTGCGCCGGCGCCTCGGCCACGGGCGCCCGGGTCTACACGGCCACCAGTTCCCAGGGACTGATGCTCATGCACGAGATCCTGCCCATTGTCTCGGCCATGCGCCTGCCGGTCGTCATGGGCAATGCGAACCGAGCCGTTTCCGGTCCCCTGAATATTTGGAACGATCATACGGACATCATGCCCCAGCGGGACAGCGGCTGGATCGTCATGCATGCGGAAAACGGCCAGGAGGTCATCGACATGACCATTCAGTCCTTCAAGATCGCCGAACATCCCGACATAATGCTCCCCACGGTCCTCAACATGGACGGCTTCCAATTGACCCACATGATCGAGCCCCTGGAGTTTCCCTCCCAGGAGGAGGTAAACGCC
The DNA here is from genome assembly GCA_018056545.1 of Syntrophobacterales bacterium. GTDB lineage: Bacteria > Desulfobacterota > Syntrophia > Syntrophales > UBA8958 > UBA8958. The sequence goes on from JAGPFL010000058.1 coordinate 2,746, forward strand.
TTTCTGCCCGACCGGGTTCCCTTCGCCACCCTCCATCCGGACAAGCCGCTCTCCATGGGCTGCTTCAACATGCCGGAGATCTATGCGGAAACGATGAAGGCGAAAGATATGGCCCTGATCAATTCCAAGAAGACCATCGTCAAGATCTGGAACGAATGGGGCAAGATGTTCGGCAGGCAGTACAAGCCGGTGGAAACCTATAAGAACAAAGGGGCGGAAACCCTGATTCTGACCATGGGTTCCATGGGCGAGACGGCCTCCGTAGCCGTAGATGAACTCCGCAAGGCGGGTCGGTCCGTCGGCCTGGTGAAGATAAGACTCTGGCGTCCCTTCCCCCTGGAGGAACTACGGGCGGCAATCAAGGGCTGCAAGACCCTGATCGTCATGGACCGGGCCATCTCCTTCGGCGGGGCCGGCGGTCCGGTGGGGACGGAGATCAAATCCCTGCTTTACCATGACCAGGGGCGGCCCCGGATAGTGGATTTCATCATGGGGCTCGGCGGCCGAGACGTGAAGGTGGAGGACTTCATCGCCATGGTGGAGCGGGCGGCCAAAAAGAAAGACGATACCTATGAATATTATGGGGTGAGGGAATGATGAACACCGTAGAGAATTTTGAAATATATGCACCAAAACTGATCGAAAAGAGGGAGTTCTTCAGCCCCGGACACCGCGCCTGCCAGGGATGCGGCGAGGTACTGGCCCTGCGGCTTCTCCTCAAGGCCCTGGGCGAGGATACGGTGGTTTCCAACGCTACGGGTTGCATGGAGATCATTTCCTCCGCCTATCCCCATACCGCCTGGAACCTGCCTTACATTCATGTCGCCTTCGAAAATGCGGCGGCGGTGGGCTCCGGGGTGGAAGCGGGTCTTAAGGCCCTGCGCCGGAAGGGCAAGATCGCCGACCGGTATGTGAAGTCCGTAGCCATCGCCGGTGACGGCGGCACGGTGGACATCGGTCTTCAGGCCCTGTCCGGGGCCATGGAGCGGGGTCACGACATGATCTTTTTCTGTCTGGACAACGAGGCCTATATGAATACGGGCATCCAGCGCTCAAGCGCCACGCCCTTCATGGCGGCCACCACCACCTCCCCGGCCGGTAAGGCCATCAAGGGGCAGCGGACGGGGAAGAAAAACGTGCCGGAGATCATGGTGGCCCATAACGTTCCCTATGTAGCCACCGCCTGTCCCAGTTATCCCCTCGATCTGATGAATAAGGTGGAAAAAGCGAGAAACATCAGGGGTCCGGCCTATATCCACATCTTTTCCGTGTGCCCCACGGGCTGGCGGGGTGCCTCCAACGAAACGATCAAACTGGGGCGCATGGCGGTGGAAACGGGTTTCTTCCCTCTCTACGAGGTGGAGAACGGAAAATACCGCCTTACCGTGGCCCTGCCGGAGAAGCGGCGGCCCATGGAGGATTATCTCAAACTTCAGGGGCGGTTCCGCCATCTGGACGCGGCGGATATCGCCAAGGTCCAGGCCCTGGTGGACAAGGAATTCCGGAAGCTGATGCATAAGGTGGAGACATCGGTTCCTTGGAGCTGAGAGTCCCGGGACGGGAAAGGCATCATTCACAGTTCATGAAATCAAGATAAAGGTGACGGAAGCATGAATAAAGTGGCATTTAGCAGTTGGAACGGGAAGATCATCGATAACAGAACCCCGGCAAAAGGGGCCGGAAAGGGTCAGAAACCTGCGGAGGGGGCATATCCGGCGGCATTGGACGGCCAGAGCTACGGCGCCCTCATGGGATGGAACGGCCTGGTGGTCTTTGATCCGAAGGTGGACGTGGTTGCCCTCACCTTGGCCTACCTCGCAGAGGCAAGGAAGCTCTCCTGCGGCGAATGCTCGGTCTGTATGATCGGCATCGACCGGGTCCGGGAAATCCTCCAGGGGTTGTCCGCGGGCACCGGTTCCGCGAAAGAGTTGGGCGAGATCGAAGGCATCGTCAAAGGTGTCATGGCCAACAGCAAGTGCAATTTCGGACGCGCCACCGCCCTGACACCGGTTTTGGATGCCATCAAATATTTCAAGAACGATTTTCTGGGTGCCGCAAAAGGGGAAAGAAAGGCCTCCGGAGAAGGATACCGTTGCGCCGTGTCGGCACCCTGCATGAAGGCCTGCCCGGCCACGCTGGACATTCCCGGCTACATCGAGCTGATCCGTAACAATAAATTCAAAGAGTCTCTGGACCTTGTCAGAGAGCGCTGCATCCTTCCCGGCGTCATCGGTCGCGCCTGCACCCATCCCTGTGAAAGCGCCTGTGTCCGCAAGGACATGGACGGCCCTCTGGCGATCAGGCTCCTGAAGCGGGCGGCGGCGGACGCGGAGCTCCAGGAAGGACATGCCCTGCCGTCCCCCCGGGAAGAGAAGAAGGAGAAGGTGGCCGTCATCGGCGCCGGTCCTGCCGGTCTGGCCGCAGCCTATCATCTGCGGCGCATGGGTTATGGCGTAACGATCTTCGAGGCCCTCCCCAAAGGCGGAGGCATGGCGGCGGTGGGCATACCGGATTATCGTCTGCCCAAGGACATCTTGAACCATGAAATAGATCTCATCAAGAGGATGGGCGTGGAAATACGTTATAACGCCAAGGTTGATTCCCTGAAGGCCGCCGATTTTCAGCAGCAGGGCTATGCGGCGGTATTTGCGGCCGTGGGTGCCCATGTGGGGACCAAGATCGGTTGCAAAGGCGAGGAGATCGTCTCCGATGACGTCGTCCAGGGGGCCGAATTTCTGCGGGGCCTCAGCCTCGGGAAAAAAGCGGTGCCGGTGAACAAAGTCGTGATCATCGGCGGCGGCAACGTAGCACTGGACTGTGCCCGCAATTGCGTCCGCCTCGGCTTCAAGAGTGTCGAGATCGTTTACCGCCGCTCCCGGGCGGAGATGCCCGGCTCCAAGGAAGAGATCGAAGAGGCGCTCCATGAAGGCGTGAAAATAACCTATCTTACCGCTCCCGTCGGCATCGTCCGCAAGGCGGGAAAGGTGACGGCGATCGAGTGTGTGAAAATGAAGCTCGGCGAACCGGATGAAAGCGGCCGCAAGCGGCCGATTCCGGTGCCGGGTTCCGAATTCACTTTGAAGACGGATATGGTCATCGCCGCCACGGGTCAAAAACCTGACCTGAGTCTGCTGTCCGCCAAGGACAAGGGATTGCTGACTACCGCCTGGGGAACCATCAAGGCGGATGCCACAGGCGCCACCGCCGTGGCGAAGATCTTTGCCGGCGGCGACTGCGTCAGCGGGCCTGCCACCCTCATCGAGGCCCTGAATGCAGGAAACAAAGCGGCCAAAAGCATTGACGCCTATCTCCGGGGCAAGGACTTTGTCGATGAACTTTCCTTTGCCGACATCGACGTCGCTGAACAACGGGACATAGGCTATATCCCTCCCGCAAAGGCGGAGACCGTCAAGTATATGGATATTCCCGACCGTCTCCGGGGGTTTGCCGAGGTCGAAGGCGGCTTCACCGCCGGCGCCGCCATGAAGGAGGCCCAACGCTGTCTGAGGTGCTACCGCCTGATGGTGTGGCAATGAATAGAAAATAGAGAACAATTTCAAGCATAAAGATAGAGGAAGAATCATGGCGAAGATGATCATCAATGGGCAGGAAATACAGGCTAAGAACGGCGCTACGGTGTTGGAGGAAGCGAGAAAACTGAAAATCGAGATCCCCACCCTCTGTTATCACAAAGAGCTGAGTTCTTTCGGTGCCTGCCGGCTTTGTACGGTAGAGATCAAGGTCAAAGGAAAATGGCAGTTGGCGGCATCCTGCCAGACGGAGGCGACGGAGGGCCTGGAGGTGCGGACGGATACGGATAAAATCCGGGAAAGCCGTAAACTTGCGGCGGAACTGCTGTATTTCCGTTACCCCCGGACGGCCGCGGTCAGGGAAATAGCGGCCGCCTTGGGCGTGAACGTCCAGGAAGGGGAGGCAGACGACCATGATTGCATCCTCTGCGGCTTGTGTACCCGGACCTGCCACGAGGTCGTCGGGGTTAACGCCCTCACCTTCAAGGACCGCGGCCTGGCTCGTGATATCGCGGAACCGAAAATCGACTTCAACCCTGCCGCCTGTATCGGTTGCGGATCCTGCTCCTATGTTTGTCCCACCGGTTTTGTCCGCATGGAAGCCGTGGACGGCAAACGGATCATCTGGGACAAGGTCTTCAATATGGCCGCCTGCAATGTCTGCGGCAGGTATTTTGCGCCGGTGGAACAACTCGAGTACATCAGCAGGACCACAGGGGTGCCGGTGGGCCAGTTGATGACCTGCGTGAGCTGCCGCTAAGCGCTGAAGCAAAAAAATATTGACAAGAAGACCGCCTTGCATTAAAAGGCGGTCTCGTTTTTATGAGCCGATACGTTCCTCAGTAGCTCAGTCGGTAGAGCAGCTGGCTGTTAACCAGCGGGTCCATGGTTCGAGTCCGTGCTGAGGAGCCAATTCATATCAGCCGTAAGAACTTCACCGGTTCTTACGGCTGATTTATTTTCTAAAGCCGCCGGCGGCGCCCTCGACTTACAGGTGGTATTTTTTTGATTCCTCTGTTCTTTCTGGTTGCTTGGTCGTCACCGATCAAGAGGGTGACTATGCAAGGGAGAAGGAAACGGCAAATAAACAAACCAAATCGAACACCTATCTGGTGTGTCCTGGGCATTCAGGCTTCTCACTGCTCCCTCCCGCAACATAAGACGCATCCCTGAATATCTGCGCCTCATAGACAACTACCCCCGCCTTAGGGGGAATCTGTCGCCGCTGAAAAGAAGGACCATCTCATCGTGTGAACATTCGTGCTGCCCTCTGTGCCGGAAGTTCCGGATAAGGCGGTACGCCGAAAATTCACAGCGACATACAAGCGCCGCTGCTGATTTGCTGTTTTCGACATAAAGCATGAATCTGGTTTTCACATTTAACAATGTCTGATACAATAACATACGGGGAGTTGCCTTGGGGGATCGATATCTATTGGTGGCAAAACCTTTATTCCAATTAGAAGCGATATAATGCTGCTACTTTTTCTATATCGAAAGATTAATAATTCTACGTAAATTGAGAATAACGATTGCCGGAGCTTTGGTATGAGATTTCTGTCGGGAATAATTGCCCTATTTTTACTCGTCTCTTTTCCTGCTTACGCGGCGACCATTGAATTGACGGAGAAGGATAACGGCGCGGTTCTTAAGTTACAGCCGGGAGATCAGGTTGCGGTGAGGCTGTCCGGCAATCCAACAACAGGTTACACATGGGAACTGGCCGCCATCAGCGTTAACATACTGGAACCGGGATTGGAACCGGAGTATGTAAGAGATTCGGATCTAATCGGCGCGGGAGGGAGATATACCTTCAGATTCACGGCGCGCAGTCGTGGATATACCAGGATAATTCTCGCTTATCGTAGAACATGGGAAAAAGAGGCACCTCCTGTGAAGACATTCGAGATAACGGTTGACGTGAACTCGTCACGGGAGAAAAAACCGGTGACCACAGTCAATTATGTGTCGGAAAGTCGCGCCATCCTGACTGCCTCCTTTGATCATAATACCAACGAGGTTCAGGTCACTCTGCCGGACAAGCAAGTGATCAAACTGCCTTTAGCCATTTCCGCGTCCGGGGCCCGTTATAGTAATGCCTACGAGACGTTCTGGGAGCATCATGGAAAGTGCACCTACACGAAAGGGGATAAGGTTGTCTTCGAAGGAACAGCCGGCTTCTAATAAGCCGGAGGCAAGCACAAGTAAACATAAAGGATAGGCCGTCTTCTTTAGGCAAACGGTCTGCGCAAGCAACTTGGACCTTCCTGTCGGGGGTCAAGACGCTAAGCGGCTTACTCCCCATTTGTGACGCCTGTAAAAAGATACGCCACGAAAAGGGATACTGGAACCAGATCGAATCTTTCATAAAAGAACGCTCGAATGCGGAATTCAGTCACAGCCTCTGCCCGGATTGCGCACAGAGACCCTATCCCTATCTCAACGGTCATAATTCGGGCTGAGCCATGTCGATCCGATCCTTTCTGCAGTTCACCGCAGTAGTATATAAACTGTCAGGAAAGACACGAACAATCTTATCCGCAAGATTGGAAGGTGCAGGACGATGAAAAAGCGTATCTTGATAGTTGACGACAACCCCAACAATCTTTACATGCTGGAATGCCTGCTGAAAGGGTACCAGCATGAGGTGATTGCCGCCGGGAACGGCAGGGACGCCCTGGAGAAGGCCCTCGTCCACCCCCCGAACCTGATTATCACGGATATTCTGATGCCGGTGATGGACGGCTACGAACTATGCCGGCGCTGGAAGGAGGAGGAAAGACTGAAGCATATCCCTTTTGTTTTCTACACCGCCACCTATACGGAGAAGAAGGACGAAGAATTCGCTTTAAGCCTCGGTGCAGACCGCTTCCTCGTCAAACCCCAGGACCCGGATGATTTCATGATGGCGATTAAAGAGGTCTTGGCCGAAGACTACGCTGCCCGGCAAACAGCTGCAAAGCCTCTCGGTGAGGACATGGAGTTCTTCCGGCAACATAACGAGGCCCTGTTCAAGAAGCTGGAAAAGAAGATGCTGGAGTTGGAAGATGCCAACCGGAAACTGAGGGAGAAGGAAGAGACGTATCGACTTAGCTTCGAGAATGTAACGGATGTCATTTACAGCGTCGATAAGGATCTCAAAGTGCTGAACGTCTCTCCGAGCGTGGAGAGGATACTGGGATACAAGCCGGAAGAATTCGTCGGCCGCCCCATTTCCGATTTCGGTCATCTACTCGTGCCGGAATCCTATGAGCAGGCCGTGGCCGACATGAAAAGCATCCTCAACGGTCAAAAAATCCCCCCATCCATATATCGGTTTATCGCCAAGGACGGGACGATAAAATACGGAGAGGTCAACATTTCACCCCTGATCCGCAACGGCAAGGTGGTCGGCAATATTTCCATAGCCCGGGATATCACCGAAAGCAGGCAGGTGCAGGAGGAAATACAGAAGACGGAAGAGAAATATCGCACCATAGCCAATTATACATATGACTGGGAAGAATGGATCGGACCTGATGGACAATATATCTACGTATCCCCTTCCTGTGAGCGCATCACCGGATATCGAGCGGACGAATTCCAGCAAGACCCGAAACTGGTGATCAATATCTGTCATCAGGACGACAAAGGGCTTTTGAACGATCATTTTCAAGAGGTTTTGAATGCCCGTTCCGAGGAGTGCCGGATGGAGTTTCGCATCCATACCCGTGACCATAGAGAGGTTTGGATCGATCATGTATGTCAGAATGTATATAGTATTGCGGGTGAGTATCTGGGCCGTCGCAGCAGTAACCGCGATATCACCGATCGCAAAAGATCGGAGGAAGCGCTGCGGGTGGCGCATGCGCGAAGACAGGAACTGGAATTTATCGTGAACCACAGTCCGGCGGTTGTCTGGTTGTGGAGAGCCACGGAGGGATGGCCGGTGGAATACGTTTCCGATAATCTTGAGGTCTATGGCTACACCCCCGACGACTTTACCAGCGGCAGGATAGCCTTTGCCTCCATCGTCCATCCCGATGATATTATCCGGGTGGGTGAGGAGGTTACCCAATATACCCGGGAAGGGAGAACCGAATTCTCTCAGGAATACCGCATGTTAACAAAGTCCGGGGAGATCCGCTGGATTGACGACCGGACATGGATCCGGCGTGGACCTGACGGTGCCGTCACTCATTACCAGGGGATTTCCATCGACATCACCGAGCGCCGGCGGGCGGAAGAGGAAGTGAGGAAACTCAATGCAGATCTGGAACGGCGGGTACGGGAAAGAACGGCCCAACTGGAGGCAATCAACAGGGAGTTGGAGTCCTTCAGTTATTCCGTTTCCCACGATCTACGGGCACCGCTGCGTACAATCGACGGTTTCTGCGAGATACTTCTGGAGGATTATCAAACGAAGCTGGACGACCGGGGTAAGGATTATTTGGAGCGGGTACGCCACGCCTCCCAACAAATGGCCCGGCTGATCGACGACCTGCTGAAGCTGTCAAGGGTGATAAGATCGGAGTTCAGATACGAGATGGTCGATCTGAGCGCCTTGGTCCGGGATGTCGCGGAGACATACCGTCAGAACAACATCCAACATGAGGTGGGTCTGGTCATCAGAGAAGGCGTAAAGGTGTGGGG
>JAGPFL010000059.1 GCA_018056545.1 Syntrophobacterales bacterium
GGGTCATCGTGGGGGCGCCCGTCCGGAAGGTTGCGGTTCCCGTTTCCTTTCCGACGGCTGCTTGTGCCCCGGCCTCCGGTGTCACCCCACCGATAACAAGAAAGACAATCGTTAAAATCCAAATTCCGATGGCCAGGCGCCGACGGGATATTCGGGAAAAAAAGGCAGGATCAGGCAGGAAACCGCTGCGGCGGCGTTCGGCGACGGCTTTTCCCCTTCGTCGGGTCCGATTGGTATGTGGCATCCTCATGGTTCGATACCTCACGGTAGATGAACTGGTGTTCCGGCAGGTCGGCCCGCGGTGTGCGGGTTATGGTCGCGTCTTACTGCCGGAGGCGGTGTCGATGTTCTTTATCCCCTGGACGATCAAATCGGTGATCTCCTCCACCACCCGGGCGGTGATGTTGACGTCGAGAACTTTGATCGCTTCGGGGATGTTTTCCTTCGTGGCACGGATGGGACCGCTGGCCCTGTAGAGAACCAGGGCGCCGGCCACCATCATATGGAGGAGGAAAGGGGTTACCGGTTTGAAGACTCCTCTTGCCTTTCCCTCCTCCAGAATGGCGGTCACGATACCGACGATGCGTCCGAAATCCCGGACGACCAGTTCCGGGAGATTTTGACCGCCGGAGGCGACCTCCCGCAGGAGGATGGGGCCCATGCGGGGATTCCCCTCCACTGCGCCGGCAAAACCTTGAATGTAGGCGCGAAGCTTGTCCTCCGGTGAGGCTCCGGCCTCGATCCGGACGGATATGGCATCGGCGACATGCCCGATGGCGTTGTGGAGGACCGTGGCATAGAGGGCCTCCTTGGTACCGATATGGTAGTAGATCATGGCCTTGTTGACCTGGGCCCGCCGGGCGATTTCATCCATCCGGGCGCCGTTGAAACCCGCCTCGGCAAAGATTTCCGTCGCGGCCGCTAAGATGCGTTCGATCGGGGGAGTCTCTTTGTCCATGTGCATGCAACCGCCTGTTTAGTTTAACTAACCGGTTAGTAGCATAAACAAACCTACGGTGTCAAGAGAAAAGATGGGGAAATTATTTTTCCAGGGCGATTTTCAGGACGTCCAGCATATCGTCCACGAGGTGAAAGGTAATGTCCTTTCTGATCTTGGGCGGGATATCCTCCAGATCCTTCCGGTTCCATTTGGGAAGGATGATGGTGCGGACACCGGCGCGGTAAGCGGCCAGGACTTTCTCCTTGATGCCCCCCACGGGCAGCACCAGACCCCGGAGGGTGATTTCCCCGGTCATGGCCAGATCCTTTTTCACCCTTTTGTCCGTCAGCAGGGAGGTGAGGGCGGTGAGAATCGTCACCCCCGCCGACGGGCCGTCCTTGGGAATGGCCCCGGAGGGCACATGGATATGGATGTCCACATCCTCAAAGAAATCCCGGGCGATGCCCAGGTGTTCGGCATTGGCCCGGATGAAGCTCAGGGCCGCCGAGGCGGATTCCTTCATGACGTCCCCCAACTGGCCGGTGAGGGTAAGACCCTTTTTCCCCTTCATGGCCGTGGCCTCGATGAACAGCAGGTCGCCCCCCGTCGGGGTCCAGGCCAGGCCCATGACAACCCCGGGTTTTGCCGTTCGGGCGGTGATTTCTCCGGTGATACGTTCCGGGCCCAGGTAGCGGTGGATGTCCTGCCGCCGGATTTTCGCCTTTTCCATTTCCCCGGCGGCTATCTGACTGGCCACCCCCCGGCAGACGGCGGCTATTTCCCGCTCCAGATTTCTTACCCCCGCCTCGCGGGTATAACTGCCGATGATGTGTCGGATCGCCCCGCGGGTGAAGGCTATCTGTTCCGGCTGCAAACCGTTTTCGCCGATCTGTCGGGGCAGCAGGTATCTTTCGGCGATGTGGAGCTTTTCTTCCATGGTGTAGCTCACCAGCTCGATGATCTCCAGGCGGTCCCGGAGGGCCGGCGGGATGGTGTCCAGGATATTCGCCGTAGTGATGAACATGACGTGGGACAGATCGAAGGGTATGTCCAGGTAATGATCCATGAACGAAAAATTCTGGGCCGGATCCAGGACCTCCAGGAGGGCCGAGGAGGGGTCGCCCCGGAAATCGCTGCCCAGTTTGTCGATCTCGTCGAGCATGAAGACGGGATTGTTCGACTCCGACCGGCGGATGCTCTGGATGATCCTCCCCGGCAGGGCGCCGATGTAGGTGCGACGATGCCCCCGGATCTCCGCCTCGTCCCGGACGCCGCCCAGGGCGATGCGGACGAACTTCCGCCCCAGGGCCCGGGCGATGGACTGTCCCAGGGAGGTCTTCCCCGTCCCCGGGGGGCCGACGAAACAGAGGATCGGTCCCTTCGTGTCGGGCTTGAGCTTGCGGACGGCCAGATATTCGATGATGCGCTTCTTGGGCTTGTCCAGACCGTAGTGATCGTCGTCGAGGACCTTCCGGGCCTTTCTGATGTCCAGGTTGTCCGTGGTACCCTCCCGCCAGGGCAGGGAGAGCACCCAGTCCAGATAGGTGGAGGCGACGGTATATTCCGCCGAAGAGGGATGCATCCGCTCCAGCCGCCGTAATTCCCGGTCCGCCTCTTTCCGCGCTTCCTCGGGGAGGTCCTTCTTGGCGAGCTTTTCCCGGTATTCCTCTATCTCCACCCGGGTTTCGTCCTCTTCCCCCAGCTCCTTCTTGATGGCGCTCAACTGCTGGCGGAGGTAGTAGTCGCGTTGGCTCTTGTCCATGTCGTTCTTGACCTGGGACTGGATCTTGTTGCCCAGCTCCAGGATTTCCACCTGATGATTCACGAGGCGCGTCACCTCCCGGAGACGCTGCTTCACCGCCATGGTCTCGAGAATCTGCTGCTTTTCCTCCGCCGAGACATTGATGATGGAGGCCACCAGATCGGCCAGCACGCCGGGATCGGTGATGGTCTTGGCCATGGAGCCGAATTCCTGGGGAAGGAAGGGCGTCAGCTTGACGATACGCTCGAAGAGACCGACAAGATTCACCATGAGGGCCTCGATTTCGATGTCCTTGATTTCCTGCTCCGGAAGGGTTTCGATGCGGGCCTGGAGGTAAGGCTTGTCGGGGATGAATTCCAGAACCCGGAATCGTTCCACGCCTTGGACCAGGAGTTGGGCCTTTTTTTCCGCCGTCTTGGCCATCTTGAGAATGACGGCGCTGGTGCCTACGGTGAAGAAATCCTCGGGCCGATAGGTGGTTTCCGGGGGGGATTTTCTCGCCAGGAGCAGACCGATGATCCGGTCCTTCGCCATGGCCTCGTCCACCAGTTGGAGGGATTGATCCCCGAAGACCTCCATGGGGAGCATCATCTTCGGGAAAACGAGCATGTTGAACAGCGGCAACACCGGCAGGGTGTCGGGGATATGGATAACCTTCAAATCGGAGGTCGTTTTTTCATTGGTCATGGTTCGTGTCCTTTTCCGGTCCGCGGATGGGGATCCGTTTTTCCCGATCCGGGGGGATTTTCTCCAGCCGGATTTCCAGCAGACCGTTGGCGTAAGTGGCCTGCACCGTTTCGGCATCCACGGGGGTATGGAGGGCCAGATGCCGTTCGAAATAACCGTAGGAGATTTCCGCAAGGTGGTAGCGGGTTGTTCCCGGCAGGTAGCTCTGATCCCGTTTCCCGGAGATCTTGATGCTCTTTCGGCTTACCTCCAGATGGATGTCTTCCCGGGAGGTTCCCGCCAGATCCAGGATCACCACAATGGCGTCGGCGGTCTCATAGATGTCGGCATGGGGCCGCCAGATATGCTCGCACATGGTGAAGGCGGGACCGGTGATATGAAACATATCGTCCAGGACATCCTGGATCTCCTGTTCGAACTTGCCCCGTTCGTTACGGAACTTTATCTTGATGTAGCCCATTTTTCCACCCCATTCCTTTCGTGGCCTCTTGTGTAGAGAATGATATATCATCATGTCGAGATGTCAAGATCCCTCTTCGTTTTCTGTCCCGTCCGGGGAGGAAAAACAGTCATCCTAAATTCACGACGAATGTGATATACATCAAGCTTCCCGGGATAGGGCGGAACCGTCCGGGGCATAAAGATCCAAGGAGGGAAAATGAGAATACTGGTCACCGGCGGTGTCGGCTATATCGGCAGTCACACCTGCGTGGAACTCCTGGCGGCGGGATACGACGTCGTCGTGGCGGATAACCTCGCCAACAGCAAGCTCAGCGTCCTGGAGCGTATAAAGACCGTCACCGGCCGCAGCCCGATTTTCTGCCGGGTTGATTGCCGGGACCGCACCGCCCTGGCGGAAATGCTTGCCGCCCATCCCTGCGACGCCGTGATCCATTTCGCCGGATTGAAGGCCGTGGGGGAATCCGTTTACCGGCCCCTGCACTACTACGAAAACAATATCGTCTCAACCCTTGCCCTCTGCGAGGTCATGGCCTCCCATGGCCCCAAGAAAATCGTTTTCAGCTCCTCCGCCACGGTTTACGGCGATCCGGCGTCGGTTCCCATCCGTGAGGACTTTCCCCTATGCCCCACCAACCCCTATGGCCGGACCAAACTGATGATCGAACACATCCTCCGGGATCTGGGGCAGGCGGATCCCGAATGGCGGATCGTCATCCTGCGCTATTTCAACCCGGTGGGGGCCCACGCCAGCGGGTTGATGGGCGAGGACCCCACCGGTGTTCCCAACAATCTCATGCCCTACGTCAGTCAGGTCGCCGTGGGCAAGCTTGCCCGGCTCCGCGTCTTCGGGAACGACTACCCCACCCCCGACGGCACGGGGATCCGGGACTACATCCATGTGGTGGATCTCGCCCAGGGGCATCTGAAGGCTCTGGAGGCCCTCCGGGACACCCGGCTCGGGATCTACAATCTCGGCACCGGTCGTGGCTACAGCGTCCTGGAGATGATCCGGGCCTTCGAAAAGGCTTCGGGGCGGGAGGTCCGTTATGAAATCGTGGGCCGCCGGCCCGGGGATGTTGCCGTCTGTTACGCCGATCCGGGCCTGGCGGCCGAGAAATTGAGCTGGCGGGCCGCCCGGGGGATAGAGGAGATGTGCGCCGACATCTGGCGGTGGCAATCCCGCAATCCCCAGGGTTATCCCTGAGAAACGACCCTGAGGGATGATATCTTGACAACATGAGGCGTAGTCCGTAGGATCGGGCAAGCGGTGAGGGGATTCCCCACTTGCTCGATCGGGGAACAGGCGCCGGCATGACGCTATCAGACGATTACCGTCCGGGAGATGATATGTCCACCGATGAACTGCACCAGGCACAGATGGAAGTCCGCTTTCTGAAGGAAACGGTCGCCGCCCTCCGGGAGGAGCTGGAAAAGAGCTGTATCTGCAAGGAAGAAGATATCCAGAAGGCAGTGGCCGGTGCCCACGAAGACATCCGACAGCTCAAGGAGACGGTCAACGCCCTTCGCCTTGCCCTGGAGAAAAAGGCCGTCGATCACGATCGAGAAAAACAGGAACTGATCGCCGGGTATCATGACGAGCTCAAACAGATGCGGAGCATGGTGGATGCCATGCGTCATGAGTTGGAGAAACAGAAAATCGGCTACGAGGATGAGATAGAGGGGATAAAGCGCGCCCATCGTGAGGAAAGGCAGCAACTGCAGGAGATGATCTCCGCGCTGCGCGCGAAGCTGGAGGATTATGAAAAAAAATAAGGCTCTCAATGATGATGTCCGACTCCACCAGGCGGAGCTGCTCCTCAACGTGGTGCAGACCATGGCCACCTATGAGACCCTCGACGAGATGCTCAACGTGCTCGTGGAAATAACCACCAGGGAGATCCGTGCCGACCGGGGTACGATCTTTCTCAACGACCCGGAGACGGGGGAGCTGTATTCCCGGGTCGCCCAGGGGAATTTTCAGCGGGAAATCCGGATCATCAACAATACGGGCATCGCCGGACATGTATTCACCACCGGGGAGAGCCTGATCGTCCATGACGCCTATGCGGATCCCCGCTTCAACCGGTCTGTGGACGAGAAAACCGGTTATGTGACGAAGAGCATCCTCTGCGTTCCCATCCGGACGATGAAGGGCGAGATCATCGGCGCCGCCCAGATGCTCAACAAGAAGCGGGGCCGCTTCAAGCGGGAGGACATGCGCCTTCTCGAATCGATGACCACCCAGGCGGCCATCACCCTCCAGAGTATGGGGATCGTGGAGAAGATGCGCAAATTCCGGGCCAAGGAAATGGAGTTCTTTGATCTGGTCTCCAATGTCACGGCGGAGATCGACCTGGGCAGCCTGCTCCATAAGGTGATGTCCGAGGCCACCAGGATGCTCAATGCGGAGCGCTCGACCCTCTTTTTGAACGACGAGAAAAAAAAGGAACTGTTTTCCAAGGTGGGGGAGGGCCTCGGGGCCATGGAAATCCGCCTGCCCAATCACCTGGGCATCGCCGGCGCCGTCTTCCAGTCCGGGGAGACGATAAACATCCCTTACGCCTATGCCGATCTGCGCTTCAATCCCGCCTTCGACCGCAAGACGGGCTTCTTCACCCGGTCCATCCTCTGTGTTCCCGTGGTGAACAAATCCGGCAAGATCATCGGGGTCACCCAGGTGCTCAACAAGCGGGGAGGGCCGTTTACCAAAGATGATGAATCCCGCCTCCGGGCCTTTACCGCCCAGGTCTCCATCGCCCTGGAGAACGCCAAGCTTTTCGACGATATCCAGAACATGAAAAATTACAGCGAGAGCATGCTGGAGAGCATGTCCAACGGCGTCATCACCCTCACCGAAGAGGGGAAGATCGTGACCTGCAACGCCGCCGGGCTCCGCATCATGCAAATCGCCGCCGAGGACATCCTGGATCATGCCTTCACGGACTTCTTCACAGGAAAAAATGCCTGGGTGGTGGAGAAGGTACACCGGGTGGAGGAAACGAGAAAGCCCGAGCTGGCCATGGATGCGGAGCTGCAATTCGGGGCGAACAAGGTGGCGGCCAACGTCACGATCATGCCCCTCACCAGTGTCGAGAAGAAGAGACTGGGGGTCATGATCATCCTCGACGACATCAGCGCGGAAAAAAGGGTGAAATCGACCATGTCCCGATATATGGATCCGGGCCTGGCGGATCAACTCCTCGAGGGGGGGGAGGACATCCTGGGCGGCAAGAGCGCCCTGGCGACGATCCTCTTTTCCGATATCCGCCAGTTCACCACCCTTACCGAAGAGCTGGGCGCCCAGGGTACGGTTTCCCTGTTGAACGAATATTTCACCATCATGGTGGAGTGCATCCAGAAGGAAGGGGGCATGCTGGACAAGTTCATCGGCGATGCCATCATGGCCGCCTTCGGCGTCCCCATTCCCCATGACGACGATGAAGACAGGGCGCTGCGGGCGGCCATCGCCATGATCAACGCCCTGGAGAACTGGAACCGCGAACGGATCGCCCAGGGGAAACGGCCGGTGAAAATGGGGTTGGGACTCAATACCGACGTGATCGTTTCGGGGAACATCGGTTCGCCGAAACGCATGGACTATACCCTCATCGGCGACGGCGTCAATCTGGCCTCCCGCCTGGAGAGCCTCTGCAAGCGCTATCACGCCAGCATCCTGATCAGTGAAAACACCTATAAGCGCCTCCGGGGAACCTACCGGATCCGCCAGGTGGACAGCGTGGTGGTGAAGGGGAAGACGGAACCGGTGGGGGTTTACGAGGTCCTGGATTACCACTCCGCCGAGAGTTTTCCCAATCTCATGGAGACGGTGAATCATTTCCAGGAAGGGTTGCAGAGATACCGGCAGCAACAGTGGGACCGGGCGGTTCAATCTTTCCGGAAGGCCCTGGACGTCAATCCCGCCGACAAAATCTGCCACATGTATATCGACCGCTGCGAGCTGTTGAAAAATACCCCCCCTCCCGAAGGCTGGGACGGGGTCTGGATCATGGATTCCAAATGAAGGTCGACCGGGCCGTCAAGGTGATTCCTTCGGCCTTCCCACCGTCCCCGGGAGCGGGTCAGGTGCGGGACGGCGCCCGGACCACCCGATTGCGACCCAGCCTTTTTGCGTGATACATGGCCTGATCCGCGGCGTTTATGATTTCCGCCGCCGTGGTGCCGTCTTCAGGATAAGCCGCCACCCCCAGGGAGATGGTCGCTTGCAGGACGTGTTCGCCGTAGACGGTTTTCAAGGCCGCAAAATCGGTCCGCCATTGCTCCGCCCGCAGCGCCGTCGTTTCCTTCGCCGCTTTCGGTAAAATCAGCAGGAATTCCTCGCCGCCGTACCGGCAGGCGATGTCCCCGGCCCGGCTGCCGCCCGTAAGTAGTTTTGCCAAATCCTGAAGGATGAGATCGCCGGCCATGTGTCCGTGAAGGTCATTGACCTGTTTGAAATGGTCGATGTCGATCATGATCATGCCGATGGGGAATTTATCCCGGGCGGCCCTGGCCATTTCCCTGTCGATGCTCTCTTCGAGATAACGACGGTTGAACAGACCCGTCAGCGGATCGCGGATGGCCTGCTCCTGCAACTTGATCTGCAACTCGGCGATCTCCCGGTAATTGTTTTGCAGCAGGAGGTGGGCCTTCTGCAGTTCTATTTCCTGGCGTTTGCGTTCGGTGATGTCGTAAAGGGCCGTCAAAATGGCGGCTTGTTCCTTGTAAACCATCGGCATGGGCGAAGAAACCACGGTGACGAAGGTGCCGTCCAAACACCGCAAGGTCAACTCCAGGGGTGGAACGGGACGATTCTCTTCGGTCAGGATCCTCGTTCTTTCCCTGATGGTGTCGAAGAGTTCCGGGGGGGTAAAATCCGTGACCCGCATGCCGAGGACCTCCTCGGGACGGGACGCCTTGAAGAGCCGCAGAAAGGCCGGATTGACATAGATAAATTTGCCCTTGACGTGGATGAAAACGGCTACGGCGAGGGTTTCGATCAACCTGGTGAGCTCCTCTTCGCTCTTGCGCAGCGCCTTCTCCACCTCCTTGATCCGGGTGATGTCCTGCCGGGAACTCCAGATTCTCACCAGCCGGCCGCCTTCCACATGGCCGAAAATGTTGCTCAGGAAATACTTCACCTTTCCGTCTTTATCCAGGGACTTGGTCTCCACCCCGCTCAGCCGACAGCCGCTTTCGAAAAAACGCACGAGATGGGCGACATTTCCTCTGGAAAGGCGGGGATAGATCTGACCGATGCGGAAACCGATCAGCTCCTCATAACGGTCGTATCCGTGGTCGGCGGCAAAAGTACGGTTGCACTCTGCGATAACGGCCTGGTGGTAAAGTTGATCGATCTTCTTTCCCAGCGGGAGCGAGAGGTCCAGGGGCTCCCCCTCGATCTCGAAACGGCAGATGGCCTCGGAACTGTTATCGACGAAGGCCTGGTAACGATCCCTGCTCAAACGCAGTTCCTCTTCCGCCTGCCGGCGTTCCCTTTCCTTGGCCTCCAGGGCGGCGGTCATCTCATCGAAAGACCTTGCCAACCGGCCTAATTCCCCTCCCATGTAACCAAGGCCGGTGCGGGCCGACAAGTTGCCCTGAGCCACCCGCTGGGAGGCGTCCACAAGCCGCTTGATTCTTTCGACGATCAGGACATCCCCCAACAGCCAGGCGATCAAGATCGCCGCCCCCAAGGCGGCGGCGAGGATACCCATATTGCGGAGGAAAATCTCTCTGGTCATGGCGAGGGCCTGCGCTTCCGGGATGCCGACGCGCATATAGAGATAAGGCGAGGAATCACCGGGCAGGTTGAACTTTTTGTAGGCGAAGAGACGTTTGACGCCGTCCACGCCGGTGTCGGTGAAAATCCCCTCTCGAGGCGCGGCGGACAAGTGTTTCACCATTGCGGGAAGGTCGGTGCGGCCCATATATTCTGCATTGTCGGGGTGTCGGTAGAGGCGGGTGAAGTTGCGGTCCAGGAGGTTGAGGGTGGCGCCTTTGGGTAGAGCCGATGTGGACGCAAAATACCGGCCGTATTTATCGAGATCGAGGCTGACGGCGACGATTCCCTGCACCCGGCCCGCGGGGTCCGTCAGCGGGTAGGCAAAGGGGAGCACCGCCCGCCGGGAAACCGGGCCGATGGTAAATTCTCCCACGGAAAAGGACTTTGTCCGCACGGCGTCCTGGAAATATTTCCTGTGTTTGATGTTTATTTTTATCGACGGCAGGGCGTTGGCAAAAATCTCCCCCTCCCGATCCGCCGCGTAGATGGTCGTATACCGGTCGTTGTCCTTGATCAGTTCCTTAAAAAGCCGCTTGCAGGCGGCGGCGTCCCGGTTCTGCAAGGCCGGCAATTTGACCAGGGTCATGAGCATTCTGCGTATGACCTCCACGTCGTTTTCATGATCATTGGCCAAACCCTGCAACATGATCAGGGCATTGTCCTGGGCCTTCGCTAAGTCCAGGTGCTGGCGTTCGTAATTTGAATAGACGATGACGCCCAGGGCGGGCAGAACGGCGGCAAAGATCAAGATGATCAACTGGGTTCTGACGGACTTCATCGTGGTAGGATCAATCTCCCTGTATTTATGGAGAAATCCTAACAGAGGATGACAAGGAAGGCAATGAAAAACGCGAGAAAAAACACAAAGGGGTTAAATATATATATCGTGATAATTCTACTCCGACAGATAAATGAACATTCTTAAATCAACATTTTCATCAAATAGAGAGCTATCTGATGCCGTATGTCGGGCAAAGAGGAGACGTGCTTTCGTTCTCGTTGTCGCTCTCGCCAACGTTCTGAAGATCGAACAGGACATTGTCGGTTTTTCCAAATTGTTACTGATCGGTGCTATAGAGCCAATCTGTGATCGCCGTAATGAGGCCAGTTCCTGATCGCTGCAATGGGACCGGTGGGTGATCGGCGCAATGGAGCCAGGATATGATCGCCGTAATGGAGCCAC
>JAGPFL010000060.1 GCA_018056545.1 Syntrophobacterales bacterium
GCGGGCCTGATCTTCCTCACGGAACTTCTCGAGATCCTGGCGGCCATAGAGATCGGCGCGCCCGTCCAGGAGCGTCTCCTCGCCCCCCTGGAGGTGACGCCGCCGATCGAGACGCTGCCGGATTGGTCCCGCTGGCGCCCCTCCTTCCCGGCGGAGGAGACGGCATCATATCGCCCTCTGACCACCCCCGGGGAGGTTGTCTCCCTTCATTCCGTCACCCTCGACCCCTATTATTTGAAACTGATCGAAAAACGGGGCCGTCAGTGGGGAGTTTCCTTTGTCGCCGTCTGCAATGCCCTGACTGTTGCCGCCTACGGGGATGCATACGTGGAACTCCATCCCGACGCATCCCCACCGGGGATCAGGTGGTGGGTTCCCTGGGACTGCCGGCGACAATTCCCCCGTTTCGCTCCGGCCATCGGCGATTTGACCAGCGGGATGGAATATTGGTTTTCCCTGCCGGCCTCGGTGGCACAACACGCCCGGCGCTTTACGGCCCAGACCCTACGGAGCCGGGAAACCCAGGCGTATTTTCAGGAAATCGCCGGGTTTCTCGGGATTATTCCCACGATCCCCTGGCGCCATCAGGTCACGATGTTCGGTATGGCCAAGCTCTCCCTTGGCACCGGCGGCCGGCAGGTCACCGACTTTCATGCCTCCCTGCCTGCCGTGTTTTGCCCGGGGGGACTGTTCACCCTGGTCGTCGCTGCCCTGCCCCGGAAACCCCTCTTCCGCATCGACGTCATCTCCAACTACGCCCCGGAAGCTGTAGCGAGGGTTATCGACGCCTGGCAAAGACGCCTTGGAGAACTCGGTTAACCCCTCCGAACGGAAGTATTTTGAAAGGTATCGGCAGGGTAAATAATCATTGACGAGACCATTGTGATGTTCATATATGTTCCATAAATAATCGTCAGGATGGTCATATGCTGCAGGATGACAACAAACTGTTTGATATATTGGCGAAATGGAACTTCTGGGACAGGGAGGCCATTGAGACCGGTTATCCGCGCGCACTCTTATCGCAAATTCTTCCCCATCTCAAATGGCTGACATATAGCGAATTGATTTGAATTATTATGGGAACATCCCTCCACGGCTTCCTTGCTTTCGATTTGCGCCGGGAGAATGGCCGAGGCATTGGTGGTGCACCTTCCGGTTAGTTTTGCTATCCTGGTCGAAGGCAAGACACAGCAGGCAGGATAGAAAAAGGGTTTTTTTCGCAAAGCCGTCATCTGAGGAGGAAACCTATGGATAACAAAATAGATCGTCGCTGTTTCTTGAAGGCCGGAAGTGTTGCCGCCATCTGTGCCGGCGCTTTGGCAATGCGTTTTTCTCTGCCCGATATTTCCTTTGCCGGGGACAAAGAGCTTCCGGGCAAGAAAAAGACGCCTCGCTCCTTCTTGATAAAAGATATTTTGCACAACAAGGCCAGCCTCCTCTTACATATGGAGACGGAACCCGGTTTAGGGTGCACCGAACCGGCGGCCGTCGGTTTGTCTGCTGCAGCGGCGGCTTCTCTTTTAGGAGGAAAGAGTTATGATGCCATCGAGGTGACAACGGATCCAAACATTTACAAGAACGCCATGGGGGTCATTATCCCCGGTTCCGGCGGCGAATGCGGCATCCCGCTCGCTGCGGCGATGGGGGCTGTCGCCGGAGACCCTGCCTTGAAGCTCCAAGTCTTTGCTCGTACCGATCCGCAAGGGTTGGCGCTGGCCAAGCGTCTTGTCCGCGACGGCAAAGTGACCGCCGGCATGACGAAGGGCCAAACGGGTTTGTATGTCCATACCGTCATACGTTCTTCAGGTCATCGCGCCGAGGCCGTCATCGCCGGCCAACATGACCATATCGCTTCCCTGAGTTTCGACGGCAAGCCGCAACTCAATCATCCCCTCCTCAGTACCGCCGCCAGGCAGGAGGCAAACATTTCCGAACTGGAAGAGTGGCTGGTATCCCTTTCCCTGAAGAAAATGGTTTCCCTGTTGGACGGCCTCGATGACGCCGACCTATCCTACCTCCAGGAAGGTATCGAGATGAACCGCAGGTTGGTGGAATACGGCATGAGCAACGTTCCCGGCCTGGGCGTCGCCGCAGCGCAGAATTGCCTGATCCAACAGGGACTCCTCGCAAAGGACATGGCCACATGGGCGGGGGTTATGACGGCGGCGGGCGTGGACTCCCGAATGGGAGGCGCCATGCTCCCGGCGATGACCCTTGCCGGCAGCGGAAACCAGGGCATAACATCCGGCATTCCCATATGGGCCGTAGCCGAGTTCACCGGCAACCGGGACCGTCGGCTTGTATGCAGAGCCGTGGCTTTGAGCTACCTGATCACCTGTGCCATCAAGACCCAGGCGGGAAGACTCAGCGCCCTGTGCGGAAGCGGTATCGCCGGCGGGGCGGGCGTGGCCGCAGGGATCGCCTATCTGCGCGGCGGCGGTCCGGATCAGATCGGCGGCGCCATAAAGAATCATCTGGAGACCTTTGCCACGATCATTTGCGACGGCGCCAAGACGAGTTGCGCCCTCAAGCTGGGAGAGGCTGCCACCTCCGCCGTGAAGAGCGCGCTCCTGTCCCTTCAGGGCATCGTGGTCAAATCCCAGGATGGCTTCATCGAACATAGTCCGGAAAAGACCATGCTCAATGTGGGAAGACTTTCACGGGAGGGACTGTCCCGCATGGATCCCGTCATCCTTGATATCATGTTGAAGAAGCGCACATAAATGAAACAGAATTTTCTCATCGCGCGGCATGATATTCTTCATCACGGCTTCCGCCACCCCCTGAAGCGCCTGCCACGGAAACGCCGCCGGGCGGACGATCAAACGATGATCAGGTCTTCCTCACAATACAATGATCTTGCATGGCATTTTAAGTTGTCAATCAGAGGAAAATACTTTAGATTTGCATCATGAATTTATTCGCCGGATTGATAAAATGGTGGCACCGCTGCCGTACATGCCAGATAGACGCCATCGATAAGACGTTGCTGAAATCTTATCCTGAGCTTCAGCCTGCCGGCATGCTTAAATCCGGCAGGCGCTATATCTGCGGGAAATGCGGATGTATTTGGTATATGCATGAACAGTCGTCATGGGTTGCCCGGGTTCGCCCCACCCATTTGACTTTTTTTGAAAAATGGAACAACAGCGACCTTACCCTGACGGATGAACAAATTACTGCCCTGGCTGATATCGGGGGTGTTGTTGACCGGACGGGACTGATGATGTATTTTCCCTGCGCCGTGGTCAATGGCGATAGCATAATCCAAGAGCGAGTCATTGTTGTTGTTTCTAAAGTTCCACCGGTCAGATGGCCTGCTGCGGAAAAAATTCAGGCCATCCATCCGAACATCATCATCAAACGCAGTCCGGACGCCCTTCCTCTGGAAATCAGGCAGGCGACATTTTCAGCGGAAGAAATCTCCATGGGATATTCACCGGTCGGCATTGTAAGTCCGACCGGCAGATATTATACTCTTGGATCGGAGATGCATTTTTTCGCCCGCGATGGGCATCATGGGCCCCAGATGAAGCTTGCCCATGGAAAGAAGCCGGGAAGAAATAGGATTTGGCCTCAAGATGCGGATGTGTATTTTTTTGCCGATTGGAATGAGAAGACGGCAATATCGACAAAAGAATCGTTATCCTGACAGGCATTTTTGGGAATGAACCTCCTTGCAGCAAGCTGCGAGGTATCACGGGTAAAAATTCCTCATATCGCAGCAAGCTTCGGGGAATTGCACCCGAAAAGATTAAACAGCAAAAGATCTGACCCCTTTCTCAGATTTTTTCATATTTTGAGATGATGTTTGTCAGAATTACCCGCAGCCTTTCAAAATAGGCGCGGGCCTCCTCCTCCCGGGCCAGATACGGGGTCATGACCGTCGATCTCAGCACGAGGACCGAGGGCGTCTTTTTCCACTCCTCATCTGTAAAAACCGCACTTCCGGATAAAATCCAGGGGAATGTCTCTATATTCCGCGGGAATGAAGACCGTCTTGGAGACGATAAAATCCTTCTTCATCAAGTCTCCCGAGATATAGGAACATGCATTGTAAATGGCCTGATTCAGCTTGTTCATGTCCTCCAGGCGCGGATTGTCCACCTCCGGGCGGACGATCAAACGATGATCAGGTCTTCCTCTTCCCGGAGGGAACCGAGGCCGCTCACCTCTACGTGGCCCTGGCACCGCCCGCACAGAAAGTAATAACGGATGCTGTCCTCCTCCCGATCGAGCAACTTTTCCAAGGCATCTTTCATCTTCAGGTAGTTGCGGTCGTCCAGTTCGCATTCAAAAACGCTCTTCTGGACCCGCCGGCCAAAACCAATCAGGGCCTTGGCGATCCTTGCCCGCCGCTTGTCGGCCACGACGTCGTAAGAAACGACAACAAACATTCTCTCCCTCCCTCCCTCCATTAACCTCCCCAGCCTTCTCCATGCTCCATTTTTCAACATTTTTGCATCTCTTCGCCCTCCGGCATCACGGTCACCAACCACAATGCCAATTATAAATATCTGATCCCTGTACAGGATCAGCGGGTGGTGAAGGCCGCGTAGTCCTCTTCACCCCGAAGCCCCCGTACCCAACGGCGGACCTGCTCGAGACAGATCTCCCGGTAGGTCAGGCGTTGTCCTCTGGGAACATACAGGGTCCGCTGGTTCAGACGGCCCTCGAAATGGGACACGAACTTTCGCATGCCTTCATGGGTGAGATAAATGGGATACTCTTCCCGCAACGGCTCCGTTTCGGCAAAATCGAAGGCCGCCGGTTCTCGCTCTTCGGGACGGTAGAAATCGGTGGGGCGGATGATCCGTTTGTTGATCAGGGTCAGTGCCAGACCGTCCACCAGGACCGGCCGGAACTCCTCCATCAGATCCAGCACCAGGGATGGGCGTCCGTATTCCACACTGTGCAGGCAGCCCGCGTAGGGATCCAGGCCGGCGACGTTGACCTGGGTCTGAATGGCGTTGGCCAAGAGGGTGTAGCCGAGACTCAGGAGGACGTTTACCGGGTCCCGGGGGGGGCGCCGGTTGCGCCCGGTGAACGTCACATCCTCCACCCGGAGCAGATGCGGCCAGCACCCGAAGTAGGCCGCTGCACCCGCCCCTTCCACACCCATGACACTCTCTACGTCCGGACAGTCGTCAAGCTGGCGCAACAGCCGGCGCATTTGATGCAGCGCCTTGGTTATCTCCTCCCGCTGCAATTCCTGATTGTGTCGCCGCAGCAGCGTCCGGCAGTTGACGATTTTTCCAGACACACATTTGCGGGCGGAGGCAAGGCGGAAGGCCGGATCTTCCAGACGCCGGAATTGGAGTCGTCGCAGGTCGATGTTCTTGCCGAACTGGGAGATCAGCCGTCCCCGGTAACGGCCGTAGAGGGAAAGGAAGACCGTGTCGATACCCTCTTCCAGCAGAAAGGACAAGGCGCCCGGCGACAGGCTGACGCTCCCCATGAGGACGACCTGTTCCAGGCGGAAACTGTGAACCCAACGGATCGGCCGCCCCATTTTTTCCACTACGAGGCGGTTCCCCCGCTTCATCAGCGACGCCCCCTGCTCCGTTACATAAAGGATCGCCATCGTATAAAAATCCGCCCCGACAAAACCCTTCCCCCTTTTTAGATAACCCTCAAATTTCCAGGACAAACACCGGTTTCTCCCCCGCTTTCCTGTCTCGTCGCAGCTCCCCCAGCGCGGTTATCACCGATTCCACCCCCGTTTCATCGAAGAATCCCGCCAATCTCTCCTCATACCTGGTCAGCAGACTCTGTGACTCCCGCAACTGTTTGCGCAATTTGAGATAATCCTGAAGAAAATTTTGAAATTCCAGGGAATCCACCGCCACCGCAGGCAAAGGCCGAAGGCCTCCGGCACCGGCGACAACCTCCCTCTCCCGCACATGTAACAAAGGAGACGGATAGAGATTTGTCTCCAGATCGAAAACACAGTTGCAACCCACCGCCGCCGTGATTTCCGGTATTCTGATCCGGATTTTCGGGCAGCTCATCGGATTGCCCCGGAGACGTGATTTGAGAAACAGGGCCGGATCGGCTTGCCAAGCCCGTTCAAAAAGATTGTTCACCGCCGCCGGTCCATGCTCCAGATGCCCCACGGTATGGATAAGAACCTGTGTCTCTTCGTGGGAAAGGCGCCCAATCCGGTGTACCTGTTCCACCAGTGCCCTGATCACGGCGCAGCGGGACAGGAGCGTTTGGAGTTCGCGGTCCTGTTCCGGGCGATACTCCTCGGGGATACCGGCCATTTGCGACGAAAGAGTAGGCCTTCCCCGCCTTGCCCCCGTACCGGTCCTATCCTCCGGTCCTTTTTCCTCCTCCCAGGGCGGAAACTCTCCGGCGCCTCCTTCTTCTGTAAATGTCGGTGAATAGGGCAGGCGGGAGGCGTGGGCGGCGCCGTCAGCGACACCCGAAGGCAAACCGGGAAGCGCCCTTCCCGGCAGCTCCCCGCCGCTATGGAAATAGGTGGTCTGTCTGTGATGTGCCTGCTGGATAAAGGCATAGATTGAACGGCGGCCCGCTTTACGAACCTTCAGAAGAAATTCGAGCTGGTCCGGATAATCCGTTCCGTCCGGCATGATGAAGCATGATCGCCTGCCGGTCCGGCGGTGCACCCCCAAGGGAAGTTTGATGAGATTTCCCAAGCCGCCCCGGGTCACGCTGCCTTGACGGGGGAAAACCTCCGTAGAGATCTCCCGGGGAAGGGGGAGCAGGGAGGCAACAATCAGCTCTCCGAATTTCTTCGCCACCCCGGCGGGGACAGGCGCCTCCAGAAAGACCCAGGCGTGACGCCCCTTGAATCCAGAGTCCTCGAGATACACCGGCACCTCCCAGGCCGCACCGAGATCCACTATCCTGCAGGCCGTCTCCTGCGCTCGTGCCATGACGCCATCCCAACGCCGCTTGTTGGTGATCGTCTCCCTGACGGCAAATTTGGCGATATCGATGTCGAAGGCAATGAAATTCACCGTGTTGTCCAGACGGACAGGATAGACCCCGATCGTGAAGTTGCCGAGCAGGTGATTTTCCGCCACTTTCGGTGTCAGCGGCTCCTCGACGGGCGTGTAGCCTGACTCGCCGGTCGGGCTGACCCATTGACGGGCATAAACGCCTTCCCGGCCGCCAAAGAGAGACATAAAGGCAATGAGATGGTGCGTTTGGGGAAGAAGTTTAGAGACAACGTTATCCGGCGTTTCCCCATCTCCGCCTGGGGATTCATCCGACTTCGAGAGAAAATCAAGATCGCCGAGCAAGCCCTTCAGTATGGGATCACCGGTTTTCTCCAGCCCCTCGTTGTATGCGGCCCGGGCCTTTTCAAACTCGCCCGCCGCCTCCAGCGCCTCGCCCCAATCTCGGTAAAGCTCCGCTTGCAATGGTGAGCGGCGCACCAGGCTCTCCCGAACCCGCGCCGCCCGGAGGGGCTGACCCTGATCGAGATATATTTCCGCCAGGCGGACATGGGCATCCGTTTTTTCCGGATCATCCCGGATGGCCAGATTCAGCTCCATGACGACCTCGTCGATCAAACCCAGTTCTTCGAGTATTTCCGCCCACTGGAGATGGACGGCCGCATCATGGATGTCCCGTGTCTCCCGCAGCCCGGCCAGCGTCGCCGCTTCCCCGGTCCTGCCGGCCTGTAATAAATCCCTGATTTGCGATAACAATGTTTCCTCCTTTTTCAACATGATATGCTGTCCCATGTTGTAAAGGAGATTTGGTCAGGAAGGCAAAAACGGCAATGTTGCCGGTCTGATTCAAAGTGGTTCGATCTGCGTGGCGCGAACGGAAGCGCGGTTCTTTTTCCTGTCGAAGCTCTCCGCCAGGCTGAAGGTGACATGGGCGCCGGCGTGAGCACATGTCGGGGGCAAATCACGCACGGTTACAAAGATCGCCTCCCCGCCATCGTCGGGATTGATGAAAGTAAAAGGCCGGGCCGGATCGATCTTCAGGACCGTTCCCGACAACCGCATCCCCACGGCGGCGGCTGTATCTCCTTTTTCCGACTTCGTGATACGCGATCGTTCCTCTTCAACACCACCCTCAGTTTCCCGCCCCGGTGATCTTTTCCTCACTTCCGCCCCGCCCCGCTCACTGCCCGCAATCAATCCTTCCGCCCGTCGTAGTTCCCGACAATAGCGAGACAACTCGTTCATTTTTTCCGGCAAAAGCGGCCAGGATGCCCCTACTGAAGTCAGGGCATCATTGATCCGGGTTTCCAAATCTTCCAGACCGGGCGGTATCTTCCACCCTTCATTTGTGCGGATTGCCCGTATTAGGGAAACATGAGCAGCGGCCACCTCCAGTTTTTTCAGTTGGAGCGCCAAATCCGCCAACACCCAGAAATAGTGCAGTTTATATTTGTCGTCCTGGCGGTTTCCAAGGGCCTGACAGACAAGCCGGTAAGCCAAGGAGGTATTGCCCAGGAAGGCTTCCATTTCGGCAAGTTCAGCTTTCATATACCAGTCGAAGCGGGGCAGATGTTGAAGCGCCCGCATTTCGGCCGCCCCTGCTTCATGATCTCCCCCATGATAACAAGCCAGCGCGGAGGTGCGGAGCAAAAAGATTTCCCCTGGAAAATTTTGCAGCCCTTCCTGAGCTATCCGCCGGGCTTCGCCATGATTCCCCGTCTCCAGAAGCGCTTTGGCCAATCCCACATACCATTCCTCCCGCTCGGACATGAAAGTCTTTCCTTCACCGGTGGTTCGTTTTTGATCGGAAAGGCGGACGGGATTTATCATCGCTGCCCAATCGGCAACAATCTCCCAGGGCGGCGGACTCATGCTCTTTGCCTTTTTGACAACGGTTTGAGCCACTCTCGTTACAAAAAGCTCGTCGGCACTCAGCTGCAGCGCCTCTTCTGCACAGGCGATAAGTTGATCGATATTGCCACGCTCCCGGGCTTCCCTGATCGGCCCGTCATATAAAACCCAGGCATATTCGGTTTTCAGGTAGGAATGGTCGGGAAAACGGTTTAACGCATCTTTGGCTGTTTCCGCAGCCCTGTTGAGTTCCCCCGCCTTTCTACGGCAATAGATCAGCCAACGGGCAATATAGGGCGAGGCTTCCTTATGCCATGCCTCCTCATAGAGAACGGCCGCTGCCGCCCATTGCTGTTCCTTCCTCATATCATCAGCCTTTTTCGTCAATTCCTTCGCCATAACGTTAACCTCTGCTTTGCCTGGAAATGGGAGATCAATTTATGCATAGCGAAGCAGGTAGACGATATCAACAACGGCAATGTTGCCATCACTAACTACCATGTTTTCCTGGGGGTAATAACCGAGCATGAAAGGGAACCCGTAATGCCACGAGGGGAAACTGCCCGGGGTGGGGCAATAGCTTTAATATCTCCGCTGTTCTTTACCACAAAAGCCGGAATGTTACCGATTTGCAGGATGACGGTATGCGTCTGAAGTTGGAGTTTATTTCATAAATCGATTGAGGAGAATATCTTCGACATTACGTCTGGAATCTATGACAGACAGAACATAGACAGCTTTATCCAAGATACGATAAATAATGCGCCACGGAGTTACTATCAACTCCCTGTAAATGTGTATTCCTTGGCCTTGCAATTCGGGAACTATACGACCGCGATCTGGAAAGGTGTCAAGACAGCTCGCTTTTTCTCGGATTTTCTTGAGTATTTGCAAAGCATTACCTGGGTTGTCAACTGCTATATTATCAATAATCCGTATTAAATCACTTTCTGCTGTTACCGCCCATTTAACCTTGAGCTTTTCCTTCATTTATGCCTCTCGGTTAATGCATCTTCAATTTCCTTAAACATTTTTTCCTGTAACTTCATCCGGCCAGATCGAATATCAGCCTCACCTTGTGAAACAAGCTTCAAAATACCAATAGCATTGCGCATATTTTCGTAGCTGATAGGATCTTGAAGTACGGCTCGCGGTTCACCGTTTTGAGTTATAATGACGGGTCTTTGTGTTTCGTTGATTTGGTTGAGTAAATCCGCAGCTCTTGATTTTAAGTATGTAACTGGTTTGATATCGTTTACAATATTCATAATATCACCTCCGGTCTGTAAGTGGTACCAAAATCAGGCCGCATGTCAAGCTATTTATTTCAACGCCAGCCATGTTTTTTCATTTTGCCGATTCCAGTAAAGATTATCTGGACAGCTTACAAAATAGTCGCAATCCCTTCTATTCAGGTCGGTTTTTTCACTCGCCCGCATAGGCCGGGATCAGGGTCGCCCCCGAAAACGTCGCAATCCCTTCTATTCAGGTCGGTTTTTTCACTCCCCCACCACCGCCCCCGCCCCCGCCATCCCGACTTTCAGTCGCAATCCCTTCTATTCAGGTCGGTTTTTTCACTCCGCTGGATTAGCGGGTTGATCTTGCAGCTTGGCGATATGTCGCAATCCCTTCTATTCAGGTCGGTTTTTTCACTCAAATTATAAA
>JAGPFL010000061.1 GCA_018056545.1 Syntrophobacterales bacterium
AGATTACCCCCTTTATGATGAAAATGGTCCCCGATTTGCATATGTGGAACGATAAAAGGCCTGACGCAATTATCTATGAGCGATGTAATAGTCGGAATATCGGACTTCAACTGCAGCAGAAAACCCGGCGATACCCTGGTGACCTACGCCTTGGGGTCTTGCATCGCCGTAATCGTTTATGACCCGGTGGTTGCGGTGGGGGGGTTGCTCCATTATATGTTGCCCGATTCGAGTCTGGACAAGAATAAGGCCGCCGAGTGTCCGGCCATGTTCGCCGATACGGGCATCCCGCTTCTCTTCAAGGCCTGCTACGCCTTGGGTGCCGAGAAGCGGCGGATGATAGTAAAAATTGCCGGCGGGGCCAGCATTTTGAACAACGGTGATTATTTTCGCATCGGACAGAAAAACGTCACCGCGGTTCGGAAGATTTTCTGGAAGAACAATGTGATGATCGACGCCGAGGATACGGGACAGAATTATAACCGGACCGTGCGTCTTCAAATAGCTGACGGCAAGTGTTTTGTGCGCTCTTCGGGAGGAATGGCGAAGGAGCTTTGAATGATCGAAAAAATACTCCTGTCCATCAAACAACTGCCCGCTTTCCCGACCATCGTTCATAAGGTTTCGGAACTGCTGAAGAACGACGACTATGATGTCAACGAGGTGGTCAATGTCATCAAGTATGATCAGGCCATTACGGCTAATATCCTAAAGATAAGCAATTCCGCATATTTCGGTGTTCGGCAAAAGATAAAATCCATCCATGACGCCGTGATTTACCTGGGGCAAAAAAATCTCCTTAGGGCGTTGCAGACGGTTACCGTGAGCCGTATCTTCGCCAAGAGAAACGCCGGCTACGGGATGAAGACCGCGGAACTGTGGGAGCATTCGGTCTCGGTGGCTTTGATGTCCCAGATCCTCAGCCGCAAGATCATCAGAAAGGAGGATGCGGTTCTCTATACGGCGGCTTTGCTCCATGATGTGGGTAAACTGGTTATGGGCGAATACGTCCAGGAATCTTCGCAACAGATTTTCGCCATTATGTCCTCCGGCGAATACTCTTTTCTGGAGGCGGAGGAAATCGTGATCGGGATCAATCATGCGGACCTCGGGGGGCGCATCGCCGTTTATTGGAATTTCCCCCCGGAGATCCATGACGCCATCGCCTATCACCACCGTCCCGATCGGATTTTGGAGGGAGACACCATGATCCCCAGTCTCGTTTACATCGCCGATCAATTTTGTCTGATGATGGGAATCGACGGCGGCATGGATGGGCTGGCTCATCGGGGCATCACCGAGGTGATGAAGAAGTACGGCTTGAAGGAGAATGATTTGGAGGAAAGCATGCTCCAATTATTCGATGAACTGGAACAGGCAAACGAACTGCTGCATATCGTGAATTGACATGAAATGTCGCCTTGTTGACCATAGTTGCCGGAAAGCGGTGAAATGAGATGAATCAAACCGAGATCAGAAAGATTTTATTCAAGGCCGTATATGAGGTCTTTGAGAAGATGTATTACGTATTCCTTGAAACAAGGGATAGTGCGGCGCCGCAGCTACGGGAAAGGGCGCTGTCGATATCCTTTTCCGGGCCGGGTTCGGGAACGCTACGGGTATTTTTCTCTGAAGCGCTGACCGGGCAGATGCTCCGGAATTCACTGAACCTCGATCCGGAAGATGCCGCCGAGGAGCTGCGGCAGGATTGCCTGAAAGAATGCCTGAACATGATCTGCGGTGATTTTCTGCAGATGTACAATCCCGAGCGACTTTTTCAGATGTCTTTGCCCCGTTATGAAGAAACGCCGACAGGCGGCGGTGCTTTTGACCAAGTCGGAGAAAAAACGGTGGCGATTTTTTTCGATGCCGAAGACGGCGGTTATTTCGAGGGAGCGTTAACAATGGAAAACTGAAGCGTCGTTTGTGAAAATATTTTTAATTGTGGGAGGATAGATGGACAAGAACATAAAAATACTGGTCGTGGACGATTTTGCGACCATGCGTAAGGTGATCAGGAACATTTTGAAACAGATCGGATTTGAAAACATCGTCGAGGCGGAAGATGGGGCCATCGGTTTGCGGGTTCTCAAGTCGCAACAGATCGACTTTGTCATTGCGGACTGGAATATGCCGAATATGACCGGCTTGGAACTCCTCAAGGCCGTGCGCGCCGATGCGGAGCTGGCCAAAACCCCTTTTCTCATGGTGACGGCAGAGGCATTACAGGAAAACGTCATCGCCGCGGTGAAGGCGGGCGTCAATAATTACATCGTCAAACCCTTCACCGCCGAAACGCTCAATGAAAAGATCACCAAGATTCTTGGTACGAATTGAATAATACGCACGGATATGAGGTAAGAACAATGAATGTAGCTTTTATCAACCCCTTTCTGGAAGCGACGGTGGAAGTGTTAAAAACCATGGCTTTTGTGGAACCCGTCCCCGGGAAGCCATATCTGAAGAACGACAATGTGGCCAAGGGAGACATTTCGGGCATCATCGGTCTGACAGGGGACGCCCGGGGATCACTGGCACTGAGCTTCAGCGCGGGCTCGATTATGAAGATCGTCGGAAATATGCTGGGGGAAACGATTACGGACATGAACGGCGACATCAAGGATGCCGTGGGCGAGTTGACCAATATGGTCTCCGGTGTGGCCAGAAAGAAACTGGAAGCGGCGGGTTTCAGCATCACGGCCGCCATTCCGACAGTCGTCTCCGGGAAAAACCACTCCATCCTCCATGTTATGGGGGGACCGAGCATCATCATTCCCTTCGAGACGGAATCCGGTTCCTTCGTGGTGGATGTCTGTCTGAGCAGTAAGGAATGATTTACATAGAAACGTAACGCTTAAGCACCGAAAGCCAATCCCAAGTATTTCCTGAATAGTTCACGTCCTTCGTCTGTGCAGGCCAAACAAGACCTACCAGCCGAAGTTCCACTTCCGGTTGAGACCAAAGAACCTTACGCAATAAATATTTCTGGTGGATACCGCACAACTTCATTTGCCGCACTGGTGAACCGGGCGGCTGTGAGGTGGTGTTTCACGGTGAGTTCGCCCCGTTTTTTTTACAGCCGGGGGCTCTTGTCGACGGCTTATCTGGTGGAAGTTGTTGACGGAGAGGTAAGGAGCGGAGGTGCTGTCTGTCCCGGGCCGGTGATGACGGTGATGCTGATGCGGCGGTTCTTGGGATCCCGGGGATTTTCGCGGTTGTATAGCTCCTGATCCGCATAACCCACGACCCGGGCGATGCGCATCGGGTCGGTGCCGTTCTTTTCCATTTCCCGGCGGGCCGCCGATGCCCGGGCTGTGGAAAGTTCCCAGTTCGTGATCTGGGAACCCCGGAACGGCGCCGCGTCGGTATGTCCCTCGATTGCCACCTTGTTCGGCAAGTCCTTGGTATTTTCAGCAATTATGGCGATGATCTTCCGGGCCTTGTCCGTAGGTTCGGCGCTTCCGGAGGGGAACATGG
The DNA here is from genome assembly GCA_018056545.1 of Syntrophobacterales bacterium. GTDB lineage: Bacteria > Desulfobacterota > Syntrophia > Syntrophales > UBA8958 > UBA8958. The sequence goes on from JAGPFL010000061.1 coordinate 3,478, forward strand.
TGCTGCCTTCCGTATCCACGACCTGGATACGGACGCCGCCGTCGACGATATCGATAAAGATCTGATCTTTGTAATTTTGGAGCTTTTCATCCACCGCCTGTTTCAGCTTGCCGGCGATATCCTGCTTTGCTTTGCCGACGCTTTCCTGCATGCTCGTTCTGATGGCCCCCTTTTTTTCCTCTATCATGGCCGTCTGTTTGTCCATAATCCCCAGCGAACCCGAGGTCTGTTCCTTCATGATACTGAAATTCTTGAAATATTCCGAGACGGAGAGGCGCTTTTCCGGCGAGACCATGGTAATGAGCCACAAAAGGAGAAAGAAGGCCATCATGGCCGTGACAAAGTCGGCGTAGGCCACCTTCCAGGAGCCGCCATGGTGATCGTGACCCCGCCTCTTTTTGGTCTTTCTTATGATAATATTTCGATCTTCCATCATTTCTTGGCCTGTCTGAGCATCTCCTCGACCTCGGTGAATTCGGGTTTGATGTCATGGGGGATGACCCGCCGGCCGAATTCCAAGGCCACCTTGGGGGCGGCGCCCCCCACAAAGGCTACGAGGGCCACCTTGAAGACGTTCAGATACTCCAGCTCTTCATGGACCGCATGTTCCATGTGTCTCCCCATGGGGCCGACGAAACCGTAGGCGAGGAGCACCCCGAGAAATGTTCCCACCAGGGCGGCCCCAATGCTGTGTCCCAGGACGTCCGGCGGGGCGCCGATCTTGCCCATGGTGAGGACCACCCCGAGGACCGCCGCCACGATACCGAGCCCGGGCAGGCCGTCGGCGATGAAACTGACGGTCTTGGAGGGAGAGATCAGCTCTTCGTAGTGGGTATCGATCTCGTTTTCGAGCAGCGCTTCCAATTCGTGGGTCGCGATGGTGGTGGTCATCACCATGCGTAAGGTGTCGGCGATGATGGCCATGGCCCGTCTGTTCTTCAATATGCCGGGAAACCGGTTGAAAAGGCCGCTCTTTTCCGGTTCGTCCACGTCGGATTCGATGGCCACCAAACCCTGCTGACGGATCTTGTAGAAAAGGCCGTTGAGAAGAAGAAGGGCTTCGAGGTAGTCACTTTTGGTATAGGTCTTGCTGCGCAGCAATCCCAGCAAAGCCTGAATTACCGCTTTGATGGTTTTGGTCGGGGAGGCGATGATGAATGAACCGATGGCGGCGCCGCCGATGATTAAAAGTTCGGCGGGCTGAAACAGTACGGACAGATTCCCCCCTTCCAGGAGGTAGCCGCCGATGACCGAAGCAAATACGATGAGGAAACCGATGGCGATAAACATTTCAGATACCGTTGTCTTTCCTTTTTTCTCTTATGATCTCGCGTTCCCTCTCAAAGACGAAACGGACTATTTCATCGCGGATGGCATCGTCCATGTTAATGAATTTGGCGGAGATGACATAACCGCTGGTCAATCTTTCCGCCTTTTTCACTTCCCCATAGGCGTATAGATAGAGGGGCGGCGCTTGTACGCCCGCCAGGATCATTTTCAGTTCGATGGTATCGCCCACCTGAAATGCCTCGTGAGCGGAAAAACTTATTCCGCTGCCGCTGATGTTGACGGCCTTGTGCGGGAGAAGCTGAAAACCCTCCCCCTGGACGGTCAGCAATCTGATGATCATATCGAGCTTCTTGTTGATGATCTTGAACCATTCCGCCGCTTGTACGTCTTCCATCTCCGGAAGCAATTTGAAATCCGCTATGGCGGCATCACCGGAGATGCGGGCATGGAGGGAATGATACTCGTCAGGGGCCACCAGCCTGTAACCAAGGGGGATATAGGCATCGACCCGCGAATATTCTCTTCTATTTTTGAATGTCTCGCCGGGAATTTCCATAAGCATCTTCTCGCTGTCAAAAAATGTAATATGCCATCAGAAATGCAAACTATGCGCCAATTGATATAGATCCCGCCGTTTTTCAGAGGCTTGAACCGGCGGCGGACGATGGTATGTTAATTGCACATAAGCATCTCGGAGCTTTTTCAGTCGCCGTAACCGGAATTTTAATATCATGGAAAAAAGGTTAAATAAAAAAACTCTGCTTCTGCCGGCTTACGCCTGCTCGCTCTGTTTACTATTGATATTGACGGCCGGTATATGGACCTTGGAGACAGCCGCCTTTGCCCAAGAGGGCAACGCAAACAAAGAGATTCCCAAGTTCAAAAAGAAAGAGATCGATTATAGAAGGAAGACCGCCCCGCCGATCAAAAAGGGGAAGGCCAAGCGTCAAATTGTTGGCAATCACATCCCTAAAAAAGGCACCAAATCCCCCCCCGGGATCAAAAAGGGGGAGGCCAAGCGTCAAGTTGTTGGCAACAGCATCCCTCAAAAGGGCACCAAATCCTTGCCGGTGGAAGAAAAAAATATGGGCAACAAGACAGAGCAACATTCGCGCAAAATTGCCGATCCTGTGATGGCGCCGGCGCTCCAGCAATACGAACGGGGGGATTATCAGGCCGCTGCCTCCCTTCTGCAACAAATCATGCGTCAAAAAGCCGGCGAGCCGGAAATATATGAACAGGCCGTTCGCAAACTGGCCGATTGTTATTATGCCATCGGCAAAAACGGCTCAAGGCCGTATCTCTTTGCTGCCGTCGATCATTACAAATTCATTCTCCAGCACTACGCCGACCCCCGGGAGGGAAACGATGTCGTTTACCACCAATTGGCAAGCAGCTACGAAACCTTGAAATTCTACTATGAAGCGGCCAATGCCTGGCAGGGGCTGTTGTCCAAATACCCGTCTTCGCCACTTGGTGAGGAGGCCCTGTTCAACCTGGGCGAGATGCTGACCAAGGTGGGCCGCTACGAGCAGGCGAGGGATAACTATCGGCAGTATTTGACAAAATATCCTCAGGGTGCATATGTCAGAACGGTATCCGAGCATTTGGCGGATGCCTATTATCAGATGAAGGATTACAACAACGCGGCGCTGCTGTACGAAAATATCGGAAAAAATTACAAAGAGATTACCGAGATACCAAAAGTGTCTCTCTACCGGATCGGGGAAGCGGCATACCGCAACGGGAAGCATGACGAAACGATCAGGATTCTTTCCGCCTTTACGAGTCTATATCCCCGAGACGAACAGACAAAGAATGCTCTGTATCTGTTGGCGTGTGCCTTTCAGCAATTGGAGAGATTTAATACCGCTATCCAGATCTTCAACGAGATTATCGACTGTTATCCCGGAAGCGACGAGAGCCGGGAGAGCATTTTGAAGATCGCCCTCCTCGGCGGGCAGAAAAGAAGCATCCGCGTTCCCATGTATCTGACCGCGGCCGCTCATTTCCAAGATCCCTTGAAGGCTTATGATATGCTCCTCGCCTCACGGCCGGAAACGGGTCTCGAAGAAAGAATCCGTTTTGCCAAGGGAGAAGCCTTGTTTAACCAGGAACGGTATGCGGAGGCCGTTGGCGAATATCTCCGGCTGGGGGAAAAAAATCCCCAAGGTAGGTATGTGACGGTCATAAATGGGCAATTAAAGGCCGCCTTATTGAAATCGACGGAAATCTTGTACTCCCGGGGAGACCATGTGGCGCTTGCCGCCTTGTACTGCAAGACCGGCGGACGGGTCGCTTTCGACCGGAATGACCTCGAGGGGATCATGAAGATTGCGGACAGCTTCCATAGAATCTCTCTCGATGAAGAGGCGACACGGATATTGAGAGACGCACAACGGATATCTTCGGACCAAGATTTCCAGAACTCTATCGCCAAGGCATTGGAAAACATGAACAATAAGGGTGGGGAACAGGACTCGAGGAGGACCCTCGCAGCGGCTCCGGACTCATTCGACGGATTGTCCGGGGAGTCGCTGGAAGCCCTTGAAAAGGTCCTTGCGGCCGCCGACAGCATAGAACGAAAAAGATGGCTCCTCTTTGAGATCGGTCGCAGGTTGTCGCAGGAGAAGGAATGGGCGGCGGCGGAAAAGCGCTTCTCCCAAATCAAGGAAGGCAATCCCGATCCTTTCTGGACGAAACTCAGCGAATATGCCGTTCAGGAAACCCGGTGGACGGAAAGATACCGTGATTTTTATTGAGGGGAAAGAAGCCTGACCTATGCAAACCCATGGGCAAGACGCAGGCGGGAACGTCCAGGACCTGGGGGCAGAGATCGCCCATCAGATTCGCAATCCCCTGGGCAGCATCGAATTGTTCGCCTCGCTCCTGCTGAAGGATTGCCGCCGGGATAGTGATCGTCGGCGTATCGAGCACATCCTGGAAGCGGTCAAGACCATTAACAAGTCCCTTTCCGGCTTCGTGATGTCCCACCGGGGCCGGAGGCCCGCCCTCCAGGCGCTCAACATTCATGACCTTCTGCGGGAGATCGTTGGATACTCGGAGATCGTCGCCGACCAAAGCGATGTTTTCTTCAAGATTAGGTATGACGAGCGGGAGCCGGTGGTGGCCGGCGATCGGGAAATTCTGAAACACCTCTTCGTGAATCTCATCATCCATGCCCTCCAGGCGCTCACCAAGGGGTGTTACCTGATGATCGAGACACAGGTGCGGGAAGGTGGAAAGGGGGAAGACATGCCGGCAGGTCCGGCGGGTTCGTTGTGCATCAGGTTTGCCGGGGTCGATTGGATGAAGAGAGGAGAAAACGAGCAAAGCTCGCCCTTCGCCGTTTTCATGACCAGCAACGAGCAGCATGTCGGCCTGGGTTTCGCCATCCTCCACAGTATCATGGAAATCCACGGAGGTTTTTTTACCCTCAAGGCGGAAGATACCGGGGGCGTAAATCTCAATATCTTCTTCCCGGTGCAAACATTTCAAGAACGGCCGAGGGCATCTTGCCCGATTGATGGACAGGAGGTCGGATGAAGAAGGTTCTCATTGTCGATGACGATGACGCCATGCGCATGGCCTTAGCGGATTCATTGGAGAGTTGCGGCTATGAGGTGACGGCGGCGGAAAATGGTCAGGAGGCCCTGGAGATCTTTCAAAAAGACCAATTTGCCGTCGTCATCTCCGATATGCGCATGCCCCGGGTGGGGGGCATGGATGTCCTCCGGCAGATCAAAAGGATTTCGGCCCAGACGCCGGTGATCCTTATCACCGCTTACGGAACCGTGAAGACCGCCGTGGAGGCCATGAAGGAGGGGGCGGCGGAGTTTCTCATGAAGCCCTTTTCTCTCGACGATCTGGAATTCACCGTCAAAAACGTCCTTGCCTCCCACCTCCAGCAGGACATGGAGCTGCAACGTCATGAAAAGACGGGTCAACCCGCCGTCAAGGAGATTATTGCCGAAAATCCACGGATGCTCTCCCTGTTGGCCATGTTGAAAAATGTCGCCAAAAGCAGATCCAGCATCCTGATCCAGGGGGAAAGCGGCACCGGCAAGGAGCTGGTGGCCCGCTACATCTATCTCCACAGCGGGCGAAAACAGAAACCGTTTGTGGCGGTGAACTGTGCGGCGATTCCGAACAATCTCCTCGAAAGCGAGATGTTCGGCTATGAAAAAGGGGCCTTTACCGGGGCGGTACAGAGGAAGATCGGTAAGTTCGAAATGGCGGACGGCGGCACCCTCCTCCTCGACGAAATCAGTGAAATGGACATCCAACTCCAGGCAAAACTCCTGAGGGTCCTCCAGGAAGGAGAGGTGGATCGCATCGGCGGCAAGAATCCGGTGCCGGTGGATGTCCGGATCATCGCCACGACGAACGTCGATCTCAAGCAGGCCATCGAGGAGAAGAAATTCCGTGCCGATCTATTTTTCCGCTTGAATGTCATCCCCGTGGTGATCCCTCCCCTGCGGGAAAGAAAAGAAGACATCCCGGTTCTCGCCAATTATTTCCTCAAGAAATACAGCGCCGCGAACGAAAAGACGGGCTTGGACATTTCCCCGGCCGCATTACAGGTCATGAAATCCTATTTCTGGACAGGAAACGTCCGGGAGCTTGAAAACGTCATGGAAAGGGCGGTGCTCGTATGTGAAGGAAGCACTATCGAACCGGTCCACCTCGGCCTCGAAACCGACGGCATAACCTTTGCCGAGGACGTCCGGGAAACGGCGACACCTGTCCCGATCCCGGAAACAGCGGAAAACATGACCCTCCGGGAGGTGGAAAAGGCGTTGATCATCGAGACGTTGAACAAGGTGCAGGGCAACAGGACGAAGGCCTCGCAGATTCTGGGCATCAGTGTCCGCACCATGCGCAACAAGCTGCACGAGTATAATTTGGAGGATATATAAGCGGCAATTCCAACGCTTTGGGTGGTATGTGAATTGCAAAGACAAACGAAGAACCGCCCCGGAAAGGTAAGGACAGATGCTGTCGCTATTCAACAAGACCGTGGATATTCTCTCCGGCATGCTCAATTACCGGGAGAAAAGGCATCAGGTAATTCTCTCCAACATCGCCAATTTGGACGTGCCCGATTATCAGGCTACCGATCTGGTCATGAAGAACGCCGGTGCCGGGGGGAAAAACACGCCACCGTCCGTCCGGCTCAAAACGACCCATAGCCGCCATCTCACACCTAAGAGGATCTCCATGGAATCCGCCGGTGATTGCGAGTTGACCGTACGTGAGGATAAGGGATCGTTGGATAAGGAGATGGCCACCCTTTCGGAGAATCATCTCATGTACAACGCCACCATCGAAATGCTGGCGAGAAAATTCCGCGGCTTGAACACCGTATTGAAGGAGACCAAGTAACCATGGACATCACCACGACATTCAAGATTTGCGGCGACGGTTTGGCCGCCCAGAGAGCAAAGCTCGATACGGTCGTCTCCAATTTGGCCAATGTCAACACCACCCGCACCGCCGCCGGTGGCCCCTATCGCCGGAAGACGGTGGTATTGTCGTCCCAGGATGTGGAACTCCCCTTTGACGATGCCATGAAAAATGCCCTGAAGACCGTGAAGGTCGAAACGGTGGTGGAGGACGAGAAAGCGGGCAAGA
>JAGPFL010000006.1 GCA_018056545.1 Syntrophobacterales bacterium
GACTTGTTGAAACCGTACTTGGCGAATTCCTTCATCTGCTCCCATATCCGAATCGCCTTGTCCTCGGGAATGTGATTTTGTTTCGCCCCGGAAATGAATTTGGGCATCTCCTTTTCCATTTCCTGGTCTTTCTTCTTGCTCATGACCTTACGCAGCGTATCCGCCTCCGCCATGGTGTACCGTCCGATGGCGCTGGCGATCTGCATGACCTGTTCCTGATAAAGGATCACTCCGTAGGTTTCCTTAAGAATATCCTTTAGTTCCGGGATAACATAACTGATGGGGGTTTTCCCGAGTTTTCGGGCGATGAAATCGGGTACCATATTCATCGGGCCCGGCCGGTAAAGGGCAATCAAGGCGATGACGTCTTCGAGGCAGTCCGGTTTCATGCTTACCAGGATATCCCGCATTCCCGAACTTTCGAGTTGAAAGATGCCGTCGGTTTGCCCCCGTTGTAACAGCTCGAAGGTGGCCTTGTCGTCCAGGGGGAGGTTTTCGATGTCGATGTCGATCCCCCTACCCTCTTTAACGAGTTGGACGGTGTTCTTGATCACCGTGAGGGTCTTGAGACCGAGGAAATCGAATTTCGTCAAGCCGACGGTCTGGATGTCGTTCATGGAGAACTGGGTGGTCAGCGCTTCATCCTTGGGCCCCTTGTAAAGCGGCACCCGCTCGTCCAGGGGAACGTCGGAGATCACCACCCCCGCCGCATGGGTGGAAGAATGACGATTCAAACCTTCCAGCGCCTGGGAATAAGACAGCAGCTTCTTGACCCTTTCGTTCTTCTTAGCCTCCTCCTGCAGACGCGGTTCCATTTTCAGGGCGTCGGCCAGGGTGATATTCGGGACATTGGGAACCATCTTGGCGATGGCGTCCACCTCTCCATAGGGGATGTTCATCGCCCGGCCCACGTCCCGGACTACCTGCTTGGCCAGCATCTTGCCGAAGGTAATGATCTGTGCCACATTGTTGCGTCCGTATTTCTTCGTTACATAGCGGATGATATCGTCCCGACGTTCCTGGCAGAAATCGATGTCGATATCAGGCATGCTTTTGCGATCGGGATTCAGGAACCGTTCGAAGAAAAGGCCGTAACGGATGGGATCGACCCTAGTGATCCCGATGGCATAGGCCACCAGACTGCCGGCGGCGGATCCTCTGCCCGGTCCCACGGGAATGCCGTTGCTTCGCGCGTAATTTACAAAATCCGCCACGATGAGAAAATACCCGGCGAAGCCCATGGATTTGATCATGGCCAACTCTTCGTTTAAGCGCCGTTCGTACTTACCGGCTATCTCCGGGTCTCCCGAGGGATTGACGACCGGCAGCAGACCCCTCAGTCCCGCCCGGGCTATCTTCGCCAGGTGATCGTCCAGGCTTGTATCGTCATCCAGTCGGTAACGGGGAAGAAAAAATTGACCGAATTCCAGCGAAAGATTGCATTTTTCCGCCACGGCCATGGTGTTGTCCACCGCCTCGGGACAGTAATTAAAGAGCTTCCGCATCTCCTCCGGGGACCGGAAATAGAACTGATTGGTCTGAAATTTCATCCGGTCTTGGTCTTCGATAGTTTTTCCGGTTTGGATACACAGGAGAATCTCGTGCGCTTCGGCGTCCGCCTGATCGAGGTAATGGCAGTCGTTCGTCGCCACCAGGGGTATGGACAGTTTTCTGCCGATCTGCATCAAACCCTCGTTGGCCCGCCGTTGGTCGGGAATGTCGTTCTCCATTATTTCCAGATAGAAATTTCCCTCCCCGAAGATGTCCCGGTATTCCGCCGCCGCCGCCAGGGCGCCATCCATGTCCCCTTTGACGATGAGGGAGGAGATTTCGCCGTGGAGACAGGCACTCATGCCGATGAGCCCTTCGTGATGACTTTGCAGCAGCTCCTTGTCGATGCGGGGACGGTAGTAGTAGCCTTCCCGATAGCTGTCGGAAGAGAGTTTCAGTAGATTACTGTATCCTTGTCCGTTTTTTACCAGGATCACCAGGTGCCGGGAATTCTCGCCGCTGCCGGAAGGGGTTTTCTCTTTGCGGCCCCGGGGGGCGACGTACATCTCGGAGCCGATGATGGGCTTGATCCCGTGGCGGCATGCCTCCTGATAGAAGTCGATGGCCCCGAAGACATTGCCGTGATCGGTCATGGCCACCGCCGGCATTTGGTATTCCTTGGCCCGCTTCAGGAGATCTTCGATGCGGATTGTGCCGTCTAAAAGACTGTATTGGGTGTGGACATGTAGATGAACGAACCCGGCGTGCGTCTTCATGTCAGTCCAGCCAGTAGTTGGGCGCTTCCTTGGTGATGATCACGTCGTGTACATGGCTCTCCCGGAGCCCTGCCGAGGTGATGCGGACAAAACGCGCCCGCTGGTGCATTTCGGCGATGGTCCGGCAGCCCAGGTAACCCATGCCGGCCTTGAGCCCCCCCACCAGTTGATAAATGCTTGCCGACAGCGAGCCTCGGAAGGGAACGCGTCCCTCAATGCCCTCCGGCACGAGCTTGAGATTGCTTTCCATATCGTCCTGATAATAACGGTCCCGGCTGCCCATCTTCATCGCCTCCAGAGATCCCATGCCACGGTAGACCTTGTAACTCCGTCCCTGGAAAAGGATTGTTTCCCCCGGACTCTCCTCCGTGCCGGCGAACAGTCCGCCGATCATCACCGTATGCGCACCGGCGGCCAGGGCCTTGGCGATGTCGCCGGAAAACTTTATCCCGCCGTCGGCCACCACGGGAATCCCCCGACGGGAACAGACCTTGAAAGTCTCGCGGATGGCCGTCATCTGCGGCACCCCCACTCCGGCAACGATACGGGTGGTACAAATCGATCCCGGCCCCACCCCCACCTTGACCGCATCCACCCCGGCGTTAATGAGGGCCTCCGCCCCTTCGGCCGTGGCTACATTACCGGCGATCAGCTCGCAGGAGGGAAAATTTCGCTTGGTGTCGCGAATGGCGTCCAGTACCGCCCGGGAATGCCCGTGGGAGGTGTCGATGACGATCACGTCGGCGCCGGCGGAGATGAGCGCCGCCACCCGTTCCTCACGGTCCAGGATACCGACGGCGGCCCCCACGCGCAGCCGCCCCAGGGCATCCTTGCTGGCGTTGGGATATTTGCGGATCTTTTCTATATCCTTGATGGTGATGAGCCCCTTGAGATTGTATTCTTCGTCCACCACCAGGAGTTTTTCAATCCGGTGCTTGTGCAGAAGCTTCTTCGACTCCTCCAAGGAGATATTGGAGGTCACGGTGACGAGATTGTCCTTCGTCATCACATTCGCCACCGGCTGTTCGAGATCGCTTTCGAAACGGAGGTCCCGGTTCGTCAGGATACCGACGAGTCGTTTGCCTTTCACCACGGGGACGCCGGATATCCGATATTCCGTCATAAGATGCAGGGCGTCCTGGACTTTCTGTTCCGGGGAGATGGTGATGGGATCTACGATCATGCCGCTCTCCGATTTCTTTACCTTGTCTACCTCGATCGCCTGACGCTCAATGCTCATGTTCCGGTGAATGATCCCGATACCCCCCTCCTGGGCCATGCAGATGGCGGTTTTCGATTCCGTGACCGTATCCATGGCCGCGCTGAGGATGGGTATTCTCAGGGATATATTGGCGGTCAAACTGGTGGATGTGTCGACATCCTTGGGCAGGATTGCCGATTCGGCGGGCACGAGGAGCAGATCATCAAAAGTAAGGGCTTCTCCGACATCATCGGTAAGCATGAGGTTACCTCCATGTTTATTGGATTTTTTATCTCAAACGTTAAAGCAGGATCTCAAAAGCGGCGACCGATATCGTATCGTCGTCCTTGGCAGCGGAGAAAAAACGTGCCGTTATCGGCGTCCTGTTCTATATTTTCGGCAAGTTGATAATAGGCCGCCCGGGAAAAGCGGGCAGGAAACTTGCCTCCCCGCACCTCACAGTAGAGGACATTTTCCGGGCCTACATAAAGGGTTTCCGGATTCAGGTTCTCCCAGGTGTCGTCGCAAAGCATGATCCGGAGGGAACCCCCGCTTGCACCTTGGTGACCGTTGTCCGTATGAACGGCCTTGACGAAATAGGCGGTGTCCTCGACCTCTACATAGCAACGATCGTTGGGCAACTCTATCACATAGCGTCCCTCGGCATCGCGATGGAGATGCTGATAAAAGAAATTTACAAACTCCCTCCGAAACATCTCAGCGCCTTGATAATACCAGACGCCTTCCTTGTCGATCCGTATTTGACAGGGGGGGGTGTCTTGCTTGTCCGTCAAAGTTTTCCTCACATCCCTATAGATTGTTCCTGCTGTCCAACAGCAGGGTGACAGGTCCGTCGTTGACCAGGTCGATCTTCATCATCGCCTGAAACTCTCCTGCCCCGACGATCGCGATTCTGTCGGTTGCCGCCGCTACGAAATATTCATATAACTCCCGGGCCCGCAAAGGTTCTTCGGCCCGATAGAACGAAGGACGTCTTCCTTTTCGGCAGTCGCCGAAAAGGGTGAATTGCGAGATAATCATCAACTCCCCGCCGGTCTCCAAAAGGGAAAGATTCATCTTTCCCTCCCCGTCCTCGAATACTCTCATATTTGCAATCTTTTCCAGGAGATAATCCGCATCGCGATGCTCATCGCCTTTTTCCACTCCGAGAAAGGCGACAAGCCCCCGGCCGATGGAAGATATTTCCCGTCCTCCCACGGCCACGGCGGCGCGGTCCACTCTTTGGATGACTGCCCGCATTTTTCCGTCCCTTCGTTGCTGGCGGGGGATATTAGCAGCAAACCTCACCGCCTTCAAGCATTTTATGGCATCGCGGTCATTTCCGGTATTGTTCGATTGCCATAGAAAATTATTTTTGATAATCCGTCCACATATGAATCGCCGCGTGTTGCTCGTAAATCCCTGGATCCAAGATTTCGCCGCTTACGACTATTGGATGAAACCCCTGGGCCTCCTCTACCTGGCCTCCCTGTTGCGGGAAAACGGTCTGGAGGTGTCCCTGATCGACTGTCTGGACGGCAACAATCCGGAGGCGAGGAACTACGATAAGGATAACCGCCCGCTTCCCCGTAGGAAGCCCGGAGGACACGGCAAGCTTCTTCGGGAGCGAATCACGACACCGCCTCCCCTGAGGGGCATACCAAAGCCTTTCCACCGCTACGGCATCACGCCCGAGGTCTTTCGGCAATTGCTGCAGACCATTGAAAGACCTCGGGCGATCCTGATCGGCTCGATGATGACCTATTGGTATCCCGGGGTTTTTGAAGCGATCCGCCTTCTCAAGGAGTGCTACCCCGAAGTCCCGGTGCTGCTTGGGGGTGTTTATGCCACCCTCTGTCGGGAGCATGCGGTCGCAAAATCGGGCGCCGATTTTGTCCTGACCGGTGCCGCCGTCAATCATATAGAATTCATCGTCAAAGAAATCATGAACGTGCCCCTGTCTTTCCTTCCCCTTTCCCATGATCCGGACGCCCTCCCCTACCCGGCGATGGACTTGCTGGTCAATCCCGATCAACTTCCCCTTCTTACCTCCCGCGGCTGTCCCTATCGTTGTCCCTATTGTGCTTCTCGGATACTGCACGGCGATTTTCGCTCTCGCTCCCCCCGACGGGTGGCGGAGGAAATCTTCTTCTGGATCAGAACCATGGGGATAAACAACTTTTCCTTTTATGACGACGCCCTCCTGGTGCGGCCGGAGGAACTGGCCATACCGCTTCTGGAGGAAATAATCCAACGGAATCCGGCGGTGAGCTTCCACTGTCCCAACGGCCTTCATCTACGGGAGATAACTCCGCGCATCGCCAGCCTCCTGTTTCGTTCAGGATTCCGCACCCTCCGCTTCGGCCTGGAAACGGCGGATGTTCGAAGACAACGGGAGCTTGGAGGAAAGGTGGACAACGATCAATTCGAGCAGGCCGTCGCCTATCTCCGGGAGGCAGGATACGCCGCGGGGGATATCGCCGTTTACCTTCTTTGCGGCCTGCCAGACCAATCAGCTCTCGAAATAAGAGAAAGCATCCTGTACGTGCTGTCTCGAGGAGCCCGGCCCATACTCGCCGAATATTCCCCCATTCCGGGCACGGCCCTTTGGGACGAAGCCCGCCGAACCTCCCCCTATCCCCTGGAAAGTGAACCGCTTTTTCACAACAACTCCCTGCTGCCCTGTGCCCATTCCACCCTCACACACGCCGCCTGCCACGACTTGAAAAAACTGTCCCGCCGTACGATAGAGGGTGACGTGACGCAATTTATTGAATCTTGATTATCCGCAAGGAAAAGGATAAGATCATCACATGAAAAAAGACTCCCTACCCGGCTCGCGTCGCTGGTGGTTCAGGCTTACAGCCATAAGCCTCCTTTCCCTGCTGATTGTTTCCTGGGGTATCTCCGCCCTCGTCAACGCCTATCTCCTAAAAAATCCTCAGGAATTTGTCATGATCTTTTTCTCGGCCTCCTTTCTCATTCTCCTGGGGTTAACCGGTCTGATCTATCCTGCCTGCCGCTTTCACGAATATTTTAAAAATGATCGCCACCACACACAATCCCCTTCATAGAGTCGGAACAGTTCTGCTTTTCCTCAGCCTCCTGCTTTTCCATCCTGCGTCGGGACAAGCCTCTTCGATTTCCAGGAAGGGTCTGGAGATAATTGACCGTGTGGAGGCATACACCATGAACAACGGAATCCGGGTGCTGATCCTGGAACGTCCCTTCAGTCCCACCGTTTCCTTCTATATCCGCTTCCGCCACGGCGCCGCCCAAGAGCGAGAGGGCAAAACCGGCGCGGCGCACCTGCTGGAACATATGATGTTCAAGGGAACCTTCACCATCGGCGGAAAAAATCCCCGCCGGGAGAGGCAGCTCCTGAGGAAAATAGGGAAAACGGGGGAACGGCTTGACCGGGAACAAGAAAAGGCGGCGCAGGCGGATCGTCAACAAATTGAAAGACTGCGCAAGAAACTCGCGAAACTCCAGGAAGAACATCGCCGCTGGTACCGTTCCAATGAAATAGACCGTCTTTACCAAGAGGCGGGTGCTGCACACCTGAATGCCTCTACCAGCCAGGACATGATCACCTACCATGTCAGTTTGCCGGCGAATAGGGCGGAGCTATGGGCCCGTATCGAAGCGGATCGCATGAGCGAGGTCGTCTTTCGGGAATTCTATCAGGAACGGAACGTCGTTTTGGAGGAGCGCCGGCAAAGGACCGATGCCGATCCGGACGGCTTCCTCTATGAAAGATTCGTCGCCGCTGCCTTCCTGAACCATCCCTACCGGCGTCCGGTCATCGGTTGGCCGGCGGACATCGCCGGACTGCAAATACAAGATCTTAAAGAGTTGCACCACCGACTTTTCGCTCCCTCCCAGATGGTGATTACAGTGGTGGGCGCGGTCCGGCCTAAAGAGATGCGACGGCTGTTGGAAAGATATTTCGGCGCCCTCCCCGCCCGCCCCGTCGAGAGGCGACTCATCGCCGCCGAACCTCCCCCCCGGGGAGAAAGGCTGATCACTGTCCGTTTCGATGCCGGGGAACGCCTTATCATGGGTTTTCCCAAGCCTCAACCGCCTTCCCGGGAGGACTGTGTCTTCGATGTCATCGAATCCCTCCTCTCCCGCGACCGTACCTCCCGCTTCTGGCGGATTCTTGTCGAGGAAAGGGGACTGGCGGAGAGTGTCCGGGTGATCAACGGCCTCCCGGGATCCCGCTTTCCCAACCTCTTTTGCATATCGGCCAGGGTACGCCACCCACACCGTCTTGACGAACTCATTGCCGCCTTGGAAGAGCAAATTGCAAAGCTCGCTGCGGAACCGGTGACTTATGCCGAGCTTGAAAAAGTCAAGAATCAGTTACGGGCCGATTATCTTCGCCGTCAGGACACTAATGAGGGGATTGCCGGTGAACTCTCCTATCATGAGGCCCTCCTGGGCGATTACCGATATCCGTATGTCTATGAAGAACAGTTGTCTTCCATTACCCCGTCGGACATTGTCGCCGCGGCACGAAAATACCTGGTACCGGATAACCGCGTGCTGGCCGTCATGAAAAAACCGTTACCGCCTACAAGGTCAAGATGATGTCCGCCTCCGTCAAGCCGGCCGGAGGGGTGCGCAAAACCTCGCCGCCGTATAAGCAGGCCGTCGAACACTTTTTGCGCCTCTCACTCTTAAGGACCGGACTGGTGTTCCTAATATTGTTGACGATGATGCCGACGGTGGGCATTTCCAGGGTCTTTGCCCTCTCCTTTCCCAATCCGGAACGACTTACCTATCCTTCCCTGAAATTCTCGCCTCCCGCTCCCCAGCGTTTCACCTTACCCAACGGTATGCAGGTCTATTTTCTGGAAGATCATGAATTGCCGGTAGTCAGGGCAAACCTGCTGGTCGCTGCCGGGACCATGTACGATCCCCCGGGAAAGGAAGGATGCGGGGAACTTACCGCCGCCCTCATGCGTTCCGGCGGTACGGATAAGATGCCTCCTGAGGTTCTTGACGAAACCCTTGCCTCCCTGGCGGCTACCATTGAACCGTCAACGGGCAGCGACCAGGTCGGTTGGTCCCTTTTTGTCCAGACTCGAGATTTTGATCGTGTTTTCAAAATATTCTCCAGGATTGTCCGTGCCCCGCGCTTTGATCCCGGCCGGCTGAAACTGCTAAAGGACTTGAAATCCGAGGAAATAAGAAGACTGAGCGACGATCCCCAACGTTGGGCATTCCGGGAGTTTAACCGCCTCATGTACAGCGGCAATCCCCGGGGCCGTCTGCCCACCCTTGCGGGGATCGCCGGCATCACCGCCGAGGATCTGAGGTTATGTCACCGGATTCATTACGCCCCGGACAACATGATCCTGGCCGTGTCCGGCGACATCGGCGCCGCGGACCTGAAAAGAACAATAAATGATGCCTTCGGTGACTGGCAGGCCAAAAGCGGTTTCCGTGCTCCACCACCCCCTTTTTCACCTTTTTCCGGAGGCAGATTTTATCTGGTCAAGGAAACGCCTCAATCGGTGGTCATCATCGGCCGACCGGCGCCGGCAAAAGGCAGGGACGACTATTTTGCCTTTGAGGTCATTGATCACGCCCTGGGCAGCGGCGGATTCCGTTCCCGAATCTTCCAGCAGGTGCGCACCGATCTCGGCCTGGCCTACTCCACGGGCAGTTTCTACAGAAGCCATAAAGATCATGGCCTGTTCGGGGCCTATGCCTTGACGGGAACCGAAACCTCCCTTGCGGCCATGGAGGTCATTCAGGACATCATCCGTGCCGCAGGCCGTCAGGGATTGACCGTTCAGGAAACGGAGCAGACGAAAAAATCCCTGCTCAATAACTTTATCTTCTCCTTTTCCACCCCTCATCAGCTTGTCAGGCAACAGGCGGCTCTGGCCTTTGAATCATTACCGGAGAATTTCCTCTGGCGATATCGCGACCGATTGGCAACACTGTCGGAAGCGGAGGTGAAACAGGCAGCTGCTAACTGGCTTTCCAATGACCGCTTTTTGGTACTCATCATGGGAAGCCGTGCTGGTTATGATCTTCTTAAAAAGAAATACCCTGATTTTAAGGAAGTGAAGGTGAATTATGATTGACACAGAGGTTTTCAGCCGGGTTTCGGCCCGTATCGCCGCCTATGAAGAGCAGATGATCGAACTCCAGTCGGCCCTTACCGCCGTTCCCGCCATCGCCCCGGAGAGTGGCGGCGACGGCGAAGCGGCAAAAGCGGCATTGCTGCTGGAGAGACTGCAACGGATGTCTCTCGGTGACATAGAGATCATCGAAGCGCCGGATCCGCGGGTGTCGGCGGGCACACGACCCAATATCATCCTTCGCTGGCCCGGCGTATCTGCTGCCGATAATGTCTGGATTATCAGCCACATGGACATCGTTCCCCCGGGAGAAGCACGCCTTTGGGACGGCGATCCCTACCGGGCATATGTGCGCGACGGCCGCCTCTACGGGCGGGGAGTAGCGGACAACCAGCAGGATCTTGTCGCCTCCCTGTTCGCCTTCCTTGCCTGCCGCGAAGAGGGGATAAACCCCGCCCGAACGCCGGGGCTGGTCTTCGTCGCCGATGAAGAAACGGCCAGCAGTTTCGGACTGGCCTATTTGCTCGACCACCCTCGCAATCCCTTTCGCCGGACGGACATTATCTGTGTCCCCGATTCGGGTAACGAGGAGGGAAGTCTGATCGAGATTGCGGAAAAGAGCATCTTATGGGTCCGTTTCCGCACCTTGGGGAGGCAGTGTCATGCCAGCAAACCCTACCTGGGAAGGAATGCCTTTCTGGCCGCCTCCCATCTCACCGTAAGGCTCCATCGGCTTCTCCCGGAACTATTCCCGGAGGCGGATTCCCTTTTCGACCCGCCGGCGAGCACCTTCGAGCCGACCCGCAAGGATGCCAACGTCCCCAACGTGAACACCATCCCCGGCGATGATGTTTTCTTCATGGATTGCCGGATTCTGCCGCGCTATGATCTGGCGGCGATAAAAGCAGCGCTGCGCGAGGTGGCCCGAGGGGTTGAGGAAGAGTTCGACGTGCAAATAGAGATCATGCCTGTCCAGGAGGTTCAGGCACCGCCGGCAACCGATCCGGGAGCGCCGGTCGTACTTGCTCTTGCCGAGGCCATTGCCGACGTATACGGTGTTCAGGCCACCCCCCAGGGTATCGGCGCCGGTACCGTTGCGGCATACCTGCGTCGGAAAGGTTACCCGGCCGCGGTTTGGTGTCGTATCGCCCCTACGGCCCATCAACCCAATGAATACTGTCTGATTGCGGACATGGTGGGGAACGCCCAGGTATTTGCACATCTGTTCCTACAGGAATGACCTTATACCTCAACGTCACCAAGTCCCGTGCACAGTGCGGGCCCAACGAAGCATGAAAACATCCGGCCACTTCCGGACATTTTGTTAAAATCGATATTATTAACGATATCAAGCGGATTTGCCATTGTGGCGGCAAGTGAAACTACCGGAACTTCCCTGATTTCGTTCCGGTAGTTTGATTTGACTATCTGGACGAACTTTGACATAATGCTCCCCCGACAGTAACCGATCAACTCTGAGTGATCCGCCCGCTGCGGTTGGGAGAAATTAAACCTTCCGGGAACCCTGTTTCCCAAAGTTCGTGAAAGAAGCTTTGAAAGTAAAAAACCAGGAGCTGCAAACCGAGCGTCTCCACTTTCCCGACAGCGCGCAACTCCGTAACCTTCTCGGAGAGCACGATAAAAACCTGCGTCAGTTGGAAAGACTGTCCCCCGTAAAAATCGGCGCCCGGGGGAACGATCTGTCTCTCTCCGGAGACCCTGCCGCGGTCCGCTTGATCGGCGATCTGCTCATACAGCTTTATGGCATTGTGGAAAAGGGCTATCCTCTCTTTTCCCAGGACATAAGTTACGCCCACCGCATCCTTGCCGAGGACAGCGGCGCCCGACTGGAAAAGATCTTTTTGGACAATATCTTCATCTCCTCCAAAAAGAGGATCATAACCCCTAAAAGTGTGGCTCAGAAGGCTTATATCGACGCCATCAGGAGTCATGACATGGTCTTCGGCATCGGTCCGGCGGGGACCGGCAAGACATATCTGGCCATGGCCATGGCCGTGGCCTCTTTAATGGAAAAAAAGGTTTCCCGTATTGCCCTGGCCCGTCCGGCCGTGGAGGCCGGTGAAAAACTCGGTTTCCTGCCCGGCGATCTTGCGGAAAAGGTCAATCCCTATTTGCGGCCTCTCTACGATGCCCTATTCGATATGATGGATATGGACAAGGCCACCGCTCTCATCCACAAAGGCATTATCGAAGTGGCACCCCTGGCCTTCATGCGGGGTCGAACCCTAAACGATGCCTTCGTGATCCTCGATGAGGCCCAAAACACCACTTCCGAACAGATGAAGATGTTTCTCACCCGCCTGGGTTTCGGCTCCAAGGCGGTGATCACCGGCGACATAACCCAGATCGATCTTCCCCAGGAGAAACCCTCGGGACTTGTGGAGGCGGCGCATATTCTCCGCAAATCCAGAGGCATCGCCTTCGTCCATTTCTCCGAACTGGATGTAGTCCGTCATCCTCTGGTACAGGAAATAATCCGCGCCTACAACAATCTCGACGGGATGCGGAAGAAAAATTGAAGCCAAGACCATCATGACCGTCTGGAAAGAAATCGGCGAGAAAATCCTCGGAGAATTCAAAAGGCTCCTCACACGTCCGGAGTTAGTCCCGGCAGTCCTTCGTAACCAGCTTGGCCAGCGCTGGTTGATCATCGTGCTTTTGAGCCTTTGCCTCACCATGATTCTCCTCCCGGGGCTGCTTACGAAATCGCCGGAATACCGGGTGGGAATGATCGCCGACAAATACATCAAGGCGGATCGTGATTTCCTGGTGATGGAACGGGCGGCTACGGAGTTGAAGAGGTTGGAGGCCGCCAAGGCCTCCCTCGATATCTTTGACTACGATGACCGGGTAGAGTCGCAGATCCGCAGCAATCTTCTCAAAACATTTCAGGCTGTTCAGGAGGTCTGGCGGAGGGAACGGAAGGAAAGAGCGGAGGGAAAACCCTTCGGAGAGGGCCGGCGGGAGAGGCCCGCGTCAATTTTCCAACAGTATCTGGGGATCCGCCTTTCCGAAGCCGAGCTTTCCGTGCTGGAAGAGCACCAATATTCCTCGGAAATAGCCGAGCGGATCGCCGGCCTTGTCGCGGCGGTCTACCACGATCGTTTCCTCACCAATGTCGCCTTTTCTCCTTTGGAGTACGAACGGGGATTGATAATAAAGGATGTGAAAACCCAGGCGGAACGGGAACTGAAGAACCTCGACGATATTCTGCAGATCCAGGATGGCCTGCGAGTTTTAAGGCTCAAGGCCGATTCCGCCTTCGGCGTCAATGAAGGTGCCCTGAAAAAGGCGGTGGTCAGTATCGCCGGCAGACTTCTCCAACCCAATCTCACCTTCAATCGTCAAGAAACGGAAACACGCCGGGAGGCCGCGGTCAAGACGGTCAAACCGGTGTATTTCGAGGTGCAGAAAAATGAAATGATCGTCCGGGAAGGGGAAAAAATCACCGCCGCCGATCTGGACAAGATAAACGCCCTCTTCCGGGAGCAGCAGCAGCAAAGTACCGCCCGGGTGTCGGGATTCGCCGGTATGTTCGCCCTGATCTTTTCTCTGGCGACAGGGCTTGTTCTTCTCTCCCAAAGGGCGCTCGGTCCCCCGGCGGAAATTTACGGACAGAACCGCCGTCTTCTCTGCCTGAGCCTGCTGGCCGTTATCCAGATCCTTTTGATCAAGGCGATGATCCTCATTTCCGGAGCCGTGCACCAGGTGTTGCCCGTGCTCTCCACGGAAGCCGTCCTCTTTTTAATCCCCTTCGCCGTCGGCACACTCATGGCGAGCTATCTTTTCAATCAGCGCATCGCCCTGCTCTTCTCTCTTTTCATATCCTTTTTGATCCCCCTGCTCACACCGGGGAAGGACGCCTATCTTGCCCTTTTTGCCTTTCTCGGATTCGTAATCGTAATCACCGTACAGGATCATTATCGGCGGCGGTCGGCCTTCATAAAGACCGGTCTGGTTTTGGGTTCCGGAAACGTCATCGTCATCCTGGCCATTTCCCTGATTGCCGCCGAGCCGCACTCCCTGGACACGATATGGAAGCTGGCGGCGGGGTTCACCGGGGGTCTGCTAAGCGGCATCATCGTGGCGGGCATCAGCCCCATCTTTGAAACGGTTTTCGATTTCACGACGGATATACGGCTGTTGGAGCTGGCGAACCTCAATCATCCCATCTTCC
Organism: Syntrophobacterales bacterium; assembly: GCA_018056545.1. Classification (GTDB taxonomy): domain Bacteria; phylum Desulfobacterota; class Syntrophia; order Syntrophales; family UBA8958; genus UBA8958. The sequence goes on from JAGPFL010000006.1 coordinate 13,765, forward strand.
AGAGAATGATCCTCGAAACCCCCGGCAGTTATCATCACAGCATCATCGTCGGCTCCATGGCAGAGGCGGCGGCGGAGGCCATCGGCGCCGATCCCATCCTCAGCAAGGTCAGCGCCTATTACCACGATATCGGCAAGATGAAAAAACCGCTTTATTTCATTGAAAACCAGGGAAAGGGCGAAAACAGGCACGACAAACTATCACCGCGGATGAGTTCCCTGATCATCATCTCTCACGTGAAGGACGGCTGCGAACTGGCGATTCAGTACAAGCTCGGCCGGAAGATCACCGATATCATCCGTCAGCATCATGGCACCGGCCTCGTAGGTTACTTTTATGAAAAGGCCAAACGCGACAAGTCTCCCTCCATCAGAGCGCTGCCGGAAAGTCACTTCCGCTATCCCGGCCCCCGTCCCCAGACCCGCGAGGCCGGGTTGGTTCTCCTGGCGGACGTGATCGAAGCCTCATCCCGGACCCTTGTCGAACCAACCCCGGCACGAATTCGCAACCTCGTCCGGGACAGGATAGAGAACGTTTTCCTTGACGGACAATTGGATGAATGTCAACTGACCCTCAAGGACCTGAATATGATCGCGGAGAGTTTTGTCCGGATCCTCAACGGCGTCTTTCACCACCGGGTAAGTTATTATGATATGGCTTCAGGACAAAACGTCCGCCAAGGGATCAAGTCCATCTATGAATATCCAGATAGAAAATCGCCAGAAAAAATTCCCTCCAAATCGCAGGCAGATTCGTAGCACCCTCCAAAAACTCCTCCGCCATTTGGGCAGGGAGGATGGGGAGCTGAGCGTGTTGCTCGTCGATGATGAAGGGATAAGGGAGATCAACCGCCGCTTTCTGAACCGCGATCGACCCACCAATGTCATTTCCTTTGCCATGACGGAGGGGAGACACGGAGATATAACCCCCCAGCTCCTGGGCGATATCGTCATCTCCCTGGAAGCGGCGAAGCGGGAGGGGGAAGCGAACGGGCTCACCCTTTCTGAATCAATAGATTTCCTCTTGATCCACGGTTTGCTTCATCTGCTGGGTTACGAACATGAAGGGGGGAAACGCGGCGAGGCCCGACGCATGGAGGAGAAAGAAGACGAACTGTTCTTCCTCCTCCACCACGTTTATCTTGAGCGTTGAGACGGCCGATCAAACGGCCATGGATTTGGCGATATGCTTGACCATCTGACCGAAGACCCCGACGATGATCTCCCGGGCGAGAAAATAGTCCGGATGGCGGGCGTATAGTTCATCGGTCAACAGGCGGGCCGCCTGATCGACGTCCTTTGTCTCCCGAAAGGCCTTCTCGATCCCCGCCCGGAGTTCGCGGGTTGCGGCTATGGTCTGACGCACGTAATTCCGGGCCTCGTCGCCGACGATATAACCGTAATGATCCGCTCCGTAGTATTCCACCTCCAAATCCTTCATTTTCTCCAGGCTCTGCTCATATTGGGTGTAATTGGAGTTACCGGAGGGAAAAATCGAGCCGTCGATGGGGATGCCCCCCGCATCGGAAGGCAGGAGGGTTTTCAATTCGGGAATGTAAGCGCTGATCGAACAGGAGGAATGACCGGGGGTGTCCATGACCCGCACCTCCAGATCGTCGACCTTCAGCACATCCCCCTCGCCGACTTCCGCTCCCGACACATCATTGCGCCACTCCAGATCATAACGGGAAAGGACTTCCTGTCGTCCCATTTTCTCCGCCACCATTTTGCTGAAGACATTCATCGTCTCAATGGCCTTGGGCATGGTCAGGATATCCCATGCCCTCTTGGAGGCATAAACCTTGATATGCGGATATTTACGCTTAAAATATGGAACGGTGCCCACGTGATCGAAATGGGAATGAAGGATGAGCAGAGAGGTTATGGTTTCCCCTTCTATCCCGAAGTCACGCATCTGCTGCAAGACATCCTCCAGGATAAAGCTAATCCCGGCGCTGATCAGCATGGCCTCCCGTTGCCCGGCCAGAAGGTACATTCCCGACTCTTTACATCCCAGATACCAAACACGATCATTGACCTTGCCTGCTTCTCTGATTCTCATATCCCTCCCCCTTTCAAGAAACGTCCGTCACCACGATGCGCGCCTTGGCCTTGAGTTGCTTCATGATACGGTTAAATGCGTCATATTTCTTCTTTTCTTTAAGGAATCCCGAGATCTGATTCTTCGTGTCGCGGTCAAGCTCTTTCGTTCTTTCCTGGTGATGGGCCAGTACCTGTAGGATGTGATAGCCGTATTCCGTTTCGATAACAGGACCGATTTCGTTGATTTTTTGTGTGAAGGCCGCCGTTTCGAAGGGCTTGACCATCTGCCCCCGGGAGAAATTCCCCAGATCGCCGCCGTGTTTCTTGCTGGGACAATCGGAATTCGCCCTGGCCAGTTCGGCAAAATCGCTTCCGGCAAGAAGCTGCTGGCGAAGTTTTTCCGCTTTCTCGTGCCGTGCGGCCTTGGCTTTGTCATCCTCCCCGGCCTTCTTGGCCAAAAGGATATGTCGCACGTTAACCGATTCCGGGATCTTGAATTTTTCCTTGTTGGTTTTGTAGAAAGTTTCTATTTCTTTTTCCGTGGGGGGCGTTTTTAATTCCCGCTGGTTGGCCATCATTTTGTTGATTCTGATGTCCAAAGAAATTTCCTGCCGGAGCTGCTCCATGGTGATCCCCGCTTTTTTCATGGTCTCCTCCAGGGTAACGCCTTCCGGTAACGATCCTTTCATCTCCACGAGGGCCGAGGAAATCTCCTGCTCGCCGGCGGTGATCTTCAGGCGGTTCAATTCGTCGACAAGCAGGGTGCGCATGATGAAATCGTCGATGAGCTGTTTGCGGACCGCCGCACTCACCTGGGGTAAACGCTCCGCCGGAATCTTGCCGGCCATGGGCGCCAGCTTCTTTTTCAAGGCGCCGTCGAGTTGCGCTCGGGTCATCTTCTTCCCGTCCACTTCGGCAACGACATCGGTGGGCTGGGGCGCCTTGTTCACCCCGGGGGCCTGTCCGGAAGGCAGCTCAACTGCTGCCGTCGTCGTCGGCAGGCCGACGTTTGTTTCTTCCTTGAAGGCCTGTATCTTCTTCGGCTCCTCCGCGCGATTGCACCCCAGCAGAACAAAAATCAAGACCCCCGTTACCACCAGCCACATTATCTTTTTCAAATCGCCAACCTCTCCCCTTCCCTCGCTTTCCCCTGCGGTCCATCACTTTCCCACGCCGGGGACGAAGAGTTTTTTTAGAATATAGACATATTAACGATTTCCCGTCAAGTCGGTTGCTTGGCCTGGACATCCCAGGTATTAACCGCTTGCAAACCCCTTTTATGACGTGCTAACCCCTCGGTTATGAAAAACGATGTCCTGAACCTCGGGGCCGGCCCCATCCTGCCGTTGCTGCTGAAGATGAGCTGGCCGTCCATGCTGGCCATGCTCTCCATGGCCTTATACAACCTCATGGACAGCCTCTGGCTTGCCAGGCTCAGCCCCCAAACCATTGCGGCCTTAACCATAACCTTTCCCATCCAGATGGTCTTTGCGGCCATCGGTGTAGGCATCGGTGTAGGGGCAGGATCCTACGCCTCCCGGATGTTCGGGGCCGGAGAGTTGGAAAAGGCACGCCGGACGGCCGGACAGGTGATCTTCTTATCCCTTTTCAGCGGCCTGGTCCTCATTGTTGTCACCTTCGCCTTTCCCGACCAACTGCTGCGTCTTTTCGGGGGGTCGGGAGACACGATGGTACCGGCCAAACGCTATCTGCTCCTCATCGTCACCGGTTCTCCTTGGCTTCTTTTCATGATGATGGCCAACAATCTCTTTCGCGCCGAAGGTCTTCCCAACCTCTCCATGTATGCCGTCTTTGTGTTCACCATCCTGGGGGCCGTACTGGATCCGCTGTTGATTTTCGGCTTTCGGGGTCTGCCTGGGCTGGGGATCGAAGGGGCCGGATTGGCGGCCATCGCCGGCCAGATCTCCTCGGGCATGTTGTCCCTGTATTTTCTTTTGTACCGGTCCTCAAAGTATCGCCTGTCCTGGAGGGATCTCCTCCCCGATCCGACTATAATCCGCTCCATTCAACAGACGGGGCTGCCTTCCATCATCATGAATCTCGTTTTCAGTGCCGTGATCATCATCTACAACAACATCCTCTCTCAGTACGGCCATCTGGGACTGGCCACCCTGGGGATATGCTTTCGCATTAACGGGCTGGTGATGATGGTGCTCTTCGGCATCGGCCACGGCGTCATGCCGATGGTGGGTTACAGCCTCGGCGCTCGGCTCTACGAACGCCTCATCAAGACGGTCCTCACGGCGGTTCGCTGTTCCACCCTGTTCGCGGGAGTTGCCAGCCTGGCCATTTTCGCCGCCGCCGATCCGATCCTGGCCGCCTTCAGCGATGATCCGGAACTTGCCGCCACGGCCGTCCCGGCTTTGCGGATCTTCATCTCCACCTTGACTCTCGCCGCGCCCACCATCGTCTGGATCAATCTCTTCATCGGCCTGGGCAAGGGAACGACCTCCATGGTCCTGCTTTTTATCCGCGACGCCCTACTGCTAATCCCGTTGATGTATGTTTTTTCTGCATGGCTGGGCATGGACGGGGTGTGGCTGGCCCAACCCGTTTCCACGGTGGCGGCCTTTTTTGTTATCATGGGTTGGTCCGGCAGGGAACTGGTTGCCATTCGGCAACGTTGCCGGAATAATGAAAATGCCCCTGTGGCGGGCGAGGACACAGGGGCATTTCTTTCAAGATAATGAATGACTACAGGGGTTGAACATTGACGGCTGCCGGCCCCTTTTTGCCCTGTTCGATATCAAAGCTCACCCGCTGCGATTCGAAAAGGGTTTTGAAGCCGGTGCCCTGAATGGCACTGAAATGAACGAAAACGTCTCCGCCTTCGTCGTTTTCAATAAAACCCCATCCCTTCTTCTCATTAAACCATTTCACCTTACCTTCTGCCAAAACATACCCTCCTTTCCTCCAAAAAAATAAAAAAACCACCCCGGATATTGCCCTCTATCCGCAGTGGCTAAAAATACTTCCTCGTGCTTTTCCCAAAACCGACCTGCACTGCCTGAATTCACTTCCATCCGGGTCAGGAAAAAATATTCCTCCTGACCTGTTCTCTTTTGGTACCACTCCTTACATGGGAATGCAAGCATATTGTGTATTATGCAACGTTGTTATTCAGATGACAAGCAAAAAAATGTCCTTCGGTCACGATCCTCATGGCGGGCGTCTCGCGGCGGCAAACCGCCGCGGCCTCGGGACAGCGGGGGCAGAAGGCACATCCCTGACCATCCCGAGCTGCCGTCATCCCCTCGCTGACAAAACCATCTCTTTTTAGCTCGGCTCCGGAATGAACAAGGCGAGGCACCGCCGCCATCAGCATGCGGGTATAGGGATGACATGCGGACAAAAAAATCTCCTCGTTACTCCCCATTTCCACGATACGACCGGCATACATGACGGCCACACGGTCGCTCATGAAACGGATCACCCCCATGTCATGGGATATGAAAAGATATGTCAAATGAAATTTCGCCTGCAAATCTTTCAGGAGATTAAGGATTTGGGCCTGCACCGATACATCCAGAGCGGAAACCGGCTCGTCGGCGATGACTATTTCCGGTTGCAGGGCAAGGGCCCGGGCGATTACGATTCGCTGTCGTTGGCCACCGCTGAACTCGTGTGGATAACGGTCCCTATGATCCGGGGACAGCCCTACCATCTCCAGCAGCCTATCTGTCGTTGCCGCCTCCGCTTCCTTTCCGTGGATGATCATGGGTTCGGAAATTATCTCACCGGCACGGAGACGCGGATTGAGGGAGGCGTAGGGATCCTGGAAAACAAACTGGGTCTTGCGCCGATATTCTTTATAAAAAGGGCTGCGGGGAGAAAAGATGTCCTGTCCCCGGTAAAGTATCTGCCCGTAGGTCGGTTTCTCTATACGGGCGATCATCCTGGCCAGGGTGGTCTTGCCGCAGCCGCTCTCCCCTACCAGTCCCAGAGTCTCCCCATGTCGAAGCTCGAAGGTGACTTCATGGACAGCAAAAACGTTCCGCGCCGAGGATGCAAAAAAACTTCTCTGAACGGGAAAGGCTTTGCCTACCTTCACCACCTGCAGCAAGGTATGGGGAGGGTTATCGGTATTTCCAGCAACGGACATAACGCCGGGGTCCATCCTTTTCCATCCAGGGAGGCTCCTGTTCTCGACATACCGACATAACCTCCCCACAACGTTCATGGAACCGGCATCCCTTAGGCAGACGGGCCAGATCCGGCACCGTCCCGGGAATCATCGGGAGCCGCGCCTGCCTATGTGACCCGTCGTCGAGTCGGGGCAACGACGCCAGCAGTCCTGCGGTGTAGGGATGGAGAGGACTGGAAAAGACCTCCTTTGCCGGCGCATACTCCACAAATCGGCCCGCATACATCATGGCCACCTGGTCGGCGGTATTGGCAATGACCCCCAAATCGTGGGTGATGAGAATCAAAGCGGTTCCCAATTCCCGCTGAAGGTCGGCGATCAATTCCAGGATCTGCGCCTGGATGGTGACATCCAGGGCCGTCGTCGGTTCGTCGGCGATCATGAGGCGGGGACGGCAGGCCACAGCCATGGCGATCATCACCCGTTGCCGCATTCCGCCGCTCAACTGATGTGGATAGGCGTTCAAGCGTTGTTCCGCCTGGGGGATACCCACAAGCCGCAGCAATTCCACCGTCCGGTCCCTTCCCTCTCGGCGGGAGCAGGACTGGTGCAGCATGATGGCCTCGGCGATTTGATCCCCAATCCGGAATACCGGATTGAGAGAGGTCATGGGTTCCTGGAAGATCATGGATATCGCCCCGCCCCGGAGGCGGCGCATCTCTTTTTCCGTGAGTGCCATGAGATCGCAGTCTTCCAGAAAAATCCTTCCCGCGACGTATTTTCCGGGAGGCATGGGCACGAGTCTCATAATGGAAAGAGAAAGGACGGTCTTCCCGCAGCCCGATTCTCCTACGATTCCCATGGTTTGTCCGGCATTCACCTGGAAGCTTACGTCATCGACGGCCTTGAGGTCTCCGTGTTCCGTCGCGAAGTGGGTGGATAGCCCCTCGACAACCAGTAACGGCCGCACGCTGCCCTCCTCAACTGTCTTCAAGCCAGTATTGGAGGAATTGGACGAAAAGGCGGACGCCTATCCCGGAGGCGCCTTTTGGTTGGTAGGGACGGTCTTTCGTGAGCCAGGCCGGACCGGCGATGTCGAGATGAACCCAGGGTACCGGATCGGCGAATTTGCTTAGAAAGGCGGCGGCGGAGATGGCGCCTCCCTCTCGACCCGCCGAATTCTTCAAATCGGCTACGTCGCTTTTGACCATCTCCTGATAGTTTTCCCAGAGGGGCAATTCCCAAACCAACTCCCCGGTTTCTTCGGCGGCCTTTCTGATCAGCTCCTTCAGTTTTTCATCCGTGCCCATCATGCCGGTAACCTGGCTTCCCAGGGCCACTATGCACGCCCCGGTCAGGGTAGCAATGTCGATTATGGCCTCGGGATTATAACGTTGGGCGTAGTGAAGGGCGTCGGCCAGAATGAGGCGGCCTTCGGCGTCGGTGCTTAGCACTTCCACCGTCTTGCCGGACATGGTTCGGAGAATGTCCCCGGGCTTGTATGCCCGGCCGTCGGGAAGATTTTCCGTAGCCGGGACGACACCGACGATGTTTACGGGCATCTTCAGCTCCGCTACGGCCTGCAAGGTGCCCAAAACGGCTGCTCCGCCTGCCATGTCGGATTTCATTTCCTCCATCTTTTCCGCCGGTTTTAGAGAAATTCCGCCGCTGTCGAAGGTTATGGCCTTGCCTACGAGGGCCAGAGGCCGTTGCTTTCTGCTTGCTCCCCTGTAACTCATGACAATCAACTTCGGGGCTTCGCGGCTGCCCCGGGCTACGCCCAACAGGGCGTTCATTCCCAACCGCTCCATTTCCCGGATCTCCAGAATCCGGGCGGACAAACCCCGGTATCGCTTCGCCAGTGCCTTCGCTTCCCCGGCCAAACGGGAGGGGGTCAACTCGTTGGACGGCATGGACACGAGATTCCTGGTCAGATAAACGGCCCGGCTGATCGTTTGGGCCCGCACGGCCGCTTCTTTCACGGGGTCAAGCCGCTGGGAGTCGGGAAGCAAGATGGTCAGCGTCTCGAGATCCGGGTCATCTTCCTCTATATTCGTTTTGTACTCCCGGAAACGGTAAAGGCCAAGCATGACCCCTTCCACGGCGGCAAACGCCGCTTCCGGCCAGGAAATTCCCAGATAATCCGCATCAAGGACGACGACCAAATCCTTGAGTCTGTGTGCCCTGGCCGCCTGTCCTGCCTTTGCCGCGGCGCCACGGAATATATCCCGGGAAAAGGCCTCTTTTTTTCCCAGACCGATCAGAAAAACTCTTCTTATGCCCCCCGCTTTCTCGCCGGGATAGATAACGGAAATTTGATCCTTACGTCCCGCAAAATCTCCGAGCTGTCGGATATCTTGTATCGCACCGCCACTTTCCCGATCCAGAATCGCGGCCAGGCCCGTGGCGGGACCCGTCTCTGCAAAGAGGAAAACAGCCGCCCCTTCCAGGACTTTTTTCCTGCCGTGGCCGGCCGTTACTTTCAGATTCATCTGTTGACCTCCCTTTGTCGTCCGTGTCTTGAACAAGAAAAAAGCGGTTGATCGTCCGCATCGAAAAATCAACCGCTCGGTTTGTCCTACCCTTACATCTTTACGAGGGCGACAGGGACCCGCTCATCCCCGACCCATTTGGGTTTATTTGGAGGCGGCAACCGGATTCGAACCGGTGAATAACGGTTTTGCAGACCGCTGCCTTAGCCACTTGGCTATGCCGCCGGATAAGCTGGAGCGGGCGAACGGATTTGAACCGTCGACGTCCACCTTGGCAAGGTGGCACTCTACCGCTGAGTTACGCCCGCTTATGATATGCAACTTCGGCGCTTGACTATAACAGATGCCTGCTTTTGTCAATAAAAAAGTTCAAAGAACCACGTCATTCAGGCCTTGCGCGCCCGGCGACATCGACCAGCCACTCGATGGCCGCCATGTATTCCGTCATCCCGGCCAGGAAGATGTTGTTGTGGTTCGCCCCGGGAATCCGGAGCAACCTTTTCTCCCTGGCCGGACTGGCCTTAAACAGCGCCTCTCCTTCCTGAAAGGTGATGATATGATCGTACTGGGCATGGATGATCAATGTGGGCTTCCATATCTCCCCGATCTTGGCGAGATTGCCGATACAATGTTCCTCTTCGATACCGAGCTTTTCCATATCCACACCCAGCAGTCGGAGCAACGGACCTATATAGGCGAAGCCGCTTTCGATGATCACACCGTCGATTTCCTCCTGGAGACGATAGGCGATCTCCAGGGCCGGGGCACTGCCTAAAGAGCGGCCCATGATCACCTTGATGCCGGAATAGGAAGCCTCTCGGAGCCATCTTCTCAAATAATGGAAAATCTCGAGACAGTCTTCCATCATGGCGCTTACCGTGGGAACCCCGCCGGAGCGTCCATAGCCCCGGTAGTCGCAGACTAAGAAATTGATACCCCGACCGGTGTAGAAAGGGGCGATTTCCTCATAATCGGAGGCGATTTCCCCGTTGCCGTGAAAGAAGATTATATTGGGCGCCTCCGTAGAGATAAGATACGCCTGGACCTCCACCTCCACTCCGGGGGATACGGGAATCATCAAGGAGCGGGCATTACGGTGATTGAGCGGCAGCGGCCAATGGGGACGGGGATAGAAGAGAACCCGCAGGACTTCCGGTCGGTCCAACAATTTATAATCATTTGGCTTGATCATTTTCACAACGATCTTCCGCAAGGATATGGCGGTAAAATTTCACGAGATAATCCAGACCGGAATAAATGCTGAGCACCAAGGCCAAAAAAAGAATGGATGTACCTACCACATGGGCGTCGGCGCCGAGAAATGGATAGTGGATCATCAACGCGGAAACCGCAAATACCTGGCAAAGGGTCTTCTGCTTGCCCAGCCAGCTGGCTTGCACGATGTGCCCTGCGGAAGAGGCAATGTTTCTGATCCCGTCCACGGCGAAGTCACGGATGATGATGATCGCCACCACCCAGGCGGGGATTCTGCCAATGGGAATCATCAGGATCATGGCGGTGTTGATGACCAGTTTGTCGGCAATGGGATCGAGGAATTTTCCCATTGTCGTTACAATTTTGTATTTCCTGGCCACGTAACCGTCCAGCAGGTCGGTGAAAGATACGGCAATGAAAAGGAAGGCGAGCACCAGAGACATCGTCTGTCCAGGAGACAACAGGAGGAGAAACAGGACCGGGATGAAAGAAATCCTCACCATCGTGATGCAGTTGGGAAGATTTATAATCTTTCTCTTTTCCGGCGCGATGGGCAGGGCATCGAAATACCTTTGCAGATAGTCTATCATCTTCCGTTTTCTTCATCCGTTTGTGGCTGCCGGGCCACCTGGATCATTTTTTGGGCACTTTCTGCCAATCCGCAAGAAATGCCTCCACCCCCCGGTCCGTAAGGGGGTGTTGAGCCAGTTGCTTGATCACCTTGAAGGGGATAGTGGCAATATGAGCGCCCATCAGGGCCGCCTCCAGTACATGTCCCGGATGTCGGACGCTGGCCACGATAACCTCGGTATCGAATCCGTAATGCTGATATATGCTTAGGATCTGCTCAACAAGCGCCATGCCGTCATGGGCGATGTCGTCCAATCTTCCCACAAAGGGGCTGACATAGGCGGCGCCGGCCTTGGCGGCCATGAGGGCCTGGAGGGGCGAAAAAATCAGGGTCTGGTTGACGGCGATGCCCTCGGCGGCAAAAAGTCGCGTCGCCTTCAGCCCGTCCACCGTCATGGGCACCTTGATCACCACCTGGCCGCCGAGTTTGGCCAGTTTCTTTCCCTCCTTGAACATCCCCTCGGCATCCGGACTCAACACCTCCAAACTTACCGGCCCGCCGATCTCCTGGAGAATCTCCCGGATAACGACGTTGAAGGGCCTTTTTTCCTTGGCTATCAAACTGGGATTGGTGGTTACCCCGTCAACCATGCCGAAGCTGGCCGCCTCTCGGATCTCTCCGATGTTGGCCGTATCGATAAAAAACTTCATTTTCCCTCCTCGTTAATGTGCCTTGCCGCCGCCTCCCGTTGGTAAGCCTCCATACATCTGCGACTGCAGAAGTGACGTGTTTCTCCCCGCTCCTCCCAGACGAAGGCATTGCTTATGGGCAGATAGGTATGACAATAAGGATCCTCCACGAGGTCCTCACCGCCGGCGATGTTCTCCCGCTGTTCCTTGGTGATCGGTTTGACCGTCCTGTTCCCGGGCAGAAACAGCATCCGGGTGAGACGGTACACCACGTAAAATATTATCGCCGCGACGATAAGGCGGAGAATCATCTCTTCTTTACCTGCATCTTTCTATTCCTCCACGGCCTCTACACGGCCCCCCTTCTCCATTTCCAGGCGTTGAAGCAATCCCCGGAGAGAAATGCCGAAACGGGGATGAATGGCATAGGGCGCCAGCTCGCAGCAAGGCACCAGGACAAATCGGCGACGGTGGCATTCGGGATGGGGTATCACCAGATCGTCCTCGGCAACCACTTCCTGCCCATAGAGAATAATATCCAAATCTATGATCCGGGGCCCCCAGCGATGCGTTTGCTCCCGCCCCATTTCCGCTTCAATTTTCTTCAATCCCCGCAGGAGATCCCGCGGGGATTGAAGAGTGCGCACCTCCACGGCGGCGTTGATGAAATCCGCCTGATCCCGGAACCCGATCGGCTCCGTACGGTAGAAGGAAGAGGTCCGCAGCAGTTTCGTTTCCGGAAGGGCGCCGATGCTGCTGATGGCCTTCCGACATTGCTGCCGCGGGTCCCCAAGGTTTCCCCCGATGCCGATGTAGGCAATGACCCCGCCGCAGTTCTTCACTTCACCGCGTTTTCAGCCCCAGAACATCCTGCATGTCGTAGAGACCTTTGGGCTGGTTCACGATCCATCTGGCCGCCCGGAGGGCCCCTCGGGCGAAATTGTCCCGGTTGTGGGCACGGTGAATGAATTCGAGGCGCTCGCCGTTGGTGACAAACATGACGTTGTGCTCCCCGACTATGTCCCCGCCTCGGAGGGTTTGAATGCCTATTTCCGACCTGGTTCGTTCCCCGATCATCCCCTTGCGGGTGTAGATCCCTTCTTTGTCGAGATCGCGCTTCAGGGTCTCGGCGATGATCTGGGCCATCTTCATGGCGGTGCCGCTGGGGGCGTCCTTTTTGAGATTGTGGTGTGCCTCGAGGATTTCCACATCGTAATCGTCCCCTAAAATGGCCGCCACGTTTTCCAGGACCTTGAACATGACATTCACCCCGACGCTCATATTTGGGGCGATGACGCAGGGGATCTTCTTGGCGTATTTCTTTGCCGCGGTCATCTCCGCCGCGGTAAACCCGGTGGAACCGATGACGATGGGCTTGCCGTGTTTGGCCGCCATCTCCAGATGTTGCAGCGACGCTTCGTGATGGGTGAAGTCAATGACGACCTCTCCTGAGCCGATCACCTTTTTCAAGTCGTCCACGACCGTCAGCCCCATCATCCCTCGTCCCAGCACCTCTCCCAAATCCTTGCCTACCGCGGGATGCCCTTTTCTTTCCACAGCGGCGGCGATTTCCATATCTTCGGCCGCAGCGATCAGATTGCCTATCCGACCTCCCATCCGGCCGCCGGCACCCATGAGAATCGTTTTGATCATCTTCCTCGCTCCTTATTTGAGTAACCCGTAATTCATCATGTTCTTTTTCAGCTTTTCCAAATTGGCTTCGGACATTTTGGCGAGGGGCAGCCGGACCTCGTATTCAATCTTCCCCATCAACGACAGGGCCGCTTTTACGGGCACCGGATTCGTTTCGATGAACAGGGAATCCACCAGGGGTGCCATTTTGAAGTGGAGCTCCCGGGCCCTCTTCATGTCCCCGGCGGTAAAGGCGTCCACCAGCGCGGCCATGTCCGCCGGTACGATGTTGGAGATTACGGAGATGATCCCGTGACCGCCCAGACAGAGCAGCGGGTAGGTGAAGAAATCGTCGCCGGAGAGGACGACAAAATCCTGACCGCACAATTGTATCACGTCATGCATCTGCTTCAGAGAACCCGAGGCCTCTTTCGTCCCCACTATTCCCGGGATCTTGGCCAGGCGTGCCATGGTTTCCGGGAGGAGATTGACGCCCGTGCGACCGGGGATATTATATATAATTATGGGAATGGGAACCTCCTCGGCGATCATTTTGTAGTGCTGATACAGACCCTCCTGGGTAGGACGGTTGTAGTAAGGGCACACCATCAGGGCGCCGTCGGCCCCAACCTCCCGGGCATGCTTCGTCAGGCGCAGAGCTTCAGCCGTGGAGTTCGATCCGGTGCCGGCAATTACGGGAACCCGCTTCTTCACGGCATCCACGGTGATTTCGATAACCCGGTCATGCTCCTCGTGGGACAAGGTCGGGGACTCCCCGGTAGTCCCGCAGGGAACGATGCCGTCCGTGCCGTTTTCGATCTGGAACTCGATCAGTTCTCTGAGTTTCTCCTCGTCCACCTGACCGTTTTTGAACGGGGTGACAATCGCAACTATGGCTCCCTTAAACATATGCCCTCCTTTAATTAATTTTGGCTTTGTTCTTTAGCATATCCGGAATTTTCTCTCCACGAATAAGTTCACGATAATCTTCACGCTTCCTTATTATGTGGTATCTGTCGCCCGTCACCAGCACCTCGGCGGCCCTGGGACGGGAGTTGTAGTTCGAAGACATGGTAAAACCATAGGCGCCGGCGCTCATCACCGCCATGAGTTCTCCCCGGACGAAGCCCGGCAGCTTCCGATCTTTGGCCAGGTAATCTCCGGACTCGCAAATCGGGCCCACGACATCGGCGACCGTCTCCTTACGTCTCGATTTATGCACATGCTGGATGCCGTGATAGGATTTGTAAAGGCTTGGCCGCACTAGGTCGTTCATGCCCGCATCGACAACGATGAACTTCTTTTCTTCGTTTTCTTTCAAGTACAGGACGGTGGTCACCAGGATGCCGGCATTGCCCACGATCACCCTCCCCGGTTCGAAAATGAAGGTGCAGGAGATATCCCGGGAGGCCTTGATGATCGCCTCGGCATATTCCGAAGGATGGGGAGGCATTTCGTCCTTGTAAGTGATCCCCAGGCCGCCACCGAGGTCGAGATAGCGGATGTCGATCCCGGCCTCCCGCAGCGCAGTGAGTAGGTTTTTCAGCCGGGCCAGGGCATCGATGAAGGGCGACATCTTGGTCAACTGTGATCCGATATGGCAACTGATGCCCTTGATATCGAGATGGCGGTACTTTTTGGCCTGTAGATAGGCCTGCCGAGATTTGTCCACATTGATGCCGAATTTGTTTTCCTTCAGCCCGGTGGAAATATAAGGATGGGTCTCCGGATCCACGTCGGGATTGACCCGCAGGGCGACCCCGGCCCTCTTTTTCAGACGCCCTGCGCACAAGTTGATGACTTCCAGTTCCTGAAAGGACTCTACGTTGAACATCAAGATGTTGGCGTTAAGGGCGTATTCTATCTCCTCGATCTTCTTGCCCACCCCGGAATAAACCACCCGCTGGGGATCCGCCCCCGCCTTGAGGGCGCGGTACAGCTCCCCTCCGGATACGATGTCCACGCCTCCCCCTTCCCGGATAAAGATCCGGAGGATGGCGATGTTGGAGTTGGCCTTGGCGGCAAAGCAGGTGAGATGGGGCACGCCGGCAAAGGCGTCGTCGAAGACCCGGAAGTGATTCTTCAGGGTTCGGTGGCTGTAAATGTATAGTGGCGTTCCCACCTCGGAGGCGATCGTTGCGACCGGCACCTCCTCGCACCAAAGTTCCCGGCCTTCGTAATGAAAATCGTGCATTTGTTGAAGATCTCCCTATGGTTTGATAAATATGTTCACCGTATTCGACTCGTCACTCTCCGGCCCGGCGGCTCCTCCCCAGATCAGACGATACCCATAAGAATTCCCTTTAATCACCGTTTTGTCCACATAACGGTAACGGCCCGGCGGGGAGCCTCCTTCCCTGAGGGCGTGTTCAGCCACTTTGGCCAGCGGGGCAAAGTCCCGCGGGCATCGAAAACACGTTTCCGCCGAGCCGCTTGTTTCCCATCTCATGATCCGGACATAGCGATTCTTTTCCTCTCCGGTCATGGACCAACGCAACAACACCCCATCACCGATCGTTTCGGCCTGCAAATCGGAGATCGCCGCCCGCCTCTCTTGAAGTTTGGGTGTCGGATCTCCCTTCTTGCCGCAGCCGGCGATCGCCATTGTGAAAATGATCACGAAAATGATGCTTATGATCAATAAAGCGACTCTTTCAAGGTCCCTTTTCAATTTCCACAATCCTTTCCGTGACACGCTCTCCCGAGGTTCCGCCCAATGTCCGCTTTGAATTCACCGATTGATCGGCCTTCAATCGCGGCAGAACATCCTTTTGGATGAGGGGATGAAATCCCTTCAACTCTTTCCAAGTCAGTGCCGACAATTCCCTTCCCGATTCCAGGCAGTAAACCACAATCCGGCCGACGATCCCATGGGCCTCCCGGAAAGGAACCCCCTTCTCCACTAAATATTCGGCCAGATCGGTGGCGGTGGTAAATCCTCTATCCGCTTCCTGGCGCATCCGGTGGCGCCGGAAGTCGATCTGAGAGATCATCTCCGTGAAAATCGCCACCGAGGAGGTCACCGTATCCACCGTGTCAAAAAGGCCCTCCTTGTCCTCCTGGAGATCGCGGTTGTAGGTCATGGGCAGTCCCTTGAGAATGGTCAACAGGGCTACAAGATGACCGTAAACCCTCCCCGTCTTGCCGCGGATGAGTTCCGCCACATCGGGATTCTTCTTTTGAGGCATAATGCTGCTGCCGGTGGTGAAGGCGTCGGAGATTTCCACGAAGGCGAATTCATCCGTAGACCAGATGATCAAGTCTTCACAGAAACGGCTCAGATGCATCATGATCAGTGCCGCAACAAAGATGAACTCGGCGATAAAATCCCGATCCGCCACGGTATCCATACTGTTTCTGCTGATCCGAGAAAACTTCAGCAGCCGGGCCGTGTACTCCCTATCCAGCGGCAAGCTCGACCCCGCCAGTGCCGCCGCCCCCAGGGGCATGACGTCGATCCTCTTCAGGCAATCCCGGAGGCGCTCCTCGTCCCGATCGAACATTTCCCAGAAGGCCAGCAGATAATGGGCCAGCAGTACCGGTTGCGCCTTTTGCAGATGGGTGTAGCCCGGCATTACGGTACGTGATTCCCTTCGGGACGTGGCCGCCAAACTTTTCTTCAGCCTTCCGAGGAGTTTGATAAGGTTATCGGAGGCGTCTCGCAGGTAAAGGCGCATGTCCAGGGCCACCTGGTCGTTTCGGCTTCTCCCCGTATGGAGACGTTCTCCCGCCTTGCCGATCCTCTTGGCCAGGGCCTTTTCGACGGCCATGTGAATATCCTCGTCCCGTTGATCGTAGGGGAAACTTCCGGTTTCCATTTCTTGGCGGATCTGTTCCAGCCCCCGGCGTATCTCCGCCGCATCCCGGGACGAGATGATTCCTTGACGGGCCAGCATCCGGGCATGGGCGATGCTGCCGGCGATATCGTAGGGAAAGAGCCGCTTGTCAAAGCTGATGGACTGGGTAAAGGACTCCACCCGGGCATCCGTCCCGGCCTTAAATCGACCACCCCATGGTTTCTCGGGTTTATCCATTATTTCTTGGCACCGGCTCCCTTCTTCCTCTTCGCGTTTACGACTCCGCCTTCCTTTTTATTTTTCAAGGCCTGAATTTTCAGGCGGAGGGCGTTGAGGCGGATGAATCCCGTAGCATCCATTTGGTTGTATACCTCGTCCTTTTCAAAGGTGGCGAAGTCTTCATGATACAGGGAATAGGGTGATTTTCTCCCCACCACGATCACATTCCCCTTGTAGAGCTTGAGCCGCGCCGTGCCGGTGACGTTTTCCTGGGTGGCATCAATGTATGCCTGCAGCGTCTTCATCTCCGGGGCATACCAGAAGCCGTTGTAAACCAGTTGGGCGTATTTCGGGATCAGGGAATCCCGCATCAGCATGACCTCGCGATCCATGGTCAGGGACTCCACCGCCCGGTGAGCGGCCCACAGAGCCGTACCGCCCGGGGTTTCATATACGCCCCGGGATTTCATGCCCACGAAACGATTTTCCACCATGTCCACCCGGCCGATGCCGTTGGCTCCCGCCAGTTTGTTCATTACCTCCATGATCCTTGCGGGCTTCAGTTTCTTTCCGTTTACGGCTACCGGATTCCCCTTTTCGAAATCGATTTCCACGTAGGTAGGTTTGTCCGGTGCGGCCTCCGGGGACACCGTCAGAACAAAAATGTCTTCCGGCGGCTCCGCCCAGGGATCCTCAAGAATACCTCCCTCGTGGGAGATATGCAGGGAATTGCGATCGCTGCTGTAGGGCTTTTCCTTCGACACCAGGGGCACGGGGATCTTGTATTTGGCGGCGTAATCCAGCATGGAATTCCGGGAATCGAATTTCCAATGGGGATCCTTCCAGGCGGAAATGATGCGTATGTGCGGATCCAGGGCCATGTAGGTCATCTCGAACCTTACCTGATCGTTCCCCTTCCCCGTCGCCCCGTGACAGACTGCATCCGCCCCCTCCTTCCGGGCGATTTCCACCTGCCTTTTGGCGATCAACGGCCGTGCCAGGGAAGTTCCCAAAAGATACACCCCCTCATAGACGGCATTGGCCCTCAGGGCGGGAAAAATGAAATCCCGGGCAAATTCGTCGGTGAGGTCCTCTATATATATCTTGCTGGCCCCGGAGTTGATTGCCTTTTCCCGAAGGCCTTCCAGCTCTTCCTGCTGGCCCACGTCTGCGGCGAAGCATATAACCTCGCACTTATACGTTTCCCGCAACCAGCGGACGATGACCGAGGTGTCCAGACCGCCCGAATATGCTAAAACCACCTTCCTGATCTTTTTATCCATTATGTAGGATCCTCCTTCATGAGTATTTCCATAATCGCCTTTTGCACATGGAGACGGTTTTCCGCCTGATCGAGCACCACCGAATGCGGTCCGTCGATGACTTCCGAGGTGATCTCCTCGCCCCGGTGGGCCGGCAGGCAATGCATGACTATATATTCGTCCTTGGCATTAGACAAGACCTTTTCATTAATCTGAAAGTCCTTGAAAATCTTTGCCCTCGTCTCTTTTTCTTCCTCCTGGCCCATGCTGGCCCAGACATCGGTATAGACTACATCCGCGTCGGCGATGGCTTCTTTGGAATCACGATAAAGAGCGATACCCTCCCGGGCCTCTTTTTGTCCCCGGCTAAGGACCTGCGGATCGGGATCGTATCCTTCCGGGCAGGCCAGTGCCAGCTTCAGGGGAAGCCGCGCCGCGGCATTTATCCAGGAATTGGCCACATTGTTGCCGTCGCCTACATAGGCGATCTTCAGTCCCTCATAGCGCCCCTTTTTTTCCATGATCGTAAACAGATCGCTGAGGATCTGACAGGGATGGAGAAGATCGGTAAGGCCGTTGATAACGGGGATGGTGGCATGACGGGCCAGTTCTTCGACGGTTTGCTGGGCGAAGGTCCTGATCATGATACCATCCAGATAGCGGGACATGATCCGGGCCGTATCGGCAACCGTTTCCCCCCGACCAAGCTGGGTGTCTTTGGTGTTCAGGAACACCGCCAGTCCTCCCAACTGATACATACCCACCTCAAAGGAAAGGCGGGTACGGGTGGAGGCCTTTTCGAAGATCATGCCCAGGGTTTTGCCGGCCAATACGGGATGAGGACGGCCTTCCTTGAGAAAACGCTTCAATTCCCGGGCGCGGGTGAAGATGAGGGTGAAATCTTCCCCCTCCAGATCATATTCGGTAACCAGATCCTTCCTCATTCTCCCTCCTTCAAAAGCTCATCCAGAACTTCCACCACCCGGAGGATTTCTCCGTTCTCCACGATCAGCGGCGGGACGAAGCGCAGGACATTTGGGCCCGCCGACGCAATGAGGATGCCTCTATCCAGGGCCCTCGCGATTAATCCTCCGGCCTCGCCTTCCAGTTCGACGCCGACGAGGAGACCTCGGCCCCGCACTTCCTTGATCTGCCCATGACGTCCCTGCAACTCGCCCAATAGTTGTAGAAAATATTGCCCTTTTTTCCGACAGTCCTCAATGAGACCCTCCCGGAGCATGACCTCCAGGGTCGCCTTAGCCGCCGCCATGGCCAGGGGGTTGCCGCCGAAGGTGGAGGCGTGACTACCGGGGACGAAGGCGGCGGCGATTTCCTCTCTCGCCAGAACGGCGCCCAGGGGGAAACCGTTGCCCATGGCCTTGGCCATGGTAACGATGTCCGGGACGATGTTCTCCTGTTCATGGGCAAAAAGGGTGCCGGTGCGGCCCATGCCGGTCTGCACCTCGTCGAGGATCAAGAGCAGGCCCCGCTCGTCGCAAAGACGTCGTAAGGCGGTAAAATAACCGGGCGTGGCGATCCTGATCCCTCCTTCCGCCTGCACCGGTTCCACCATGACGGCACAGGTCCGGGGGGTGATCGCCCGGGCAACCGCCTCCAGATCATCGAAGGGAACATAGCCGAATCCCGGCAAGAGGGGCTGGAAGCCGTACTGGAATTTTTCCTGGCCGGTAGCCGTAATCGTCGCCATGGTCCGCCCGTGGAAGGATCCCCGCATGGTGATGATCTCATTCCGGGTGCCGTCACTGTTTTCGTTACCGTACCGCCGCGCCAGTTTGATCGCCCCCTCGTTCGCCTCGGCGCCGCTGTTGCAGAAAAACACCTTGTCGAGGACGGAATTCGCCACCAGCAGCCGGGCATACTCGATCTGGGCCTCGATATGGTAGAGATTGGAGACGTGGACGAGTCTTTCCGCCTGGGCGCCGATGGCCCGAGTAATCTCCGGATGGGCGTGTCCGAGACTGCAGACGGCGATTCCCGCCACGAAATCCAGATATTCCCGTCCCTCGTTGTCCCAGAGCTTCATACCCTTTCCCCGGGAGAACACCACGGGGAAGCGTTTGTATGTCCCCATGATGCACTGATCGGCTATAGTTATCATTTCTTCTTTATTCATAATGATTTATATTTTATCCTTCATATATAGGTTTATGTCTTCAGATGATGATTTCCGTCCCGATTCCGCGGTCGGTGAACATCTCGAGGAGGATGGCGTGGCGGTGGCGGCCGTCGATGATATGGGCCTTTCTTACCCCTCCCCGCAGGGCCTTCAGACAGCATTTTACCTTGGGGAACATCCCTCCCTGGATCACGCCGTCGTTGATCATTCCCAGCGCCTCGGCATTGCTCATGGTGTTGATGAGCCTTTTTTCGGAATCGAACACCCCCTCCACATCGGTGAGCAGCACCAGTTTTTCCGCTTTGAGGGCGGTGGCCACGGCCCCGGCCACGATATCGGCGTTGATGTTATAAGTCTCTCCCTGATCTCCGTGACCGGTGGGGGCGATGATGGGAATGAAACCGTCCTGAACCAGGGACTGCAAGAGGGCGGCGTTGACCTCCTTCACCTTTCCTACCAGGCCGATGTCGATAATCTCCGGCGGGGTGTCCTTGGCCTTCTCGGCGCTCAAGAGGTATTTGTCCGCCTTGATGAGACCGCCGTCTTTGCCGCTGAGCCCCACCGCCTTTCCGCCGTGCTGGTTGATGAGACCCACGATTTCCTTGTTCACCTTCCCCACCAGGACCATCTCCACTATATCCATCGTTTCCTGATCCGTAACCCGCATCCCCTGTACGAAGCGGGATTCCTTGCCGAGCTTTTTCAAATATCCGCCGATCTGGGGACCGCCGCCATGGACCACCACCGGATGGATCCCCACATATTTCATCATGACCACGTCCCGGGCGAACATGTCCTTGAGTTCCTCCGCCACCATAGCGTGACCGCCGTATTTGATCACGATGATCTTGTTGTAAAAACGACGGATATAGGGAAGGGCCTCCAGGAGAATCTCCGCCCTTTCCATGGACTTTTTCACGTTTTCCATATTCACCTCTTCCTTACAGAATCAAAGAATATACCTGCTGAGATCCTCGTCCTCGATGATCTCACCGAGCCTTTCCCTCACCATCTCGGCATCGATGACAACCCTTTTCTCCTCCATTTCCGGGGCATCGAAGGAGATATCCTCCAGGAGGGTCTCCATGATGGTGTACAATCTTCGGGCCCCGATATTTTCCGTTCTGTCGTTCACGATGGCGGCGGTTTCGGCGATTTCGGCGATGGCCTCCTCGGTGAAAATCACTTCCAACCCCTCCGTGGCCAGCATTTCTCGGTACTGCCTGATCAGGGCATTGTGGGGCTCGGTGAGGATGCGGATAAATTCCTCTCGGCCCAGGGAATCCAACTCTACCCGGATGGGGAAACGGCCCTGCAATTCAGGAATGAGATCCGAGGGTTTGGAGGCAGTAAAGGCACCGGCGGCTATGAACAGGATATGATCCGTTTTCAGCATGCCATGGCGGGTATTCACCGTCGAACCCTCGACGATGGGCAGGAGGTCCCGCTGCACCCCTTCCCGGGACACATCCGGTCCATGGGCGGAATCGCTGCCGACGATTTTGTCGATCTCATCCAGAAAAATTATCCCTGATTGCTCCACCCTCGCCATGGCCGTCCGGGTCACCTTCTCCATATCCACGAGATTCGCGGCCTGTTCCTGGGTAAGAATCTCCAGCGCCTCGGGAACCAGTACGCGGCTTTTCTTCTTCTTGGGGGGGAACATATTGCCGAAGAGCTCCTTGATGTTCATCCCCATGTCTTCCACTCCCGCTGTGGAAAAGATCTCGATCATGGGTCCGCTGCGCTGCTCCGACACCTCTATTTCCACATAGCGGCCGTCCAGCTTGCCGTCGTGGAGGAGGCGCCGCAGTTTTTCCCTCGTGGTGTCCTCCTTGCGGAGTTGCTCCTCCTCGCCGGGATCGAAGGTCCGATCGTCTTTCAACATTTCGTTGACATTGCGTTCCGCCGGCTTCGGCGGCAACAGGATATCCAGAAGGGCCTCTTCGGCCAGACTCTCCGCCTTGGCCCGGACATTTTCCTGTTCTTCCGCCTTGGCCATGTTGATGGCCAGTTCCACGAGATCACGGATCATGGATTCCACATCCCGCCCCACATATCCCACTTCGGTGAATTTCGAGGCCTCCACCTTAAGGAAGGGCGAATTGTCCAGTTTGGCCAACCGGCGGGCGATTTCCGTCTTCCCCACCCCCGTGGGGCCGATCATGATGATATTCTTCGGCGCAATTTCCTCACCGAGCTCTTTGGACACATTCTGCCGCCGCCAGCGATTGCGGAGGGCGATCGCTACGGCCCGTTTTGCCTCACCCTGACCGATGATGTACTGATCGAGTTTCTCCACGATCTGTCTGGGCGTCAGGGCCTTGATATGCATCTGTTTTTCCTGTTCCGATCTTTTCATGAACGGCAAAGCTTTAATTGTCATCGTTTATTTCCAATTCCTCTACGGTAATATTGTCATTGGTGTAAATGCAGATCTCCGAGGCGATGCGCACCGCCTCCCGGGCGATCTCCGTGGCTGTAAGCGAGGAGAATCGCACCAGCGCCCGAGCTGCGGCCAAGGCATAAGGGGCCCCGGACCCGATGGCCATGACCTCGTCATCCGATTCGATCACATCGCCGTTGCCGGAGATCAGCAGAAAATGATCCCTGCTCACGGCAATCATCAACGCCTCGAGATGCCTAAGGACACGGTCCGTCCGCCAGTCCTTGGTCAATTCCACCGCCGCGCGCAGGAGATTGCCGTTGTATTGCTCCAGCTTCTGGTCGAAACGGTCGAACAGGGTGAAGGCATCCGCCGTCGTGCCGGCAAAACCGACGATCACCTTGTTGTGATAAAGACGGCGAACCTTCCGGGCGCCGTGCTTCATGATGGTCACATCGAAGGTTACCTGTCCGTCGCCGGCGACGGTTACCAGGCCGCCGCGCCGGATGGCAATGATGGTCGTACCTCGCATTTTCGTCATTTGTTGTCTCCTCCCCTTCCCCTGGGATGGGCCTGGTCATATATTTCCATGAGACGGCCGATGCTCACTGCCGTGTAGCGTTGGGTGGTGGAAAGGCTCTTGTGACCCAAGAGTTCCTGGATGCTCCGGAGATCCGCCCCGGCATCCAATAGATGAGTGGCAAAGGAGTGCCGCAGGGCGTGGGGGCTAATTTTTTTCTGGATGCCGCTGCTCCGGATGTATCTGTCGAGGATACGTTCCACCGTCCGCGGCGATATCCGCTGCTCTCCGCGCCCGATGAGGAGGGGTGCCCGACCGTCCTGCTTTTCCTTGGCTGTTCCCGACCGTAACCGGCTCTGCTGATAAGCCCTCAGCGCCGCCAGAGCCGGGGCGCCCACGGGGACAATCCTCTCCCGTCGCCCCTTACCCTTCACCCTCAATAACCCTTGTTGGAAATCCACATCCTCTTGATTCAACGCCGTCAGCTCCGAAAGCCTGATCCCGGTGGAATAGAATATTTCGAGAATCGCCCGGTCGCGCCGCCCCCGTTCATCGTCAGGGAACGGACAGGAAAGGAGATCGAAAACCTCATCCACGGAAAGATGGGGAGGGACGAGGCGATCCTTCCGGGGCGTCGCCAAACCGGCCATGGGGTTGTCCGCAAGGCGTCCTTCCCGGAGAAGGTAACGGAAAAAGGCGTTCAACGCGGCCATCTTTCTGGCCACGGAGGATTTGCGCAGCCGCCGCCGGTGAAGTTCAGCCAGATAGCCGCGGATCCGTAAGGGATCCACTGCCGATATCGGCATCCGTTCGAGAACATCCACTTGCCCGTGCATCTCTTGGAGATAGGCATAGAATCCTTTCAAATCGGACATATAGCTGCCGACGGTCCGGGGGGACAGATTTCTTTCCATTTCCATGTGCATGGCGAAATCACGGAATGCGGCATTCAAGTTGTCATTCTTCAACATTTTTTCAGATTTCGCCCCTACATCTTGTATTTCCCGAAGGCTTCGGGGGAGAGGTTTTCCAGAAATTCCTTCAACTTCTCCTCCTTCAGCTTCTCCATATCTTCGACGTTCGCGGCGATATCCACATTCCGGGACTTGTCTATGACCTTTTCTTCGACAAAAATAGGGGCATCGGTACGAATGGCGATGGCAATGGCGTCGCTGGGCCGGGCATCCACCATGAAGGTCTTTCCCGCGGAGAAAAGATGCATGTTGGCAAAAAAGGTATTGTTCCTAAGATCGTGAATCTCCACGCGCACCACTTCCACCCCCAGGGTCTTGAGGATGTCCTTCATCAGGTCGTGAGTCATGGGCCGGGAGAAGGATATCTTCTCGAGTTGTGTGGCAATGGCGCTGGCCTCGAAAAGACCTATCCAGATAGGGATGGCCTTTTTCTCCTCCAAATCCTTGAGAATGACAATCGGGGTGCTCGTGATGGGATCTATGGTCAAGCCGGTGATCTTCATTTCTATAAACATCGTCTACCCCCTTTAAGACAACTCGCCACGGAGCGAATGCAGATAGGCGGCGGTGATTTTAAGTTGAACCGTCTCCCCGCAAACATCCCGGGGAGCGGCAAAGTTCACGATCTTGTTGGTTCTGGTCCGCCCCATCATTTCCCTGGGGTTCTTCTTGCTTTTTCCCTCCGTCAGGATTTCCATCCGCTGACCGACGAGCGCCATATTCCTCTCCAGCGTGTGCAGGTCCTGAAGTTCCTGTAGCACTCGCAAACGGCGGGCCTTTTCCCTTTCCGGAACCTGTTCCTTTAAGGATGCCGCCTTTGTCCCTTCCCGCTCGGAAAACTTGAAGGAAAACAGATTGTCAAAACGTACCTCCTTCATCAAGGTCAGCGTTTCCTCGAAGTCCTCCTCCGTCTCTCCGGGGAATCCCACCATTACGTCACCGCTGATGGCGATCTCCGGGCAGCGATGCCGCAGAGCGTCAATGCGGGCCAGATAGTCGTCACGGGTATAACCGCGGTTCATGAGCCGCAAGACCCGATCCGATCCTGACTGGAAAGGTAAATGGATGTGTTCGCATAGCTTGTCCACCCTCCCAAAACAAGCGATCAATTCTCCGTTCAGATCCTTTGGGTGGGAGGTGGTGAATCTGATCCGCTCCAGACCGTTTACGGCGGCGAGACGTTCGATTAGTTCCGCAAAACCTATCTCCTGTTTCCGCCCCTTGCCGTAGGAATTGACGTTCTGTCCCAGGAGGGTTATCTCTTTCACGCCTTGTTCGGCAAGGATTCGCACTTCTTCCAGAATGTCCTCGCTGGGACGGCTTTTTTCCCTCCCCCGGAGATACGGCACGACGCAATAGGAACAATAGTTGTCGCAACCCTGCATGATTGTTACGAAGGCATTTATGACTCGGCGGCCATTATTCCCCCCCGCTGCATAGGTAAATCTTTCCAAAGAGGGTATTTCCTCCCGGAAGGCCGTGTCTACAACGGACCTCCCCTCCTGTTCTCTCCGGAAGATAAGATCCGGGACGTCCTTTAGGGCATGAGTGCCAAAGACCAGATCCACCTCGGGGATCCTGCGCAGCAAATCCCTTCCCCAATGCTGGGCCAGACAACCTCCCACGGCGATAACCAATTCCGGGTTTCTATCCTTCAACCGCCGGTAGCGGCCGATCTGGCTGACGATCTTTTCCGCCACCTTGTCGCGGATGCTGCAGGTATTCACGAGGATGACCCCGGCTTGTTTTTCGTCCCGGACCCGGTCATAGCCGGCGGCAAGCATAACGGCCGCCAGTTGCTCGGAATCATGAACATTCATCTGACATCCGAAGGTGCGGATAAAAAAAGATTTCTGCGCCACTTCCCAACACCTGCAAAAATAATGAAATAGTTTGGTTATTATAAGGATAAATCAGAGTCAACAGTTTTTTATGTCTGAAGTAGCCTGTTTTTCCCCGCGGCGTATTCCTGCAAGAGGATGCCGCCGACAATCAACACCAGACCCGCCAGGGAAGAATAACGGATCGCCTCTCCCGCCACGAAATGGATGAAGATTAGTGAAATGAAAGGTGAAAGATAGATAAGATGGCTCACCTGGGCCGCGGATTGGGTCAGGGATAGGGCTTTCATCCAGACGAAGAAGGTGATGCCCATCTCGAAAATCCCTATGTAGATCCCACCGGTCAAACCGGACCAGGGTGGTAATCTGAGCCCCGTGGTGCACATCGCCAGCGTTAAAATATAGACAAATCCAAAGACGAAATTCCAGAAAAGCTTCACCCCCTCCTCGCGACGGTCTTGGACATTGCCCAGCCAATATGACGCCCAAATGACGGAACTGCCCATGGCCAACAGCGCCCCGGGTAGGTTGGTGACGCGGAAGCCCAAAAGATCTCCCCGGGTCGAAATAACCAGGATCCCCATAAAACTGACGAGCATCGCCATGATCCTTCTGAGGGAGATCCTTTCCTTTCCGGTCAAGGCCGCGAGGATCACCAGCATAAGGGGCCAGGTGTAGTTCAGAGGCTGGGCCTCCTGGGCCGGCAGGAGATCATAGGCATTAAAAAGAATCAGATAATATAGAAATGGATTCAGAAAACCCAAGATGGACGAGCGGAGGTAATCGCGGGTCGTGCCGCCGATGAGGAGCGGCAGTTTCCCCTGGATGGCGAGAATGGCCCCCAACACCACAACGGAGGTCAGGGAGGAAAAAAGCAGCATCTCCAGGATGGACAGATGGCGGAGGGTGATCTTGAAGGCGGTGGCCACTGTCGACCAGAACAGCACGGTCAAGAGCGCATAGCCGTAAGCCTTTTTCTGCCGGTCCATCCTCCCGCTTCCCCCCGTCTTTTTCTACCATACCATATCATATCGGCAAGCTTCCGGACAAGGTCGATACCCGCCTGATGGCGGCACCGTCCCATCAGCACGCTTAAGAAAAAAAAAGAAGCGGCTTCAACTTCCCGGCAACCTCCACGCAATTTTGCAAATCCCGGAGGTCAACATTTTCGAAGAAAGATCCATTATTCAGATAGTTAAAGAGGCTAACAAGCAAGAACCGGAACCTCATTTGTGCAACCGGTTAAATTTATTCAAAAGTTAACCGGACAGCCGTGTGTAATTATGCGATGATCAGTGATCATAGAGGATAGGTGATGGACGTTTTATTAACGGAGGTAATGACGAAATTCTTATATAAAATCGCTCCGTGAAAATCGGTGTTCACAGGCCGGTTTCAAATAATACTGCCGTGGGGATGTGTACAGCCTTTAGCTTCAAGCGCCTACCGGATGTAAATTTTCGATTCCTCTTCCAGCGCGCCGTCCAGGCCGACTTCGTTGCCCAGGTCGTCATAAACCTTCCGTCCCTGCTGCCCCCGATCCATCAACCCGGCGGCAATCACCGCATGCTTCACCGTCATACCCGGAGCCAAATACAATTCCTGGTCGTTCACATACACTTTCATGATGGCTTCTCCTTTGTTCCCTCGCTCTTATGGAACTTCTTTGATGCGTCCTTCCGTCTGTGCGGAAACCTCTTTTTTCATTTGAAAATAATCGACCATTACATCGCGCAGCCATCGGCCGGGATCGCTGTATACCAGCTTTTCGCCCTTCATGGCGCCGCCGACCACCTCATAATTCCGGGATGATTTCACCGCCTGGCCGAAGGATTTATACCCGTCGCCGCCTGCGGCAAGAAAATCGTTGGTGGCGACGGTATATTCCCGGTCGAGCTCCAGCGGCTTCCCGCCGACGCGGATATCTCGAACGCGCGCCCCCTTTGCAGCCTGCCGGCTGTAAGTGAAGTCCATGCCGGAAATCTGGGGAAACCGTCCTTTCTCGTTCTCCACGCCGGAAACGCCATGCTCCAGCGCTTCGCGCAGCTGCCGGCCGGTGAGACGGATGGCGACAATATAATTATCGAACGGCAC
>JAGPFL010000062.1 GCA_018056545.1 Syntrophobacterales bacterium
GGCATCGCCTACCTGGATCTGGCCTTCGATGTCAGCGCCGTCGCCGACGACCTTCAGCCATGCCTTCCCCTCCTGGGCAAACTCGTCACTCAGATGGGGGCCGCCGGAAGAAGCTACACGGAAATGGCCAAGCTTATCGCCCTAAAAACCGGCGGGATCCGCCCCTCGGTAAACGCCGGATTTGTTGCCGGCGGCAACGGGGCCCCGGACTTCCCCCGGAAAAGCTGGCAGCAGATGGTCTTCCGCCTCAAGGCCCTGGACAGAAATATCCCGGAGGCGATGGAAATCCTGGCCGATCTCCTCGGGGCGGGAGACATGACGGACCGCCAGCGACTGCGGGATCTCCTCCTGGAGAAAAAGAACCGTTTCCAGGCCTCCATCGTCCCTGCAGGACACATCTTTGCCCGGCGTCTGGCCGGTGCCTCCCTCTCCCTGCCCGCCTGGCGTGATGAGCAATGGCACGGTCGATATCAGCTCAAATATCTTCAGGACCTCAGTGGGGCCTTTCCCGATCGGGAGGCCTTGGTGGAGGAGTTGGTGCAGTTGAAGACGTCGATCCTGTCCAGGGTCGGTCTGACCGTCAATATGACGGCCGGTGCCGCCGGCCTGAAGGTCATGTCGGAACGTTTGCCCTCCCTCCTTACCCGGTTGCCGGCAGGCCGGGAAAAGGAGAAGATGCCGCCCCCGTCGCTCACCCCTGTCAATCGGGGGATCGTGATTCCTGTCCAGGTATCCTATGTGGCACAGGCCCTGCCGGCGCCGATTTACGGACATCGGGACACCGCCGCCCTGATGGTGGCCTCCCGTTTCCTGTCCAACGGCTACCTCTACAAAAGCATCCGCATCCAGGGGGGCGCCTACGGCGGCATGTCCGCCTACGATCCCCTCTTGGGCGTCTTCGCCTTCATGTCCTACCGCGACCCCCACATCTCCAGGACCCTGCGGGTCTATGAGGAGGCGGCGGCGGCCCTGGAACGGGAAGGCATCTCCGGGGAGGATCACGAAAAGGCGGTCATCGGCACCATCGGCAGCCTCGACCGGCCGATGGATCCCGCCGGTAAGGGAATGGCCGCTTTGATCAGACATCTCTCCTCCCTTACCGACGCCTATCGGCAGCATCTCCGGAACGAGATCCTCGACTTGCGCCGTGAAGACGTCCGGGAAACCGCGGTCCGATTTCTGGAAAAGGCCGTGGGAAAAAGCGCCGTGGCCGTCTTCAGCTCCGAAGAACGGCTGCGGGAGACAAGCGAGCGTTGGCAGGGGGGAAAGCTGCATCTGGAAAGACTCGCGATGGAGTAAGGGAAGGAAAGATTGTGTCTTGAGGTGCGGGGGGTCAATGAGTCGTGATGCCGGGGCAATGAATGTTTACCGAAACAGGTGCGGCAAGGATGAACCCTTTGAAAGAGGGCTTCACCGCCGCGCGGATAAACGTTTACTTCCCTGACGGCTAACCATTTTCCCGCAGTTATGCAAAGTTCTCATAACATCTTTAGTTTTCGCGAAGGAGATTTGAAAATGGCACGGAAAGAACGGAAAGCCATGAGCTGGATCTTGGCCCTGATTGCCGCCTTGACAATCTGTGGCTGTCTCGGCGGCCGGTATGGAAACATCCTACCCGATGGGCAAACGACGAAGGACTTCGATGCCTTCCGGATCGATCCGGGGATGAATTATTACTACAGCGGCCCCGATCTCTACCCCAACGCCCTAATCGGCCTGAAAAAGGAATACGTCCTGGATAACGACCTCTGGAAACCCATCCAACCCACGCCGGCCAGTTTCCGGGACATGATCATCCACATGCAGGAAAAGGCAAGGGATTACCGTGAGTTTCAACACGGATTCCTGATGTACGACGATCGAGGAAAGCCCATCGGCGTGTGGTACTCCATCCTCAAGGCCCGCACCTTCGTCAAGATGGGGGAAGGAAACAAGGTGGTGGTCTATACGCCGGATCTCATGATCTATCAGACCGGTGGGCCCGGCAGCGCCGATCAAAATCCGGAAAAGAAATAGCAAGGTAGCCGCCCGTCGCCCCCGGGGCGAAGTCCCCAAACTTGACGACGCTGACTTCATCAGCAGATAACCTTGCTACCGACAGGATTCCCCCGAATCAGATAAGCTCCTCCAGTTTGGCCAAGGCCCGCTCCAGGTTTTCCGGCTGGGGGCCGCCCGCCTGGGCCATGTCGGGGCGGCCGCCGCCGCTCCCGCCCACGATGGGGGCCACGGCCTTGATGATGTTGCCGGCGTGATAGCGGTCCGTCAGATCCTTCGTCACCATGCACAGGAGCATCGCCTTGCCCTCCACCTTGCTGCCCAGGAGCATCACCCCCGAGGCGAGCTTGTCCCGGAGCTTGTCGCCGAAGTCCCGGAGGGTCTTCACGTCCGGGGCTTCTACGGTAGTGGCCAGGACCTTCACGCCCTTGATCTCTCTGGCCCGGCCGATGAGATCCGCCGAATCCCGGGCGGCGAGCTTGCCCTTCAGGGCCTCGATCTCCCTCTCCAACTCCCGCTGGTGTTTCAGGAGGCGGTCGATCCGTTCCGTCACCTCCAGGGGATGGGCCCGGAGGAGCCCCGCCGATTTCTTCAGCTCCGCCTCCACGGCCTTGAAATACTTGATCGCCTCGGCGCCGGTCACGGCCTCGATTCTCCGGACCCCCGCCGCCACCGCCGACTCCCCGATGACCTTCAGGGCGCCGATGTCGCCGGTGCGGTTGACGTGGGTGCCGCCGCAGAGTTCCATGCTGAAATCCCCCATCTTCACCACCCGGACGTTGTCGCTGTACTTCTCGTCGAAGACCGCCGCCGCCCCGGTCTTCATCGCCTCCTCCTTGGGCAGGACCCGGGTGTTCACCTCGGCGTTCCGGCGGATGTAGTCGTTGGCGATATTCTCGATGGCGTCCAACTCCTCCGCCTCGATACGGCTGAAGTGGGTGAAGTCGAAACGCAACCGCTCCGGGGTCACCGAAGAACCCGCCTGTTTCACATGATCCCCCAGCACCTTTCTCAGGGCGGCGTTGAGGACGTGGGTGCCCGAATGATGGGCCTCCGTAGCCCGCCGGGCCGCCTCGTCCACCCGGAGCTGGACCGTGTCGCCCACCCGGATCTTCCCCTCCTTCATCTTGCCGATATGGGTCAGCAGGGTATCCGTGGGGCACTGGGTATCCCAGACCTCGAAGAGGGCGCCGTCACCGGCGATGACCCCCGTATCGCCCACCTGTCCGCCCTTCTCGCCGTAGAAAGGCGTTTCGTCCACGAAGATCTCGCCGTTTTCCCCCGCCGCCAGTTCCTCCACCTCCTTATCCTTCTTCAGGATCGCCGTCACCCGGGCGGTCGCCTCCGTGACCCCGTGATAGCCGATGAATTCCGTGGCGATCCCCCGGACGGAGAGTTTCTTGTAGCTGTCCGCCACGGCCTGCTCGCCGCTCCCCTTCCAGGATTCCCGGGCCTTCTCCCGCTGGGCCTCCATGGCCGCTTCAAAACCCTCCATGTCCAGGGTCAGGCCGTCCTTGCGGACGATGTCCGCCGTGAGGTCCACGGGGAAACCGAAGGTGTCGTAGAGCTTGAAAACCACTTCGCCGGGAATGACTTGCCGCTCTTCCTTCTTCAGCAGGGCCACCTCCTCGCCGAGGATCCGGAGCCCCGTGTCGAGGGTCTCGATGAACCGCTGCTCCTCGTTGACCACGACCTTACGGATGTAGGATTCCTTGTCGCTCAGGTCCGGGTAGGCCTCCCGCATCGCCGCCGCCACCAGGGAGACCACCTCGTGGAGGAAGGGCCGGTCGATACCCAGGAGCTTGCCGTGCCGGGCCGCCCGGCGGAGGATCCGCCGCAGGACGTAGCCGCGCCCCTCGTTGCTGGGCAGGACGCCGTCGCCGATGAGGAAGGTCACCGCCCGGCTGTGGTCGGCGATGACCCGCATGGAGACGTCGCTCTCGGCATTGGCGCCGTAGGCCCGGCCGCAGATCCCGGCGATTCCTTTGATGATGGGCGTGAACAGGTCCGTGTCGTAGTTGCTCTGCACCCCCTGGACGATGGCCGCCAAGCGCTCCAGACCCATCCCCGTGTCGATGTTCGGTTTGGGAAGGGGATGGAAGTTGCCGTCCTTATCCCGGTCGAACTGGGTGAAAACGTGGTTCCAGATCTCCAGATGCCGGTCGCAGTCGCACTCCACGGAACACTCCGGGCGGCCGCAGCCCACGGAAGGACCCTGGTCGTAAAGGATCTCCGAGCAGGGGCCGCAAGGTCCCGTCTCCCCCATCATCCAGAAATTGCTCTCCATCCCCATCCGGACGATCCGCTCCGCCGGCACCCCCATCTGCTTATTCCAGATCTCGAAGGCCTCGTCGTCGTCCTGGTAGATGGTGATCCAGAGTTTATCCTTGGGGAGACCCATGTTCACCGTGAGGAACTCCCAGCCCCAGGCGATGGACTCCTTCTTGAAATAATCGCCGAAGGAGAAGTTGCCCAGCATCTCGAAGAAGGTATGATGGCGGGCCGTGTACCCCACGTTTTCCAGGTCGTTGTGCTTCCCGCCCGCCCGGACACACTTCTGGGAGCTGGCCGCCCGGGTGTACCCCCGGTCTTCCAGTCCCAGAAAGCAGTTCTTGAACTGGACCATTCCGGAATTGGTGAACAGGAGGGTCGGATCGTCCTTGGGGATCAGGCTCGAACTCGGCACGATGGCGTGTCCGTGTCCCTCGAAGAATTTCAGAAACTTTTCCCTTATTTCACTTGCCGTCATCGTCATGCCCGTCTTCCTCCTCCGCGCGGTTAATCATCTCGTAAATCAGTTCCGGGGGGAATCCCCTGCCCAGGCAGTGGCGTATCAGCTTCTGCCTCTCCCGGTGGTTTTTCCGGTCATATCCGGCAAGGGTCTTTTTTCTGATCAGGGATCTTAAAGCCTTCTCTTCGCTCCAATCCCGACGGACGGCTTCGATCGCCGCCGCCGTCAGCTCCTCGGAAATCCCCCTCCCCCGAAGAAAAGAGCGGAGCCGCCGGTCGCCGAGACCCCTTTCCTCCGCCAGGCGCCGGGCCTGTCCCGTGGCGAACCGTCTATCGCTCAAATACCCCAGTTCGCGAAAATAAGCAATCGTTCCGGAGACAATCTCTTCATCAAACCCCCGGCTGAGGAGTTTTTGCGCCAATTCCCGCTCCCCGTGATCACGCCGGGCCAGAAGGCGCAACCCCGCCTCCCTCGCCCTGGCCAACCCCTCTTTATCCTCCATGTTTCATACCGTAAGCCAGCCTTGCAGCTCCCGCCCCTTCAGGGGGAAGGATGGGCTGGGAATGGGGTCATACCCGCCGGTACCGGGTTCCTGGAAGCATGACTCCCTGACGGGTCGGTCCGACCGGTCAGCCATCCGCCGGCGCCGACCACGTTCAAGCCGCCGGTTCCGCCGCCTCTTTCAGGCCGAACTTTTCCCGGACCACGGCCTCGATCTCCTGGAGAATCTCCGGATGCTCCTTGAGGAACGTCCGCGTGTTGTCCCTCCCCTGCCCGAGGCGCTCACCCTTGTAGGAGTACCAGGCCCCGCTTTTTTCGATGACGGCGTTTTCCGCCGCCAGATCGAGAAGGTCCCCCTCCCGGGATATCCCCTCACCGAAGATGATGTCGAACTCCGTCTCCCTAAACGGCGGCGCCACTTTATTCTTGACCACCTTGACGCGGGTGCGCATGCCTATAACATCCTGCCCCGCCTTTAGGGAACTCACCTTCCGGATATCCAGGCGCATGGAGGCATAGAACTTCAAGGCGTTGCCGCCCGTGGTGGTTTCGGGGTTACCGAAGAAGACGCCGATCTTCATCCGCAGTTGATTGATGAAAATCACCGTCGTCTTTGACTTGCTGATGCTGCCCGTCAGTTTCCGGAGGGCCTGGGACATGAGGCGCGCCTGGAGTCCCATCTGGGCATCCCCCATTTCCCCCTCCAGTTCCGCCCGGGGTACCAGGGCGGCCACGGAATCCACCACGAGGACATCGAGGGCTCCGCTGCGCACCAGCGTTTCGGCGATCTCCAGGGCCTGCTCGCCGGTGTCCGGCTGGGCGACCAGCAGCTCGTCGGTGTTGACGCCTATCTTTCTGGCATAGCTGACGTCCAGGGCGTGCTCCGCGTCGATGAAGGCCGCCAAACCGCTACGTTTCTGGGCCTCGGCCACGATATGCAACGCCAGGGTTGTCTTTCCTCCCGATTCCGGGCCGTATATCTCGATGATCCGACCCCGGGGCACCCCGCCCACCCCCAGGGCGATATCCAGGCTGAGGGCCCCCGTGGGGATCACCGGCACGTCGATCTTCTCCGAACCGCCCAATTTCATTATGGATCCCTTGCCGAACTGCCTCTCGATCTGACTGATAGCCAGATCGACGGCCTTGTTTCTGTCCAAATCCACCCCCATCACCATCCTCCTTCTTTGTGTCAAATAGGTTGTCATACCTCCTGCCCCCGGAGGGGGAAGGAGGCCAGACGGGTGTAAATCGCACCCCCCGGCGTAAGTTCACTCCGGAACAGGGCCGCTTCCTCGACCCGAAAGCTACCCGCCCGGCTGGCGGCGGCCGCTTCGAGCGCCCCAGCAAGACCGGGAACTCCCCGGGGGACCTTGATCCGTCCCAGGGTCAGATGCGCCCGGAAGGGCCGCTCCTCCTTTGGGAAACCAAGGCGGCCAAAGGTCTCTTCCAGCTCCCGCTGCAGCAGGAGCAACGGCCCAACCTCTCCGGCTATCCCCAACCAGATCACCCGGGGACGGTTCACATCGGGGAAAACCCCCAAACCCCGGGCTTCAAGCTCGAAGGGTGGCACCGTCACCGTTCGTTCAGCGGCGGCAGTGATAATCTTCCCTGCTTCCTCGGAAGACACCTCCCCGAAAAACTTCAGGGTCAGATGGACACCTTCCGGCCTTACCCAGCGAATCGCCCCCTGTACCTGCCTCCGCAGGATGTCTTGAATCTTTTGAATATTTTTGATTATCGGCAGCGGCACTTCAACGGCCAGGAAGACGCGCATACCCTCACCACCCTTCCGGACCGACTTCGCCGGCCAGGTGTTTTTTCACCATCAGGAGGGCCGCCTGGGAGGTGATGACCTTGATGCGGCGTCGTTGCCAGCGGTAAGAGTATTTCCGGCACCGGATCCCCCCGGCGTCCGCCAGGGCGATAAAAACCGTTCCCACCGGCTTGGCCTCGGAACCACCGTCCGGACCGGCTATTCCGGTAGTCGCCAGGCCGAGATCGGTGCCGGCGAGTCTGCGGACCCCTTCGGCCATGAGCCGCGCCGTTTCCTCGCTCACGGCGCCGTGGTCCTGTAGCACCTTTTCCGGAACACCGAGGAGCTCCGTCTTGGACCGGTTGCTGTAAGTGACCAGTCCCCGCTCCAGATAGCCCGAGCTGCCCGGTACATCCGTCAAGCGGTCGGTTATCAGGCCGCCGGTACACGATTCGGCCACGGCGATGGTCCGCCCCTGTTCCTTAAGAAGCTTGGCCACGGCCTCTTCCAGGGTCTCGTCGTCCCGGGCGAAGACATGCCGGCCGATACGCTTACAGATCTCTTCCTCCGCAGCAGACAGCCTCGACCATGCGGCAGCGGCATCGTGATCCCGGACCGAAAGGACGATATGATTCTCCGGGAAACGGGGGTAGAAACCGATCCCCACGCCCGCCAGATCCACGCCGGCGACGGCCTGATCAACCGCCGCCTCGGAGAGGCCGAAGGTTTTCAGGGTTCGGACGGCCAAATGGCCGGTCTCCAGGGGAAAACATCTCCGGATCGCGGGGATGACACCACCCGGAACCATATTTTTCACCTCCGCCGGTACGCCGGGAAGGACGGCAACGAGCTTTCCCCCTTTCCGGAGGAAGAAGCCGGCGGCGGTTCCCACGGGATTGTCAATGATCTCCGCTCCCTCTGGAAACATAGCCTGCTTGGCGTTGTTTTCCGTCCAGGGCAAACCGAAACGTTCAAATATCGCCTTGATATGTCTGAGGATCCGTTCGTCGGTTACCAGATTGAGGCCGAAGGCCCGGGCAATGGCCGCCGTGGTGATGTCATCGGAGGTCGGCCCCAGACCGCCCGTGACGACCACCGCATCCGCCTGGGACATGGCGAAAGCGAGGGCCTTTTCGATCATCTCTTCGCTGTCCCCGATGGACAGCATGACCGCCACCTCCCAGCCCTGCCAATGGAACTGCCGGGCAATATATGCGGAGTTGGTATCCTGAACGCTGCCACTCGTCAGCTCGTTGCCGATGGTGATAATTCCGGTACGCACGCAATCAACCCCTGTTGTTAAAAGATCCCGCCCCGGATCAGGATATGCATGCCCAAATTTGCGTACATGCCTGCCGCCACATCATCCATGACCACCCCGTAACCACCCGGCAGTTTATCCTGGAAGAAACGGGCAGGATAAGGTTTTAAGACATCAAAGATGCGAAACAGGACGGCCGCCCCGATTATATGGGCGGTGGTCGGGGCGATGAGCAGCATCGACCAGAGGAATCCGGCCCATTCGTCAATGACGATGCGGGAAGAATCTTTTTCCTGGAAGATGACCTCCGCCGCCTGGGAGACATAAACAGCCAGGAAGGAAAAGGCGACGACCGTCAACAGATACATCGGCCAGGACAGGGGAGAAAGAATCAGATACAGGGGAATGGCGGCGATGGTTCCTGCCGTTCCCGATGCAACGGGGAAATAACCGCTCCCGCATCCCGTGGCGATGACCTTGACAAGGTATCTGTTCAGCGCTCACCTCACCCAAGTGGTGGGACAAGCTATCCTCTTTTCGCCTACATGTCAACAGGAAATACCTCAATAATAGAACGCACGTTCCACCATCGGGCGCACCTCCCCTAGACACGGCTTGCCGAACCGCCAGGGCGCTCTGAAGAGCTTATGCTACGACGGCAACGCCGACAAATAAGAACGCAAATTGACCTTCTTGTTGTTCAAGCCCAGCTTGGTGCGAATGTGATTCCGATGCAGATCGATGGCGCTCTTGGACACATTCATGACCTTGGCTATTTCCTTGGTTTTCTTGCCGTCCCGAATGAGGCTGGCCACCTGTATCTCCTTGGGGGTGAAGCCCAGATAGGTGGAAGTCAGCTTCATCAGGAAGGGGGAGGTAATTTCATTGAGGTGCATTTCGATGATGTCCACCAAGGTCGTCTGGGTCTCGTTGAGGGGAGTGGTCTTGAGTTTTTCGAGATAGGGCATGATCAATTCCTTGACATTGGCGATCACCTTCACCCCCACTTCGTTCTTGTCGTCTTCCCGGTGCTTGAGCAAAACCTTGAGGGCGGCATTGAGCTCTTCCAGAGATTTCGTTGTGGCCTCCAATTCCTGCTCCCGCTTTTTAAGCGCCTCTTCCGCCAATCTCTTTTCCGCGTTCTCCTGTTCGAGAAGCTTATTGATTCTCATCAACTCAGTGACTTTTTCCTCCGGTTTTTTCTCCAGATCATCGTGTGCCTTGCTCATTGCAGCCAACCTCCTCCTATTAATTTATGGTATTTCCGTGAGCAGCCTTGATCTTCCTTCCTCTGTTATTACGAGCTGATTTCTATGTAAACTTTTTGATAACATACGCCTTATATGAGCCGCAATCTAATGCTCCCAATACAGGAACAAAGAGGGAAAAGCAAGGTTTTTTTGAAAAAAATATTATTTTCATAGACGGTTTTCTCGAAGATCATAATATCGAAATAATATAGTTATTTTATCGTTGACAGTCGCGGGTCTTTCCGCTACTACGCATATCAATCTGGAAAAGCACTCAGAGCAAAAAAATGAAAAAGACCTTTATTGCTATCCTGGCCTTGTTGCTTACCGCCTTTGCCGCCGGCGCCCAGGCGGAGAACATCACCATTTTCAAGATAGGAGAAGATGTGACCATCGAAGAGGGAACGAGGGCGAATCACGTTTTGACGATCAATGGTCAGATTACCATCGCCGGAACGGTGGAGGGTAATGTCGTTGCCGTAGGAGACTCGGTAGTGCTGGCGAGAAGGGCGGTGGTGAAAGGAAATGTCTTCACCCTGGGCGGCGTAGTCGTGACGGGCAAGGGGGCGGAGGTTCACGGCACCGTTACGGAAATAAATTCCTCGAACATTTCCGAAGTGATCACCAGGGTGTTGAGCGACGAGTGGGAGGGATGGTCCTGGGTGTTCGCCATCTTTTCCCTGACGATCTTCTTCAGCGTCCTGATCATCGCCGTCCTGATCGTGCTTCTCCTCCCCAAGCCCATCCAGGTGATCGCCGACG
>JAGPFL010000007.1 GCA_018056545.1 Syntrophobacterales bacterium
CTGTGGAGGTAGCTGTCGCCGGTGACGAGGATGACATCGAGGGCCGTCCAGCCCAACGCGAGGACATCTTCCGGCGTTACGGGCAAAAACATCGAAGCGCACTCCTCTTCTTCGGCGTGGCGTGGAGGGAACTATACGGAGAAGTTTTCCGCCTGTCAAGTCGGATGGCTTTGACAGTGGGGCTATCAGGAAAAGTCGGCGGCAGAAAGGACAGGAGACGGCGTCTGTTCAGTCGCCGCCTCCTGCAGGTGGGAAGAATGGAGAATGTTTTTCACATTCCGGGGATGCTGGTAAAGACGCCATGGGGATCCACCTGGGTCCGGAGAATTTCCAGGATATCAGGCGGCGGCGACGGGGTAACGGGGATCTCTCCTTCCGGTTTCAGCAGCTCGAATCCCGTGCAGAGCTGGGCCAGCTCGAAATTAACGCCGGGCTGCAGGGACTGGACCCGCATCCGTTTGCTGGTTGCTTCGAAATCGAAGACACCGGCATTGGTGACGACGGCGACGGGGCCGTTGCCCAGGAGCCCCGCCTCCTGGCGGGAATTTCCGCCCGTGAGATGACCCACGCTGGTGATGAAATCCAGCCGGGCGGGAAACTTGTCCGGGGTGTGGAGTCCTACGAGGACCATGTTTTCCGTCAGGGAGGACAGGTCGTTGTTGCCGCCGGATCCGGTCAATCGGGTCTTGGGATTCAGAAAATCATCGCCGATCAAGTGGGTGTTGATGTTGCCGTACATATCCACCTGGGCAAAACCGAGGAAGCCGATGTCCACGTAGCCGTTGTAGGCTTGGGCGAAGGAATAGGCCATCTCCTGGATCAGGGGGGATTTGCGCCAGGTGAAGGGATCGCCTACCGACCAGGGCATGTCGCCCTCGATCGGGTTTTGCCCGCCGGACTCGTAAACCATAGTGATATGGGGGGCGTGGGTTTTTTTCGCCAGAATGGCCGCTACCATCGGGAGACCCGTGCCCACATAGACGATCTGGTGGTCCTTTATCTGCATCGCCAGAACATAGGCCAGCATTTCCAGCGGATTTATGGGTTTTTCGTTGCTCATGGTTCCACTCCTCAGTAGTAAATGTCCGTGTCCTTATTTAACGTATAGGGCTGATAGGAATAATCATACCCCTCGTCTTCATTGTCGTATTCCGTCGTCTTGGTGAGTCGCCGGGCCATGGCCACCCACCGGGCGCCGCCGAGTTTTTCGACAAAATCGTATTGATCCCGGCAATCGAACACCCAGTTACGCATGAATTCCGCCATGTTCTCATCCGTGAGGGTGGCATACCGCATGGCCTTCTCCCACCATTGTCGCGACCAGTAGTAGCATCCGGGCATGTTGCCGGGAACGGCTCCAAAGGGGAGTTCCACCACGGCGTCCACATACATGAAGGGGATGACGACGCCCTTGTTGTTGTAACGGATGTCGATCTCCGGAACAATCTCCTCGGCGGTGATGATCACCTTCCGGGCCGCGGCGGCGATGGCGATGTCGTTTACCGCCGGGCCGTAGATTCGGGCGTTGCCGTTCTTGTCGCAGGCGTGCACGTGAATGATCGTCACATCCGGATAGAGGGCCGGAATGAATACCACCGGATCCGGATCGTCCCGCATCGGGTTCTGTATCACTTTGACATAGGGGTTGTAGCGGATGATGTCGGAAGCCAGCAGCTGTTTGCTGAAGATCCCGGGCGAACCCAACTGGGCGGCCTTGAATCCCTGAGCCATGGCGCCGTGACTCCATTCGGAGAGGATTTTGACTTTCCCCGCCTTGAGCTGGCGGGAATAATTGCGGTCCGAACCCCGCATCTCGGCGCCGATGTAGGAATTGTGGGAGTAGGAGCAGACGCCGAAATTGATCATGTAACTCTGGTTGGTATTGGGTGAGCCGATAAACTGAAGATCCTTCTTGCCCTGCCGCATGATCTCGAAGTAGGACTGGAGAGGCGTGCGCACATAGGCAAATCCGGTATCCGTGCAGATATCGCCGTCCTGGACATATGTGGCGATGGCCTCGCCGAGGGACATCCTTTTATCCCGCTGGGAATGATCCTTCTTGAGGTGCGCCGCCCGGGCGGAGTTGAAATCGACCAGGCGATCCAGGAGGGAGGTGTCTTCAATCTTGAGGTTTGCCAACGCTTCCTGATTGTATGCAAATGTTGCCATAAGAAACCCCTTTCTTTTTGTAACCGGACGGGGCCGGCTGTTGGTGCCTCCCACACCGGTTGAGGCGATAATAAAACGAGATCGAATATTTACCTATCGGCCTCCGTCCGAATTATTCATCAATCTTTGTCTGATGACGGGCTGTTCCCTCGCCCCCGGCCTTGCCGTTCCGGGGATTGCGGCCGGACCGTTTCAAGCGCAAAGGGAATTGACCGGTTTTTGGCACAGGTGAGGGTTGTGACCGGTATGTTGCCGGAAGGATGGAAAGATGGTAATAAAAAAGGCGAGGAGGTGGAGAGAATGGAAAAGATA
The DNA here is from genome assembly GCA_018056545.1 of Syntrophobacterales bacterium. Taxonomy (GTDB): domain Bacteria; phylum Desulfobacterota; class Syntrophia; order Syntrophales; family UBA8958; genus UBA8958. Next base: position 2,482 of record JAGPFL010000007.1, read on the forward strand.
ACCGCGTTGGAGGATTATCTCGGAAAGGCCATGAACTTGGCAAACCTGGTAGCTTACCAGCAAGGAGCCATTGTCAGCCGAGAAATATTGAAGAAGGAGAAGGGAAGCGTCACCGTCTTTTCCTTTGCCCAAGGACAGGGGCTGAGCGAGCATACTGCCCCCTTCGACGCGCTGGTGCTGATCCTCGACGGCGAGGCGGTGATTAGCATTGCCGGCAAACCGCACCGGGTAAAGGCCGGTGAGATGCTCATCATGCCCGCCGGCAAGCCCCACGCCTTGAGTGCCGAGCAACCCTTCAAGATGCTGCTGGTGATGATCAGGAGCTGAGGGCGCCGTTCTTCCTTTACCGGCAGATTTTCTTCATGAGCCAGGCCATGTTCTTTCCCAGGTCCTTCATGGTCTGGACACCCTCTTCGTCCTTGAGGACGTCGCCGATATCCCGGCCCAGGGCCAGGCTCCAGTAGCTGGTTCCGGGCATGATCATCTGCATGTAGTGGAGAAAGAGGTTCATGCCGCTGAAGGCGGGAATAGCGCCGGCCCGACGGACGGCCACCACGGCGGCTCCTACCTTGCGCTTGAACATATAGTCGTTGGCCCGGGCGACGAAGCCGCACCGCTCGATGAAGGCCCGCATGTTTGCCGTGACGTCGGAAAAATAAGTCGGTGAGCCCAGGAGGATCCCCTCTGCAGCCAGCATCTTGTCGATTACCTCGTTGAGCATGTCCGTTTCCACGGAGCAGTGTTTGTTTTTGTTCTTGAAGCATTTGTAACAGGCCCGGCATCCCGGCAGGGAGATGCCGGCCATCTGGATAAGTTCCGTTTCCATTCCTTCGTTATTCAACTCGTCCAGGACAAGGTTGAGCAGTATGGCCGTATTGCCGTTTTTACGGGCACTGCCGTTGAGGGCGACTACTTTCATGATTTTCCTTCCTCCCAATAGTTTTGTAATATTGCCTGGCGCTTTTCATGGGCCATCCCGGTGACTTTGTCAAGGGGTAGTCTCTTTTGTTGAATTATTGTCTGTAAACATTTATTAAAAGACAAGGCGGTTCTTTGCTCGGGAGGAAATCGAAAAGACAACGGAGGTGAACTGATGGCTGAGAAAGCGGCTTTACTGGAAAAGATCGGCAATATTGCCAAGATTACCATGAATAATCCCACCTCGCTCAATTCCATGACCCAGGCGCTCCTCGACGACACCCGGGCGGCCCTGCGGGAGGTGGAAGAAGACCAGGAGGTAAGAGCGGTCATCTTCACCGGGGCGGGCCGTGCCTTCTGTGCCGGCGGTGATTTGCCCTATATTCTCACCTTCGACAACATTGCCAAATCCCGGCGGTACATCCAGGATATCGCCGAGATTGTCAATCTCATCGTTCACATGTCCAAGCCGGTCATCGCCATGGTGAACGGCGTCGCCGCCGGCGCCGGCTTCAGCCTGGCTCTGGCCTGCGATCTGATCTTCTGCGGCCGGGCGGCCCGCTTCTCCCAGAGCTTCGTCCGGATCGGCCTGATACCCGACGGCAGCGCCACCTACTTCCTGCCCCGCACCGTGGGTCTGCACCGGGCCAAGGAACTCATGTTCACCGGCGACATCATCGACGCCGACCGGGCCTTTCAGATCGGTCTGGTCAACCGGGTCATCGCCGATGAACAATTGTGGGACCAGACCCTCGATTTTGCCCGGCAATTGTCCCGCTACGCCCCCTTGGCCATCGGTCTGATGAAGAAGATCCTCAACCAGAGCGACAAACTGGATCTTCAGGCGGGGATCGAGCTGGAAACGGGGATCCAGCTTTTCTGCCTGGGTACGGAAGACCACCGCGAAGGAGTCAACGCCTTTTTGGAAAAACGTGCCCCCGTCTTCCAGGGGAGATGACGAATCCTGATGAAATCTTGGAAGAGCAAAGACACCGACCCTTCAAGGGGTGGAAATGGGCTGTCCTTATTTTGATGCGGGACCCCAACCCCGCCGGACATCCCCTTTGAAGGGGGAGAAAAGATCGCGTCTTAAGGGTTTATCGAATCTTAAGCGGTATGGTCCGGGCGGAGCAGGGGAGAATTCGTTATTGGTCGTTCCCGCCCGTAAGTTGGCCGCAGGCGGCGAGGATGTCGCTCCCGCGGCTGGCGCGGATGATGGTCGTATAATGGTGTTTCAGCAGCACCTGCTGAAAGGCGTCCACAACCTCCGGCGCCGGGGTCCGGAATTCCGCACCGGGATACTCGTTGAAGACGATCAGATTCAGCTTGCAGTGGAGGTTCTTCAGGAGGTGGGCCACCTTTTCCGCGTCCGCGGGACTGTCGTTGACGCCGGCCATGAGGATGTACTCGAAGGTCAGCATCCGGCGCCCCGGCATGGGGTAGTTCCGGCAGGCCTTGAGCAGCGCCTCCAAGGGATAGCGTCGGTTTACCGGCATGAGATAATCCCGCCGCTCGTTGTCCGGGGCGTTCAGGGAGATGGCGAGATTGACGCAGATGTCCTTTCCCAGGCGCAGGATCTGCGGGGCGAGGCCGCAGGTGGAAATCGTCACCTTCCGGTTCGACAGACCCATCCCCGCATCGTCGGTCATAATCCGGACCGCCTTGACGGTTTGGTCATAATTGGCCAGGGGTTCCCCCATCCCCATCAGGACCACGTTTTTGACGTTGGGTCCCTCGGGGGTTTGAAATTTAAGGGAGACCAACTGACCGGTGATCTCCCCGGCGCTGAGCTGGCGCTTGAAGCCCAGGGTGCCGGTGAAACAGAAACGGCAGCCCATGGCGCAACCCACCTGGGTGGATAGGCAGGCCGTCCAGTGGTTCTTGCCGGGAATCAGGACACTTTCGATATGCAGGCCGTCTCGGAGCCGGAAGAGGATCTTTTTTGTGCCGTCGGCCGCCGTCCGGGTCTTGACGGGCTGCGGGCCCTCCAGGCAGGCCGTTTGCTCCAGGTGCCCCCGCAGTTCCCGGGAAAGGGTGGTCATGTCCCCGAAGGACCGGACATCGAACTGATAGAGCCACTTCATGAGCTGACGGGCCCGGTATTTTTCCTTCCCCAGATGGGCGATGAACAGCTCGATCTCTGCCAGGGAGAGGTCCCGGAGATTGACTTTTTCCATTATCGCCGCTTTTCCTGCAATCTGGTCCCGATAGCCTCGATAAAGGCCCGGGTGTTCACCTTTCTGTTCGCCGGGTTCTTTTCGGCCACGGCCAGCAGATCCCCCGTCATGATCCCCGCTTCCACCGTTTCCAGAGCCGCCGCCTCCACCTGATCGGCGAAGGCGGACACCTCCGGCGTGCCGTCCATCTCCCCCCGCTTCCGCAGCGCCCCCGTCCAGGCGAAGATGAGGGCCATGGAGTTCGTCGAGGTTTCCCTGCCCTCGAGGTGCTGGTAGTAATGTTTCTGTACCGTACCATGGGCGGCTTCGTATTCGAAATAACCCTCCGGCGAGACGAGGACGGAGGTCATCATGGCCAGGCTGCCGTTGGCGGAGGCGATCATGTCCGACATGACGTCGCCGTCGTAGTTTTTCAACGCCCAGAGGATTCCCCCCTCGGAGCGGACGATCCGGGCCACGGCGTCGTCGATGAGGGTGAAGAAGTATTCGATGCCCGCCTCCTGAAAGCGCCGTCGCCAGTTAGCGGCGTACTCCCCGTCGAAAACCGCCCGGAACCGGGCGTCGTAGGTCTTGGAAATCGTGTCCTTGGTGCTGAACCAGAGGTCCACCTTCCGGTCCAGGGCATAGGTGAAACAGGCCCGGGCGAAACTGGCGATGGAGGCGTCGGTGTTGTGGATGCCCTGGATGATCCCGGGCCCGGTGAAGTCGTGAATGGTATTTCTCAGGGTCTCTCCGCCCCCCGCGGGGGTGAAGACGATCTCCGCGCGGCCCGCTCCGGGGATGCGCAGCTCCGCGTTGCTGTAAACATCGCCGTAGGCATGTCGGCCGATGATGATGGGCCGCTTCCAGGTCGTGACAAAGGGACGGATGTTCTTGGCGAAAATGGGGGTGCGGAAAACCGTCCCGTCCAGCATGGCCCGGATGGTGCCGTTCGGACTTTTCCACTGTTCCTTTAGTCCGTATTCCCGGACCCGGTCGGCCGTGGGGGTGATGGTGGCGCACTTGACCCCGACCCCGTGTTTCATGATCGCCCGGGCGGCATCCACGGTGACTTGATCGTCCGTTTCATCCCGGTGCTTCACGTGGAGATCGTAATATTCGAGCTCGATGTCCAGATAGGGCAGGATGAGCAGATCCTTGACCATCTGCCACATGATCCGGGTCATCTCGTCGCCGTCCATTTCCACAAGAGGGTTTTTTACCTTAATTTTATTCGCTTCGTTCATGGGGTGATCTCCCGTATGTATTTCCGCCCCGTCGTCAGGGATGGTTTTCCCTCGGTTGCTTAGCTTAGCGGTCGTGGAGGGCGCCGCCGGCCAGAATCAGGGCCTGCTGCCGTTCCGTCAGCTCATAGAGCGCGGAAAAGCTGCCTCCCTGGGTGGCATTGGTTATTGGCAACGGCTTGCCCTCCCTAAGCGCTGTCCTTACGTCTGGTATCCGGAGACGATCGCCGGCCTGGAGGGCGTCGTAATCCCCTTCGTTTTCAAAAACCAAAGGCAGGATGCCGAAGTTGATAAGATTGGCCGCATGGATGCGTTCGAAGGATTTTGCCAGCACCACCTTTACCCCGAGATACATGGGGCAGATGGCGGCGTGTTCCCGGGACGATCCCTGCCCGTAGGAATGACCGGCGACGATGATATTGTGCCGGCCTTCGTCCCGGATCCTGGTCGCCCGTTCGTGGAAGTGGCGGTCCAGGATCTCGAAGACGTAACGGGCGTAACGGGGGATGTTGGAGCGGTATTTCATCCGCGCCCCGGCGGGAATGATGTGATCGGTGGTGATCTTGTCGCCGACCTTGATGGTTATCTCGCCGTCGATGTCGGCGGGGAAAGGGGTATTTTCCGGCGGGGACCCGATATTCGGTCCCCGGATGATTTCCACCCTCATCCGTTCCTCCGGGGGAAGGGGGCGGAGGATCATGCCGTCGTCCAGATGGAATTTCCGGGGTTGAGGGATGAAGGGCGGGGCGATGCCCAGCTCCCGGGGGTCCGTTAGCCGGCCCTTGAGGGCGGAGGCGACGGCGGTTTCCGGGCTCACCAGATAGATGTCTGCCTCCCTGGTACCGGAACGACCGAAGAAATTGCGGTTGGAGGTGCGCAGGGAAACGGAGCCGGAGGCGGGGCTCTGACTGTTGCCGATGCAGAAGCCGCAGGCGTTTTCCATCAGGCGGGCGCCGCCGGCGATCATGTGTTGGAGATAACCGTCCCGGGTGATGTTTTCCAACACCTGGCGGGAACCGGGAGCGACGATGAGGCTCACATCGGGATGGACGGTCTTGCCTTTGAGCATCTCCGCGACGGTGGCCAGATCTTTGTAGGACGAGTTGGTACAGCTGCCGATGCACACCTGCTGCACCGCCAGCGGGCCGATTTCCCGGACCGGACTGATGTGATCGGGGCTGTGGGGTCTGGCCGCCAGGGGCTCCAGCCGGGACAGGTCGATGGTCAGAGCCCCTTCATAAACGGCGTCCGGATCGGCATGGAGGGGAATCCAGTCCTTGACCCTTCCCTGGGCCGCCAGAAAACGACGGGTCATGTCGTCGCTGGGGAACAAAGAGGTGGTCACCCCGCATTCCGCCCCCATGTTGGCGATGGTGGCCCTCTCCGGCACGCTGAGGTGCGCCAGACCGTCGCCGCCGTATTCGAGGATTCTTCCCACGTTTCCCTTGGTCGTCAAGATGCTCAGCACCTTGAGGATGATGTCCTTGGCGGTCACCCAGGGAGGAAGCTTTCCCAGGAGCTCGATGCGGAACACCCTGGGTGCGGGGAGGTAAAAAGGCTTGCCGGCCATGGCGAGGGCCACGTCGAGACCGCCGGCGCCTACGGCGAGCATGGCCAGCGCCCCCGCCGTAGGTGTATGACTGTCGGAGCCGATCAGGGTCTTCCCCGGTTTGCCGAAGCGTTCCAGATGGACCTGATGGCAGATGCCGTTGCCGGCCCGGGAGAGATGAATACCGAAGCGTCGGGCGACGCTTTGGAGATAACGGTGGTCGTCGGCGTTCTCATAGCCGATCTGAATCGTGTTGTGATCGATGTAGCTGACCGACAGCTCGGTGCGGATTTCCGTGATGTTCATGGATTCGAACTGCAGATAGGCCATCGTTCCGGTGGCGTCCTGGGTGAGGGTTTGATCGATGCGGATACCGATCTCCTCCCCCGGGGTCAGGCGACCGGTCTGTAAGTGGGCACCGATGATTTTTTCGCTCAGGGTTTTTCCCATGATTTCTTCCCTTGTTCCTTCCTGCCGTCCATAAGAAAAAGGGCACGGCGATGGACAGCCGTGCCCGCATTATAGATTGCTCGGTGATTTGTCGTTAATCTTTGGCGGTGAGGACGATGGCGATCCTCCGGTTCTTCTGCCTGCCCTCGGCGGTGCCGTTGTCCGCCACCGGCTTGTATTCTCCGCAGGCGACCGCCTTGAGCAGCTCGGGATTTATCCCCTGGTCCTGGAGGTAACGCGCCACGTTGATGGCCCGGGCGGCGGAAAGCTCCCAGTTGGTGGGATAGACCTTGGCGAGCTGGCCCTTGATCTTGACGTTATCCGTGTGGCCCTCCACAACGATCGCCTTATCCTTGAGATTCTTGAGGATTTCCACTACCCGCTTCAATACTTCGAGGCCTTCTTTCTTTACCGCCGCCTCGCCGGAGGCAAAGAGGATCTTGTCGACCACGTCCAGGGTCAATTTACCCTTCAGCTCCGTGATGGTCACCTGGCCCTTGGCGATTTCCCCCTTCATCTCCTTTACAAGGTCCTTGTAGGTATCGCTTTCCTTCTGGATGACCTCCTCCTTTTTCTGCAGAAAGGCTACGGCATCCTTGAGTTTGGAGTTTTCTATCTGCAAGTCCGCTACCTTCTGCCGGGCGGCGTTCTCCTCGGTCTTGAGCACCTTCTCCAATTCCGCCCGCTGGGCGTTGCATGCCTGTAGCTCCTTGGATGTAGCATCGGCCTCGGCGACCTTTTTCATATATTCACCCTTGGTGACGCAACCGACGATAGTCGCGCATAGAAAGCAAACCGCCAGGATCATTCCCCATCCAAATCTCATTTTCATTACCTCATACCAGTCAGGATATTTTAACCGTTCATGGAAACTATACGAAAAATCACGGAAAACGGTTTAAAGCGACAAGGTTCAGGAAAATACTACTTCCGGTGGAACCTTAGATCACTAACCCGCCGTCAAATATCGCTGTCTTCCTCCAACGATTTCAAACGCACCGCCTTGACGAAGCGTTTATTGTAATAGGGTTTGTCCAGACTGTCGATCCGGACATGGCGGTCCTTTTTCCCCGAGGAGGCATGCACGAACTGGTTGTTGCCGATGTAGATGCCCACATGCCCGAAGGCCCTGCGGGTGTTGAAAAAAACCAGATCCCCTTCGGCCAACTCGCCCTTGGCCACCTTCATCCCTACGCGGGCCTGCTCCCGGGCGGTGCGGGGGAGGTCGATGTCGAAGAATTCATACATCTTTTTTACGAAAGCGGAGCAATCAAGGCCTTTTACGGAGGAACCGCCCAACCGGTACGGGGCTCCCAGGAATCCTTTGGCCACCTTCACCAGGAGGCTGCGTTCCGTAGGATCCTTCCATTTGCCCAGGGTGCTTTCCGAATAGGCGATGTCATTTTCCAGTTCCGGCGTCTTTTCCGCCACCGGGGCGTTGTCGTTGGCGAGATCTTCCTCGCCGTCCTCCTCTGTCAGGTCAGTCTCCCCTTGGTCTTTCGACCGGGCTTTCCGTCCGTCGCCTTCCCTGGCGGGAACGGCCAAGGCCAGTCTCTGACCCTTCCGCAATTTGTTTCCTTTGAGTTGGTTGAGATCCCTGAGTTCCGCGACGGTAAGGCCGGTCTTTTTTGCTATGCCCCGGAGGGTGTCACCCTTCCTGACAACATAAAAATGACCTTTTTTCAGTGTTTTAGAGTTGGAGCTTTTGGCGAGCTTGCGAGAGCCGGTGGTGGGAATGATCAGTTTCTTCCCTGCGGTGATGTTGATTCCCTGAAGACCGTTGGCGGCTTTGATGCTCTGGGTTGTAACTCCGTACTTCTTGGCGATCCGGTCGAGGCTGTCGCCCCTTTTCACCCGGTATTGCTCATCTGCAAAGGCTGCCGTGCCGATCAGCAATATAAAGAACAGGACACTCAGTCCCATCCATGGGAAAATCCGCCGTTCCATCATGAGTACCTCCTCATTGTTATTAGGGGGTCGCCCCACTTATTAACGGTGCACAGATTTTGACGATGGATGACAAACTGTACACAAAAAGCGATTTGCCCTCTTACAAAAAAAAAACCCGTAAGTCAAATTTTTTCTCGACGGGTCACAATTTCGCCGACGCCGTCAAGATACATCCAATGTCTTGAAAAATAAAACATTATGATTTATGAAAGTCCCATGTGGAAAAAAATTCTTTTGGCATGCGCTGTTATCATGGTTGTGGCCCTGGTTCTTAATATCGGTTACTATGTCCTTTTCCCCGATATTGCCGCCCTGGCCAAGACGAACCCCCCAAAGACGGCTTTCATGGAATATCGGGAAAAAGAGTGGCAGCGGGAGGGAAAAAAGACCAAATTGCGTCAGCGCTGGGTTCCTCTGACGCGCATCTCCCCTTATGTGGTGAAAGCGGTCATTATCGCCGAGGACGACAAATTCTGGCGTCATGAGGGGTTTGATTTCGAAGCCATGCAGAAGGCCCTGGAAAAGGACATCCAGAAGGGAAAATTCAAGGCCGGCGGCAGCACCATCAGCCAGCAACTGGCCAAAAACCTCTATCTCTCCCCTTCCAAAAACCCGGTCCGCAAGCTCAAGGAAGCCATTCTCACCTGGCGGATCGAGAACAAACTTTCTAAAAAGCGCATCATTGAACTTTATCTGAATGTCGCCGAATGGGGAGAGGGGGTGTTCGGCATCGAGATGGCCGCCCGAACCCATTTCGGGAAATCCGCCGCCGATCTCACGGCCCAGGAAGCGGCCCGTCTGGCCGCCGTCCTGCCCAACCCCAGGAAATACAACCCCGCCGGTGCCTCCCGCTATGTTGTGGCCCGGGCCGAACGGATCTACCAGATCATGGTCCGCAGGGGGATAGTCATCCCTGAGTACGAGGATGTCATGAAGGACCGGGGCGATCTGGGAGCGCTGTTGGAAAGTCAAGATCCGGAGGCGATGAAGAAGTTGGAACAACAGGTAGGGGAGTGGAAAAAAGAGAAGGAAGCCGCCGCCCGTCAGGTGGAGGCCCCTCCCCCCCGAGATGCCGCCGGCGAAGCTGATAGGGATTGACACGTGATGCGACTGATGTTACAGGTATTTGGAAAATAATTAACCCCCCGATGAGGAGAGAAGGCCGTGACAGACATCTACAGAGCGGTTAAACTAACGGACAAGGTGTTCTGGGTGGGGGCTATCGATTGGACCATCCGCGATTTTCACGGTTATAAGACCCCCCGGGGCAGCACCTACAACGCCTACCTGATCATGGCGGATAAGATCACCCTGGTGGACACCGTCAAGGCGCCCTTCCGGGACGAACTGGTGGGTCGTATCTCCTCGGTGGTGAATCCCCGGGATATTCAATTGATCGTTTCCAACCATTCCGAAATGGACCATAGCGGCTGCCTTCCGGAGATGATTCGGATGATTGCGCCGGAGCAGGTCGTCGCCTCCCCCATGGGCGCCAAGACGCTGGGGAAGATCTTTCCCACAGGCCTAAATATCAAGGCGGTCAAGGACGGGGAGAAGCTCAGTCTGGGAAACATGAACCTGCAATTTATGGAGACGAGGATGCTCCATTGGCCGGACAGCATGTTTTCCTACCTTCCCGAAGAGGAAATCCTCTTCTCCCAGGATGCCTTCGGCATGCATCTGGCCACGGCGGAGAGGTTCGACGACGAAATCGACCCGGCCGTGCTTGCCTATGAAGGGGCCACCTATTTTGCCAACATCATCCTTCCTTATGCCCCGCTGGTCACCAAGCTGCTGGCCCGTGTGGCGGCGACGGGGATAAACTGTAAATACATCGCCCCGGACCATGGGCCGATCTGGCGCCGGGATATTCCGGGGGTGATCTCCCGTTATGACCGCTGGGCGGCCCAGCGGCCCACCAGGAAGGCCGTGGTGGTTTACGGCACCATGTGGCACAGCACAGAACTCATGGCGAGGGCCCTAAGCGAAGGCCTCGCCGCCGCCGGCGCTGCGGTTAAATGTATGTCTATGGATGTTTTCCACCGCAGCGATGTGGCCTACGAGATCCTGGACGCAGGTGCCCTCGTGGTCGGTTCTTCCACCCTGAACAACAATATGTTGCCCCAGATGGCCGATGTGACCACCTACCTCAAGGGCCTGCGACCCGCGAATCTGATCGGCGCCGCATTCGGCTCCTACGGATGGAGCGGGGAGGCGCCTGCTCACCTGGCGGACATCCTGAAGGAGATGAAGATAGATAACGTAGCGGCTCCCCTCAAGGTGCAGCATGTCCCCGGGGAGGAAGAGCTGCGCCGCTGTTATGCCCTGGGAGAGGAAATAGCCCGGCAATTGAAGAATTACAAGGAGGTTGCATGAAAAAGACCGGAATTGCAATCATGGTGACATCGGCGTTTCTCTTCCTTTTGACCGGAAATTTTACCGCCTACGGAGAGAAATTCTATTCCGAGAAGGCGATAGGCGCCGGCACCAACTGGGGAAACGGCAAGGTCTACTTCTTCAAAGACGATCGTTACATCCGCTATTCCGCCAAGCCGGACATGGAGGAGGATCTCATGGGGTACCGTGCCGATCCGGGTTACCCCAAACCCATCAATGAGGAAACCTGGCCGGGGATCCCCTGGCGGAACATCGATGCCGTGGTCACAGTGGACAACGGAAAGGCCTGCTTCTTCAAGGGAGGCGAGTTCATCCGGTACGATATCGCCGCCGACCGTGCCGATCCGGGATATCCCCAACCCATCAATGAGGAGACCTGGCCCGGGCTCATCTGGACCGACGGCATTGACGCGGCGGTGAATTGGGGCAACGGCAAGATCTTTTTCTTCAAGGGCGGACAGTATCTGCGTTATGACATCAACAAGCGGAGGGTCGATTCCGGTTATCCCAAACCGATCGATGACAGGAGCTGGCCCGGGATGATCTGGACCAGCGGTATCGACGACGTGATCAACTGGGGCAACGGCAAGGCATATTTCTTCAAAGATTATGAATATATCCGTTATGACATACGGGAGGATAGGGCAGATCCCGGCTATCCGAAACCGGTCAATCGGCAGACCTGGCCGGGACTCAACTGGTAAGTGTGGGAGTTCGATCAAGGAGACTGATAATGAAAAAATATGTATGCAATATCTGTGGTTACGTCTATGACCCCACGGTGGGGGATGAGGAGGGTGGTATCGCTCCGGGAACGGCTTTCGAAGACCTTCCCGAAGACTGGACCTGTCCGATCTGCGGATCCGGCAAGGACGAATTTGTCCCGGAATAGCTAAAGGTTAGGTGCGACGGGGGATTGACGGACATCCGTCCGTCGGGTCCGCCGCGGGGAGGGAGCGGAGCATGACGGAATTGAACAGGGCGCTGTACGAGGCCTATGTCGGGGAAGCGAAAGCGGCCTTGCGCCTGAAGGTGTTTGCGGACAAAGCGGAGAAGGAAGGATATGCGCAGATTGCCAAATTGTTCCGGGTGATTGCCTTTTCCGAAGAGATACACGGAACCCGGGCCCTCAAGCTTCTGAAGGAAGTGAAGTCCACGGAGGAAAATCTGGCGGCCAGCTTCGAATCGGAACAGAAGGTCGCCGGCGTCGCCTACGACAATTTCATAAAGCTGGCGGAAAAAGAGGGCAACAAGGCCGCCGTGCTCCACTTCAGTCAGAGCCGCGATGTGGAGGAGGTCCATGCCAAACTTTACAAAGAGGCAATGAACCATCTTCTGGAGGCCCGGGAGACCACCTACTTTGTCTGTAAGGTGTGCGGTTACGTCTCCGACGGCGTCCTTCCCGACGAATGCCCGTTCTGCGGGGCGAAAAAAGAGCAGTTCGTCCATTTCGTTTAGGAAAGACAAGGAAAAACAAACCGGTGAAAGGACTCGCCGTCCGCTGGCTCACGCTGACCATTGCCGTTTTGGCCGCCGCCTATGTCATCGACGGCATCCAGGTGAGCAGCTTCGTCAGCGCCATTCTGGCCGCAGCGGTGCTGGGGATGCTGAACACGCTCCTCCGGCCGGTGCTCATCATTCTTACCCTTCCCATCAACATCCTGACCCTGGGGCTATTCACCTTCGTCATCAACGCCTTCCTGCTGAAGATGACCGCCTTGGTCATCCCCGGTTTCGACCTGCGGGGATTCTTGCCGGCCATCCTCGGGGCCCTGGTCATCAGCATCGTCAACGGGCTTCTCCATCTGCTCATATCCGAACCTGAAAAATGAAGGACACGCAGGCGGATACGGGCGGAACGGCAGCGCCGGTGTCGGAACTGACGCCGGCGATGAAGCAGTATCTGGAGATGAAAGCCCGCTATCCGGACTGCATCCTGTTTTTCCGCATGGGCGACTTCTACGAGATGTTCTTCGAAGACGCCGTTTTTGCCTCCCGTCTCCTGGAAATAACCCTCACCACCCGGAACAAGACCAAGGAGGGGAGCATCCCCCTTTGCGGGGTTCCCCACCACGCCGCGTCGTCCTATATCTCCCGCCTCATTGAAAAGGGATGCAAGGTGGCCATCTGCGAGCAGCTTGAGGACCCGAAGCAGGCGAAGGGGATCGTCAAAAGGGATGTCGTCCGGGTGGTGACGCCGGGGCTGGTGATCGATCCCGCCCAGTTGGAGGCCGGAGAGAACAATTTTCTCGCGGCCCTTTCCTTCGCCGACGAGACCTTTGGTTTGGCCTTTACGGATATCTCCACCGGGGAGTTCCGGGTTCTGGAGATAAAAGATCGCGACCTTCTTCAAGGGGAAATCGCCGGCCTACCCCTGCGGGAAATTCTCCTGCCCGAGGACTTCCCGGATAGGGCGCTGATCAAGGCGTTGTCCAAGAACGAGGGTGCCCTGACGGTCGGCTATTTGCCCCGGGATTATTTCGCTCCCGAGGCGGCCGGAGAACTTCTACGCACCTATTTCCCCCCGGAGAACATCGCCGCCCTGAGGATGGAAAGCCGTTCGGCGGTAAGCGGCGCCGCCGGGGCCGTCCTGCGCTACGGCGAGGAAACCCAGAAGGAACGCCTGACCCATGTGAACCGCCTGCAGGAAATGTCCTGGTCCCAGATCCTCTTTCTCGACGAAACGGCCAAGGGAACCTTGGAACTCTTCCAAACCATCCAGGAACGCAAAAAAAGGGGTTCCCTCTTCTCCGTTCTCGATGCCACCGTTACGCCCATGGGCGCCAGGAGACTGCGCTGGTGGCTCAACTACCCCCTGCGGGAGACGAGCAGGATCAGAAGTCGTCTCGCGGCGGTAGCGGAAATAAAGGACAATCACCTCCTCCGGGAGGAGCTGCGCAAGCTCCTCACGGAGGTTTATGACCTCGAACGACTGGGGGGGCGCATCGCCATGGAAGCGGCCCATGCCCGCGATCTCGTGGCCCTGAAGGCCTCCCTGCTGGTCCTTCCTCGCCTCCGGGAGCTGCTGTCGTCCCTGACAGCGCCCCTCCTGAAGGAACTGCAGGAGAAAATCGATCCCTTGCCCGAAGTCGCGGCCCTCATCTCCCGGGCCCTGGTGGACGACCCCCCCCTGGCGGTCCGCGAGGGAGGGATGATCAGGGACGGCTTCGATGCCGAGCTGGACGAACTGCTTTCCCTTTCCCGCCACGGCAAAAGGGACATCGCCGCCCTCGAGGACCGGGAGCGCCGGAAGACAGGGATAAATTCTCTGAAGGTGGGCTTCAACAACGTTTTCGGCTATTATCTCGAGGTGACCAAAGCCAACTCCCATCTGGTCCCTCAGGACTACGTGCGCAAGCAGACCCTGGTGAACGCGGAACGTTACATCAACGCCGAATTGAAGAATTACGAGCAGGCGGTTCTCCATGCGGAGGAGAACAGCCGCCGACGGGAATACGAGCTGTTTGTCCGGGTTCGGGGGGAAGCCGCCCGACATATTCGGCAGCTCCAGGTGACGGCTTCGGCCCTGGCCGATCTGGACGTCTTGATCTCCCTGGCGACGGTGGCGGAGAATTACGGTTATTGCTGTCCGGTAGTGGATGACGACGAGGTGATCGAGATCGCTGACGGCCGCCATCCGGTGGTGGAGCGGACGGCCCAATCCGAAGGATTCGTGCCCAACGACACCTTCCTGGATCTGCAGCAGAATCGTCTCCTCATCATCACGGGCCCGAACATGGCCGGCAAATCGACCTATATCCGCCAGGTTGCCCTGATCGTCATCATGGCCCAGATGGGGAGCTTCGTGCCGGCGAAATCGGCCCGGATCGGCGTGGCGGATCGGATCTTCACCCGCATCGGCGCCGCCGACAGCCTGACCAGGGGACAGAGCACGTTCATGGTGGAGATGCAGGAGATGGCCAATATTCTGAATCACGGCACCCGACGGAGCCTTATCGTCCTGGACGAGGTGGGGCGGGGAACGAGCACCTTCGACGGCCTGAGCATTGCCTGGGCCATGGCCGAGTATCTCCACGACAGCCGCCGCCTGGGTGCCCGCACCCTTTTTGCCACCCATTATCATCAGTTGACGGAGCTGGCGTTGACCCATGAGGGGGTAAAGAATTATAATGTCGCCGTTCGGGAGTGGGGGGACCGGATAATTTTCCTCCGCAAGATCCTGGCCGGGGGTACCAGCCGCAGCTACGGCATTCAGGTGGCCCGGCTGGCCGGTGTGCCCGGGGAGGTCATCCAGCGGGCCGGGGAAATCCTCAAGAATCTGGAAAAGGGGGAGTTGGACGCCGGGGGGATTCCCCGGATAGCCCAGGGAAAGAAGACGCCCCCCAAGGGCAGGACTACCAACCAGTTGAGCCTATTCCCCGACGAACGGGAACTGGTGATCCAAGCCCTGACGGATCTGGATACAATGCGGGTTTCCCCGCTGGAGGCCCTGAATCTTCTCCACGAGTGGCAACGCCTGTTGGGGGTGAAGAATTAGATGAAAAACCACGGGGAGATGAAAATCGGCCACCGGGGGTGGGGGGTGTGGCTGCTGCTGTGGCTGGCTTCCTGTTTTTTCCCCGGGACGGCGGACGCCGGGGACTGGTCCTCCCTTCGGCAGCGGCTCCAGGATGACGGTTTCGACCGGACGAAGATGGAGGAACTCTACCGTCGCCCGGAGCTCCGGTTCGATCCGGAGCCCATGGCGGTGAAGATAACGACGCTTATGCAGCGCCATGCCCGTCAGGGTCCCGCGGGAGAGGCGGTGAACACCCGGGCCGTTTACGGGCGTTACCTTCGTCCGGCGGCGCTGCGTTCCGCCCGGAACTATCTGGAGGAAAATCGCCGGTGGCTGAAGCGGATCAACCGGGAATACTGCGTGCCCGAAGAGGTGGTGGTTTCCATTATGCTCATTGAAACCGATCTGGGGAACAACACGGGCAAAAGAATGGCCTTCGGCGTCCTTTCCAGTATGGCCCTGGCGGCGGACCTGGAGCGGGTGCGGCCTTTCCTGCCCGCGGGAACCGTTCACGGGGGGAACGAGGAAGTGGCCCGGGGTTTCTGTAAGGAAAGATCGGATTGGGCCTACGAAGAACTCAAACATCTGCTGAGATATTCCCAGGCCAACGGTGTCGATCCCCTGTCCATCCCCGGTTCCATTTACGGGGCGATCGGCCTCTGCCAATTCATGCCCTCCAACGTGTCCCGCTACGGGATCGACGGGGACGGCAGCGGGGGCATCGATCTCTTTTCCACCCCCGACGCCCTTTACAGCATCGGCAACTACCTACGTCAGCACGGCTGGCGGTGCCTTGATTCCCGGCAGGAGCGCCGGCGCGTCGTCATGACGTACAATCACAGCCAGAGATACGCCAATACGGTACTGGCCGTGGCGGACCGGTTACGGGCCATGAATCGTAAGGGGAACGACAGGTTGGGCAAGGAAAGGGGGCCGGAGAAGGCATCGCCGGTTATCTCCTCCCGACTGAGGAATGGATAATCCCGGTTTCCGCATCCATAATCTCCGGAGATGGGGGTTTTGGCCGTTGGGATTATCCGGACGGCGACAATCCTTCTTCGGCAGATCGTTGCCCAGGTAGGCCGGGCCCTGCGTCCGGTTACTTGATGCACACCCGCCGGACCTGCTTGAAGTCCGTAACGCCCTGCAGGGACTTCTGGATGCCGTCCTGAAGCAGGGTGGTCATCCCCTCCTGCATGGCCATCTCCCGGAGAACCTCCACGGGTTCATGCTTCTGGATCATCCGCTTGATGTTGTCGGAGGCGATGAGGAGTTCGTGGATGCCCATGCGTCCCTTGTACCCAGATTTATCACAGATATCACATCCTTTGGGACGGTACAGGGTGAGATCGTCGGTATAGGAGATGTTCAGTTTCCGGAACTGTTCCTCGCCGTAACTCTGGACGATTTCGTCGAACTCCTGCGGGGTGGGGTGATAGGGTTCCTTGCAGTTCTTGCAGAGGGTGCGCACCAGGCGCTGGGCGAGAATCCCCAGGAGGGCGTCGGCGAAATTCAGGGGATCGATGCCCATATCGAGGAGACGGGTGATGGTTTCCGGGGCGCTGTTGGTGTGGAGGGTGCTGAAAACGAGGTGGCCTGTCAGTGAAGCCTCGACGCCCGTTTTGGCCGTTTCGAAATCCCGCATTTCCCCCACCATGATGACGTCCGGGTCGGCACGGAGAAAGGCCCGCATCGCGGCGGCGAAGTCGAAACCGATCTTGGGCTGGACCTGCACCTGACGGAGGCCGTACTGGGTGATTTCCACGGGATCCTCGGCGGTCCAGATCTTCCGGTCCGGGGTGTTGATGTGATGCAGGGCGGCGTGTAGAGTCGTGGTCTTACCGGAACCGGTCGGCCCCACCACGAGGATCATGCCGTAGGGTTTTTCACAGATGTCGATGAGCCCCTTGTAGTTCCGGGGGAGCATGCCCATGGCCTCCAGGGGCAGGGTTTCCCCTTTGGCGAGGATGCGCATGACGACGTCCTCGACTCCGCCCTGAGTGGGGATGGTCGCCACCCGCAGTTCGATGTCGTCCCCCCCGGGGCGTTTGAACTTGATCTTGCCGTCCTGGGGGATGCGCTTGACGGTTATGTCCAGATTGGACATGATCTTGATTCTCGAAACGAGAGCGGCCCGGTAACTGTAGGGAACGGTTTGATAGAGGCCGCAATCACCGTCGATGCGGAAGCGCACCTCCACGTTCTTCTTGGCGACGTTGGGTTCGATGTGAATGTCCGAGGTACGGCGGTTGTAGGCGTCGTTGATGATCTTGTTGACGAGCTGCATGATGGCGCTGTCCGACTCCGTCACCACCTCGCCGTCTTCCTCCGGTTCCGGCTCTCCGGCATCGGCGTCCAGTTTGCCCAGGATGTCGGAGATGGAGGTTTCATCTTCCGGGGATTGATAAAAGTAATTGATGAATTTGATGATGTCGTCGCTCAACGCCACATCGTACCGGATGGCTTTCGTCTTCATCAGGCTTTCGATCATGTCCCGTTTGAGGATGTTGTTGGGATCGTCCACCAGGATGTTGATGTTGCCGTCTTCCAGTCTGCAGATGGGAACCCACAGCTCCCGGCGGAGATAGTCCTTCTTGAGGTTCTTGATGAGATCGCCGGGGATGGGAATCTTGTCGCTGAACTGCACGAACTTGCAGCGGTAAAATTCCGCCAGCGACTTGCCGAGATCCTCCTTGGAGATCTTGTATTTCTTCATCAGAAAGGTCTCCATGGTTTCCTTCTGCTCCCGGGATTCCTCCCAGGCCGCATCCAGTTCCTCCTCCTTGAGGAGATCGCGGCTGATCAGGTAGTCGAAACGGGTCTTGCGCCGCCGGGCGAAACGTTCCTGATTGAAGAAGGCAACCCCCAGAACATCGGTGATTTCCTCCACAAAGCCTTGCTCGTCTTCGGAGAATTTTCCGATGGTACCGCCGGGTTTCTTGTTGAGGATCTGGACGACCCCCATGAGTTTGCCGTTGTGAAACACCGGGGCGGTGAGGATCTGCCTGGTCCGGAATCCGGACTTCTTGTCCCAGCTCGCGTCGAAGGTCAACTCCTTGTCGATGGCCTTGAGTTCCTTTTCGTCGTAAGCGTCGGCGATGTTGACCACCTTGCCGGTATTGGCGACGTAACCGGCGATGCTCTTGTTGTTGATCGGCACCCGGATTTCATTGAGCTTCGCTCCGGACAGGAACATGGAGTAGATCTCGTTCCGCGTCCGGTCCACGATGTAGATGGTGATGTTCTGGGCGTCGAAAAGGTTGAGGATACCGTCCTTGAGATCCACCAGAATCTGTTTGATGTTCTGGGCGGAATGGATACGGTTGGTAATTTCCTGGAGCTTTTTGCGCCGGATAAGTTGCTCTTCCAGGGCATTTATCTGTTTGACAGTGGGATCGGCCATTTTCAAACCTTAAAAATCCGTTACTAGTTTCGAGAAATCGGCCACCCCACGGAACAGGGAGGCCAGTTTCTCCAGAAGAGACAGACGGTTGAATTTGATTTCTTCCTCTTTGGCCATGACCATGACGGCTGCGAAGAAGGCGTCCACCGGGGCGCGGAGACGGGCCATTTCCGTGAGCGCCTCTTCATAGCGCTGATCGGATAGGTAGGCCGTCGCCTGGGACTCCACCTCCAGAAATACCCGGTAAAGCTCCTTTTCCGCCCCTTCCTGGAAAAGTTCCGTCCGGACCGTTCCGTTCCGGAAATCCTTCAGTATATTCGCCACGCGCTTGCAAGCCACGGCCAAAGGCTGGAAATCATCGTGGTTTCGGAATTTTTCCATGGCCTCTATCTTCTTCAGGGTTTCGGTGAGCCGGGAATAGCCCGTGGCCAGCACGGCGTCCACCACGTCGTAGGGATGACCCTGGGCGATCAACTGATTTTCTAAGCGGGCCCGGAAGAATTCCAGCACGTCATTCTTGATGGTTGCGGCAGGACGCTTGCACCGGTCACCGAGACCGTCGATACCCGCCTGAATCAGTTCTTCCAGATCCAGGGGATATGCCCGGGCCAGGATGACGTTGATGATACCCAACGCCTGCCGCCGTAGGGCATAGGGATCGGCGGTGCCGGAGGGGATGAGATTGACGGCGAAAAAACCCGTGATGGTGTCCAGTTTGTCGGCGATGCCGACAATGGCGCCGACATCCGTGGTCGGCAGCTCCCCGCCGGCCGCCAGGGGAAGGTAATGTTCATAGATGGCCTGGGCGACCACCGGCTCTTCGCCGGCCAGCAGGGCGTACTCCCGCCCCATTACCCCTTGGAGTTCAGAGAATTCACCCACCATCTGCGTGTCCAGATCCGCCTTGGCCAGGACGGCGGCGCGATCCACCGTCGCCGCGAGGCCGGGATCGATCCTGGCGGCGATAAGGGCGGCCAGCTTGCGGAACCGGAGAACCTTTTCGTATGAGGTTCCCAGGAGGGTGTGATATACCACTTTCCGGAGGTCCTCGAAACGCCGCTCCAGGGAAATCTTCTGGTCCTCCTCGAAGAAGAAGCGGGCGTCGGCGAGTCTGGCCCGGATGACCTTTTCGTTGCCCCTGGTAACCACGGCGGGATCCCGCGCCAGGGTGTTGTTGATGGTGATGAAGTGGGGCAGAAGTTTGCCCTCGCCGTCCATCACCGGAAAATATTTCTGATGGGACATCATGGTGGTGGTCAGGACCTCCCGGGGTAGCTTTAGATATTCGGGATCGAAACCTCCACATACCGCCGTGGGATACTCCACGAGAAACGCCACGGTTTCCAGCAGCTCGTCGGTGATCAGGGGATAACCGGAATGGGCGGCGGCGGCTCGGGATGCCTCCTCCCGGATTATTTTTTTTCTTTCTTCCGGGTCCACGATGACGAAGGCGCGCTTCGTCTTTTCCAGATAGTCTGCGCAGCCCGAGACGGAGAAGGGTTCCGGGCTCAGGAAACGATGTCCGCGGGAGGTGTTGCCGCTCTGGATGTTTTCGATGCGGAAAGGGATGACCTCCCCGCCGTAAAGGGCGAGGATCCAGTGGATCGGCCGGGCGAAACGGAGTTCCAGATTGGACCAGCGCATGGATTTCTTGAAAGGAATGGCGGTGATAAGTCGGGTGAGCACGCCGGGCAACAGGGCGGCGACAGGTCCGCCGGCGATGGTCTTGCGGGCGCACAGGTACTCTCCCTTGTCGGTGGTGACGATTTCCACCTCCGCCAGTTCTATTCCCTGACCTTTGGCAAAGCCGATGGCGGCCTTGGTGGGGTTTCCCCGGTCATCGTAGGCGGCCTTGCGGGTAGGGCCGATCTTTTCGATGACCTGATCCTCCTGGGTTTCCGCGACGTCGGCGACGCAGAGGAAGAGACGCCGCGGCGTCGCCATGGTTTTGACCTCCCCGTGGGCGATCCTTTCCCCGCTTAAGGCCTTGCGGATCAATTCCTCCATGTCGGCCATGGCCTTCGGCAAAAAAGCGGCCGGAATTTCCTCCGTGCCGATCTCCAACAGCAATTCTTTTCCCATTCCCGAATACTCCCTTAATCACCTTGAAATGAGCGGATTATTTGATGAGGGGATAACCCATTTTTTCCCGTTGTTTGATGTACAGCTCGGCGCTGAGGCGGGCCAGGTTCCTTACCCGGCCGATATAGCTCGTGCGTTCCGCGACGCTGATGGCGCCTCGGGCGTTGAGCATGTTGAAGGTATGTGAACACTTGAGGCAGCAATCGTATGTGGGCAGGACAAGGTCCATCTCCGCCACCCTGATCCCTTCCCCTTCGTACATGTCGAAGAGTCGGCGCAGCATCTCCACATCCGCCTTCTCGAAGTTGTACACGGACCATTCCACCTCTCCCTGATGATGGACATCGCCATAGGTTACCCTTTCGTTCCACTGCAGGTCGTAAACATTGTCTATCCCCTGGATATACATGGCGATCCGTTCGATGCCGTAGGTGATCTCCGCGCACACCGGATGGAGGTCCACGCCGCCCACCTGCTGGAAATAAGTGAACTGGGTGATTTCCATGCCGTCCAGCCAGACTTCCCATCCCAGACCCCAGGCGCCCACCGTGGGGGATTCCCAGTCGTCCTCCACGAAGCGGATATCGTGCTCCCGGGGATCGATGCCGAAGGCGCGCAGGGAGTCCAGATAGAGATCCTGGATGTTCAGCGGCGAGGGCTTCATGATCACCTGGTATTGATAATAATGTTGCAGGCGGTTGGGGTTCTCGCCATAGCGTCCGTCCGTGGGTCGCCGCGACGGCTCCACGTAGGCCACGTTCCATGGTTCCGGTCCCAGGGCCCGGAGAAAGGTGGCGGGATTGAAGGTCCCCGCCCCCACTTCCAGGTCGTAAGGCTGCTGGATTACGCAACCGTGGTCCGCCCAGTATCTTTCCAGGGAAAAAATCAACTGCTGAAAGGTCACGCTAACCTCCTCACTGTTCTAAAGATTCTGCGAGGTTGATCGAATAACACGGCGGAAAGGGAGAGTCAACAGGTATTTCCTCCCAAGGCACCCATCTGCCGGAGCTGCCGGAGGACTTCCCACGATCTCAGCTCCCGGCCCAGGAGGTGCCGGATGAAAGATACGAGGAGCAGCCGTGCTTCCTCGTCTGTTTGGCGGGACAGGACAAGCCGGGAAAGTTGTTGGACGGGCACCGACCGGCCGTGAAGCAGGCTGCGGATGGTGCCCAGAGACAGCGGCGGCGCGGATGAAGGGGGCGTTTCGCAGCGGCTACACATTATCCCTCCCCGGCTGTTGCTGAAGCGGTAAGTTCTCGCCGCCTCCAAGGGATTGTGGCAGGCGGTGCAACGATCCAAAACGGGTTCGTAACCCGCCAGACCCAGAAGACGGAGCTCGAAAAAGGAAAGGAGACCGGGCAGCAGGGGCCGCTTTTCCAGAAAGGCCAGGAAATCTATCAGCAACTGGAAGACGGCCTCGTTTTTCTTTCCTTCCGCCGTGAAGGCCCCGGTCAGTTCCGTCAGATAGGAGGCCGTCATACTCTTTTCGAGATTCTCCCGGATGCCGGGATAATGCTCTATGATTTCGCATTGGTCCAGGAATGCGAGGGCGTCGCTTCCCCGACGGGAAAAATGCACCGTGGTGAAGGAGAAGGGTTCGAGGGCGTTGGCGAAACGGCGTCGGGAACGCCTCGCCCCCTTGGCGATTCCCTTCAGTTTGCCGAAATCTTGGGTGTAGAGGGTGGCGATCCGGTCCGACTCTCCGTAATCCAGGGTATGGAGAACTATGGCCCTGGTTCTGTGGCTGGTGCGGGCGTTCATGGGAGCCGTGCCACCTCTTCCCTGCGGTCAGGCAATGCCGGTCTCCGGGAGGTCGCTGTGGGTGATGACCCCGCCTTTCATGGTCAGGACGGCCTTTCCGGTTAGTTCCCAGCCGTGGAAGGGGGTGTTCCTGCTTCGGGAACGGAGTTCCGCACGGTTCACCGTCCAGGATCGCTTTAGATCGATGACGGTAAGGTCGGCGGGGGCGCCGGGGACCAGGGTGCCGCCGGTTACGCCGAGGATTTCCGCCGGTCGGGTGCTCATTTTGGCCGCCAGTTCCGCCAGGGAGAGGACGCCGTCGGTGACGAGGCGCAGGCTCAGGGCCAGAGAGGTTTCCAGTCCGATCATGCCGCAGGCGGCGTATTCGAACTCCACCTCCTTGTCGGTGGCGGCATGGGGGGCGTGATCGCTGGCGATGGCATCGATGGTTCCGTCCCGTAGCCCCTCCCGCACCGCCTCCACATCTGTCCTTTCCCTCAGGGGGGGGTTGACCTTGGCGTTGACGTCATAGTCCCGCAGCGCGTCGTCCGTGAGGGTGAAGTAATGGGGTGCCGTTTCCGCCGTGACCTTTACGCCCCGGGCCTTGGCGTCCCTGATGAGACGCACGGCGCCTGCCGTCGAGACGTGGGCGATATGCACTGCCGTCCGGGTGTATTCGGCGAGCAACAGGTCCCGGGAAACCATCACCTCTTCCGCCGCGGCGGGTATCCCCGGCAGGCCAAGCTCCGTGGCGGCCAGTCCTTCATGCATGGCCCCTCCGGCCGACAGGGAAAGATCCTCGCAGTGGGCAATGACCGGCAGGTTCAGGGAATGGGCGTATTCCAGCGCCCGGCGCATCAGGGCGCCGTCCATCACCGGGCGTCCGTCATCGGAGATCGCCACGGCCCCGGCTTCCTTGAGATCCCAGAACTCCGCCAGGGATTTCCCCTGAGAGCCCGCTGTTATGGCGGCAACGGGGTAGACATGAACCAGATTCGCCTCCCCGGCCCTGCGGAGGATGTATTCCGTCACGGAACGGTTGTCGTTGACGGGATTCGTGTTGGGCATGCAGGCAATGGCGGTGAAGCCGCCGGCGGCGGCCGCCGCGCTTCCCGTGGCGATGGTTTCCTTGTATTCGTAGCCCGGCTCCCGCAGGTGGGTGTGCATGTCGATGAGCCCGGGGAAGACGACATGTCCGGGGAGATCCAGAACGGCGACCCCCTTCGTTCTTCCCGCCGTCAGACGGCGTTCGATTTTGGCGATCCTGCCCTCGGCGATCAATATGTCGGCGCCTCCGTCCAGCATCCGGGCCGGGTCGATCACCCGCGCCCCTCTGATCAACCAGTTCATAAAGTCATCTTTCCCATCATGCTTGTAAACCTGCCTTTTGTGACCACCGGCTCACCGCCGGTGAACCATAACTATTCCTGTTCATCGCCCTTGCGCCCCTAAGTGCTGCCGCCGGCGAGTAGGTACAGCAGGGCCATCCGCACCGCCACGCCGTTGGTAACCTGATCGAGGATCACGGAAAAGGGACCGTCGGCGATATCCGGGGCGATCTCCACCCCCCGGTTGATCGGTCCCGGATGCATGACCAGGACATCCGGTTTCGCCCGGGAGATGTTCTTCCGGGTCAGACAGAAACGCTGGGCGTATTCCCTTAGGGAGGGGAAAATGTTCTGATGTTGCCGTTCGGTCTGTATCCGGAGCATCATGACGACATCCGCCCCGTCCAGGGCTGCCTCCAGCGTCGAGAGCACCCGAACGCCCATTCGTTCCATGTCCCGGGGGAGCATCGTGGCCGGCCCGGCCACCGTCACCTCCGCGCCCATCCGCTTCAGTCCGTAGATGTTCGAACGGGCGACGCGGCTGTGGGCGATATCGCCGATGATGGCGACCCGGATATTTTCCAGACGTCCCTTTTTGGCCCGGATCGTCATCATGTCCAGCAGCGCCTGGGTGGGATGTTCATGGGCGCCGTCGCCGGCGTTGATGATGGACTGTTTGACCATGCCGGCCAGCAGGTGCGGCGCCCCGGCGGCGCTGTGACGGATGACGATGACGTCGGGATTCATGGCCTCCAGGTTTCTGGCCGTGTCGATCAGGGTCTCCCCCTTGACGACACTGCTGGTGGCGGCGGAGATGTTGATGGTATCGGCGCTGAGGCGCTTTCCGGCAATCTCGAACGAGGTCCTGGTACGGGTGCTGGCCTCGTAGAACAGGTTGACGATCGTCTTGCCGCGCAGGGTGGGCACCTTTTTTATCTCCCGGGTCGAGACCTCGAGGAAGGAATCCGCGGTATCGAGGATCAGGAGAATCTCCTCCCGGGAAAGGTCCCTGATCCCCAGGAGGTCTTTTCGTTCCCATTTCATATGGTTCTATTCCTCAGTCTCCGGTTCGATGACCACTTCGTCGGTGCCGCTCTTTTCCGTGAGATTGACGCTGACCGCTTCCCAGAGGGAAGAGGGGAGATTCTTGCCGACGAAATCGGCCCGGATAGGCAATTCCCGGTGACCGCGGTCGATGAGAACGGCAAGCTGAATCAGGCGCGGCCGTCCGAAATCGATAAGGGCGTCCATGGCGGCCCGGATGGTTCTCCCCGTGAAGAGCACATCGTCCACCAGGACCACCTTCAGGTTGTCCAGGGAGAAGGTGATTTCCGTCTTACCGATCCGGGGCTTTTTATTGGTCCGGGACAGGTCGTCCCGGTAGAGGGTGATGTCCAGGATACCCAGGGGCACTTCCACCCCCTCGATGGCGGCGATCTTTTTTCGGAGCCGGTGCGCCAGATAGACGCCGCCGGTGCGGATGCCGATGAGGACCAGATCGTTCCACCCTTTGTTTTTCTCAAGGATTTCATAGGCGATGCGGGTCAGGGACCGGTCAATGCCCTCGGCATCCATGACGATGCGTCTTTTGTTTTTCATGGTTCCTCCGGGGGAAAACGAAAAAAGCCTCCCCCTTGTTCCGGGGAGGCCCGCCGCTCGTTGTCTTTTCCGCCAATTGTCGCAAGTTAATCCCTTTCCAATCTCTCCGGATCAGATTAAAGGCCGGTCTTTCCAGACCGGCTTCCTTATAGAGGATCGATCCTTTCTTGTCAAGAGACCATTGCCGCCGGTGATAATTGTCCTTGACATCCGGGACCGGATAATATTCAAAATCGCCAGGTGGAAAGTTGGTCAGGGAGACCCCCTGACCCGCTTGTCCGTTCGTGATGCCCGGGGAACTCCCGGGCGGTGAAAAAATCCATAAGGGGGAATCCGTGTTATGCAAGAAAAGCCGTGGGCGCTGGTGACCGGTGGGAGTCGCGGCATCGGCCGGGCCATAGCCCTGGAACTGGCGGCAACAGGCCATCCGGTCCTCATCAACTACCGGGCCAATGAAGCGGCGGCCGAGGAAACCATGGAAATGATTCACCGTCTGGGAGGCCAGGGGGAAAAGTACCGCTTCGACGTGGCGGAGCCGCGGGAAGCGGCGGCGGCCATGGAGGAGATCCTGGCGAAGCATCATGTCGCCATCCTCGTAAACAATGCGGGGGTAAACGCCGACGGTCTGTTTCTGATGATGCCCGAGAAAGACTGGGATGCGGTGATTCAGACCACCCTGAAGGGTTTTTACAACGTGACCAGGCCTGTGATCCGCACCATGGTCCGGAAAAGAAGGGGAGCGGTCGTGTCCATATCCTCGGCGGCGGCCCTGGTGGGAAACAGGGGCCAGGTGAATTATGCCGCCGCCAAAGCCGGACTCATAGCCGCCAGCCGGTCCCTGGCGGCGGAGGTGGCAAGATTGGGCGTACGGGTCAATGTCGTGGCGCCGGGACTTATCGAAACGGAAATGATCCGGCAGGCCCCCATAGAGAGGATCAAGGAGGTCATCCCCATGGCCCGGATCGGCAGACCGGAGGAGGTCGCCCGGGTGGTCCGCTTCCTCTGTTCGGACGACGCCTCCTATGTCACCGGACAGGTGATCTCCGTCAACGGCGGCATGATATGAGCCGGACACGGCGCCTGCGGATGGAAGAAATATCGAGATCGGCATCCCTGTGGCGGTGCTTCATGCCTTCATAAAACCCCTCCCTCTGCGTTCCCGTATTTTTAATGAAAACAAGTTATTGCGACCTTTCTTAAGCCATTTTTGTCGTTCGTGGGTGTCGGACAGACGTGACAATTCGGTGAAGAAGCCGCGGCCGGCCTCGAGACCTTCCCCGCCGCCTCGATCATGGGAATATTGACGGGGCGTCAAGGGTTACGCCCGGGGAGGAAGTACCCACAGGGGGGCGGTAAAAAAAAAGTGCCATTATGGAGGCCATGTGTTATAAGACACCCGCCTGGAGGGAGAGAGCATGGCGGTACAAACCGAACCTCAGGTTTTTTTGTTTTTAAGCGAAATTCTGGGGAAATCCGTATCGGGACCGGAAGGCTGGCCGCTGGGGAAAATCGTGGATCTGGTGGCCACCCTGGCCGAACCTTACCCCATTGTCACCGAGGCGATGATCGTGGCGGAAAGCGGGGACCGACAGCCGAAACTGCTGCGGGTGCCGCCCATTGAGGAAAATCAGCCCGGCTTTGTAACCGACGCCTGGGACGATCGGGATTCCCGTCTCCCCGTTCTCCGGGACAACGAGCTGTTCCTGAAGGAAGCCATGCTGGACAAACAGATTGTGGACACTTATGGAGCCAAGGTGCGCCGGGTGAACGATCTCCAGTTTCTCAAGGCGCGCCGGAGCCTCCATCTGGTCCATGTGGATGTGGGCTTCCGGGGGTTGATGCGACGCACGGGCCTGGAAAAAGTCATGGATATGTGCCTCCGCGGATTTTTTGACTATACCCTGCCGAATCAGTATATATCCTGGAAATACGTTCAACCCGTCGCCTCTCCGGATCTGCTCCGTCTGAAGATTGCCCAGGCTCGTCTATCCCAGCTTCATCCGGCTGATCTGGCGGATATTATTGAAGATCTCGACATTCGTCAGCGCAGCGCCGTGTTTCAATCCCTGGATGTGGAAACGGCGGCGGAAACCCTGGAAGAGACCGATCCCAAGATCCAGGTGAGCCTGATCGAGGATATGGACGCCGCAGATGCCTCGGATATCATCGAGGAGATGTCTCTCAGTGAAGCGGCGGATCTCCTGGGAGACCTGTCCAAGGAAAAGGCGGAGGTCATCCTGAAGGAAATGGAGCAGGATATCGCCGAGGATGTCAAGGAACTCCTGGCCCATCCCGAGGAGGAGGCCGGCGGCCTCATGACCACGGCCATCATCCAGTTGCCCCCCTTCTGGACCGTGGAAGAAGCCCTGGCCAAGATCCGTTCGGAAGCCGAGGACATGGATTTTATCTATTACATATATGTGATTGACGAAGAGGAACGGCTCTTGGGCATGCTCAGCCTGAAGGAACTCCTGGCCGCCCCCGCCGCCTCACGCTTGGCGGATATCATGGACTCCCGGGTGGTGGCGGTGAGCCTGGACGAGGACAAGGACGAAATCGCCGAGCAGTTCGCCAAATACGGTCTGGTGGCCATCCCCGTCGTTGACGGGGAGAAAAGAATCAAAGGGGTGATTCCCTTCAAGAATCTCCTGGAGATCGTGTCGCCCCATTTGGGCAAAAAATGAAGAAGATATAAGTCATGGAAGAAGGCGAAGGTCATTTATGTCTGCTGGGGCATCGGAAAAAAGGAAATGGCCGGGTGTGTTCCGGCGTCTCTTCTCACGGCGTTGGTGGCGGTCCCTGGGGCTGTTTTTCGCCCTTATCGGTCCGGGGATCATCACCTCCAACGTGGACAACGACGCCGGCGGCATTACCACCTACTCCCTGGCCGGTGCCCAGTTCGGCCTGTCCCTCCTCTGGATTCTCGCTCCGATAACCCTCGCCCTCATAATCATTCAGGAAATGTGCGCCCGCATGGGGGTCGTATCCGGCAAGGGGCTCTCCGACCTTATTAGGGAGCGCTTCGGGGCCCGGGTGACCTTTTATCTGATGATTGTCCTGTTCGTGACCAATCTGGGGAATACGATTTCCGAATTCGCCGGTATTGCCGCCAGCCTGGAGATCTTCGGCATCAGCAAATACGTTTCCGTCCCCTGCGGCGCCTTTTTCGTCTGGTGGCTGGTGGTGAAGGGGAATTACAAGTCCGTGGAGAAGGTGTTTCTGGTAGCCTGCGTCTTCTATCTCTCCTACATCATCTCCGGTTTTATGGGCAAACCCGACTGGGGGCAGATCGGCCGGGCCATGATCACCCCGACCCTCCGTTCCGATCCCGCCTTTCTCACCATGGCCGTCGGTATTGTGGGCACCACCATCGCCCCGTGGATGCAGTTCTATCTCCAGTCTTCGGTGGTCGACAAGGGGTTGAAGGCGGAGGATTACGAATACACCCGGATGGATGTCATTGTCGGTTCGTTCACCGTGAATATCGTGGCCTTTTTTATCATCATGCTCTGCGCGGTGACGCTGTTCCAACAGGGAATAAAGATCGAGACGGCCAAGGACGCCGCCCTGGCCCTGGCGCCCCTGGCCGGCGAGTACTGTGCCTGGCTCTTTGCCTTCGGCCTCCTGAACGCCTCGCTGTTTGCCGCCTCCATTCTGCCGCTGTCCACGGCATATACGGTCTGCGAGGCCTTCGGCTGGGAATCCGGACTGGATCACCGCTTCACGGAGGCCCCCCAGTTCTACGGCATGTATTCCCTGATGATCTTTCTGGGGGCGGCGATCATTCTCTTTCCCGACATGCCCCTGATTGCCATCATGTTCTATTCCCAGGTCATCAACGGCCTCCTACTCCCCTTCGTCCTCATCTTCATGCTCATCCTCATCAACGACCGACGGATTATGGGGAACTTCGTGAATGGGAGGATAATGAACATCGTTGCCTGGCTTACCGTGGGCATCATGATCGTCCTGTCCCTGGGTGTCGTGGTCACTTCCTTAATCTGATATTCACCTTACGGAACGGTCCGCCACGACGTGGTATAGAAAGCGGGAAGTCAGACCCCCACGATATTCAAAGGCGAGCCCATCTTCCCGCGGTTATGTAAGGCTAATTCGCTGGAAACAATCATGCCCCGTGGAGCACCGGGAGGCATGTAAAGGGCATTTTCAGAGGAAAGTAGAGGCTTGCAGCTCTCAATGCAGCAGGCTGCCCAGGCGGTTCCAACGGACGGAATTGTTTTCTTTATCCCACGACCAGTAGATGATGTAGGCCTTGCCCATGACGTCCTTGAGATCTACAAAACCCCAGAAACGACTGTCGTAACTCTGATCGCGGTTGTCCCCCATGGCGAAGACGGTTCCCTTGGGGACGGTGACGGGCCCGAAATTGTCCCGGGGTTGGATGGCCCCGGGAATAACGAAGTCGTCCACATAAACGCCATGCTTGTCTTCGTAGGGCATGCCGTTGAGAAAGATCTTCTTGTTGCGGATTTCGATGGTGTCGCCTCCGACGCCGATCACCCGTTTGATGAAATCCTTGGAGCGGTCCTCGGGATAGATGAAGACGATGATCTCCCCCCGTTGGGGATCCCGGACGGGGATTAGGGTCTTGCGGAAATAGGGAATCTTTACGCCGTAGATGAATTTGCTCACCAGGATGTGATCGCCGATGAGCAGGGTGGGCTTCATGGAGCCGGAAGGGATCTTGAAGGCCTGGACGACGAAGGTGCGGATGAAAAAGGCAATGAGAATGGCGATGATGATTGCTTCGGCGTATTCCTGGATCTTTGATTTGGGTTTTTTCGTCATGTTGGCAACATTCCCTGTTTCAAGAATAAACGGCACTCAACGCCATGATGACCATGACAAAGGCAAGGGCCCCTTTCAGGCACATGCCGGCGATGCGCCCCAGTATCATGCCGAAGCCGGCCCGGAAAGCCGCCTTCATCCGCCGCTGCCTGATAATTTCCACGGTCGCCACCCCGGCCAATCCTCCCAGGAAGGCCCCGGCAATGGCGCCGAAGCCGAAGAAAAAAGGCGTCAGCAGTGCTGCGCCGATGATGCTCCCCGCCAGGGAGGCCCAGAATCCTCTAGCGGAGATACCGAACTGGAACGCCAGCGACAACCCGATGAAAAATTCCAGCGTTTCGGCAAGCACCGCCAAAAAGACGATGAGGAGGACCAACTTCCAGCCGATGGTGCTGAAACCGGTTACCGCCGCGTAAATGATCACATCCGCGGCGATGATGACCGTTCCCGGCAACCCGAAGACGATGGAAAGGAGCCCCAGCACCAGGACGGCGATAAAGATGCTCAAACCGATGACTTCCAGCGGCGACAATTTATTTTTTCCTTCGCATCTTGGAGGGCTTCCAGTTTTCCCAGGCCAGAACGATGGGCGAGGCGATGAAGATCGAAGAGTAGGTGCCCACGAGGACGCCCACGATCAGGGCGAAGGCAAAGTCGTGGATGACCGGTCCGCCGAAGAAAAAGAGGGCCAGCAGGACGACAAAAACGGTAAAGGAGGTGAGGATCGTCCGGCTCAGGGTCTGGTTGATGCTGTCGTTGATCACCTCCGCCAGGGGCTGTTTGATGTTTTTCCGGGAGTTTTCCCGGATGCGGTCGAAAACGACGATGGTGTCGTTGATGGAGTAGCCGATGATGGTCAGCAGCGCCGCCACGATGGTCAGGTCGAACTCCTTGTTCAGGAGGGAGAAGGCGCCGATGGTGATGATGGTGTCATGGACCAGGGCCAGGATGCCGCCCACGGCGTAGCGGAACTCAAAACGCCAGGCGATGTAGATGAGCATGCCGATCCAGGAGAACATGATGGCCAGCAGCGCCTTCTTGGTTAGGTCCTTTCCCACTTTGGGTCCCACCATTTCTACCCGCCGCATCTCGATGGCCTTTTCCCCGAAGGTTCTGCTCAGGGTTTCTTCCACCTTTCCCGAAAGCCCTTTGAGATCCGAGGCGCTCTCGGCGATGCGAACGACGATTTCCTGAGGGCCGTACTGTTGGATGATGCTGTTTTGGAGACCCAGGGGGCGGAAGGCGTCCCGGATCTTGTCGATGGTGAAGGGGACATTGAACTTCACCTGCACGAGGGTGCCGCCGGCGAAATCGATGCCGTAGTTCAGGCCCCCGTGCCAGACGATGGAAGCCAGGCTGATGATGATCATGGCCAGGGAGATGCCGAAGGCCATCTTCATCTTGCCGACAAAATCGAAATGGATGTCCGGTTTG
This sequence comes from Syntrophobacterales bacterium, assembly GCA_018056545.1. Classification (GTDB taxonomy): domain Bacteria; phylum Desulfobacterota; class Syntrophia; order Syntrophales; family UBA8958; genus UBA8958. The sequence goes on from JAGPFL010000007.1 coordinate 34,060, forward strand.
ATGAATTCCATGAAAGCGCTCCTTATACGCTGATCGTCTGAATCTTCCGGTTCCAGACGAAGTAGTCGAAGATGATGCGGGTGACGAAAATGGCGGTGAACATACTGGCCACGATGCCGATGGTAAGGGTCACCGCGAAGCCTTTCACCGGTCCGGTTCCGAAACCGAAGAGGAAGAGGGCGGCGATCAGGGTGGTCACGTTGGAGTCCAGAATGGTCAGGAAGGCCTTGCCGTAGCCGGCCTCGATGGCCGCCCGGGGGGTTTTCCCGCCCCGCAGTTCCTCCCTGATGCGCTCGAAGATCAGGACGTTGGCATCCACGGCCATGCCGATGACCAGGACGATGCCGGCGATGCCCGGGAGGGTCAGGGTGGCCCGGAAGGCCGCCAAGGCTCCGAAGATGATGATGATGTTCAGGATCAGGGCGACATTCGCCACCAGACCGGAGAGCTTGTAATAGACCATCATGAACAGCGCGACCAGCAGCCCGCCGATGATGGTGGACCACAGGCCTTTGTCGATGGAATCCTGGCCCAGGGAGGGGCCCACGGTCCTTTCCTCCAGGATGGTGACCGGGGCGGGCAGGGCGCCGGCCCGAAGAACGATGGCCAGGTCTTTGGCCTCATCCATGGTGAAGGTGCCGGTGATCTGGGCGTTGCCGCCGGAGATCCTTTCCTGGATCACCGGGGCGGAATGGATTACCCCGTCCAGGACGATGGCCAGGCGCTTCTTGACGTTTTCCGCCGTGATCCGGTCGAAATCCTGGGCGCCCTGGGCGTTGAACTTCAGGGAGACGTAAGGTTCCCCGAAACGGTCGGCGATGGACACCTTGGCGGTTTCCAGGGAGGCACCGGTCATGAGGGTTTTATTCTTGACGAGATAGGGAACCTGGGTCCGGCGTCCCGATTCCCGGTCCAGATGGGTGCCGTAGGCGATCGCGCTACCCTCGGGGATGTTGCCCCGCAGGGCCTCTTCGAGGCTGTGCTCTTCGTCCAGCAATTTGAATTCCAGCAGGGCGGTCTTGCCGATGAGGTTCTTGGCCCGCCCCGGGTCCTTGATGCCGGGCAACTGAACGATGATCCGGTCCTCACCCTGGGGGATGATTTCCGGTTCTGTGATGCCGAACTGGTCAACCCGGTTCCGGATGGTTTCCAGGGCCTGCTCCATGGCCAGTTTCTTGACGTCCGCCGCCCGCTTGGCCTTGAATTGTATCTGGACGACTTCCCGCCCTTCCCGCTGGGACGATGATGCCACCTCGAAATCGGGGTAGCTGTCCTTCAGGAGTTTTTCGAAGGCCTCCCGCGCCGGATGATCGGGGAATTCCACCGTGATGGCGTCGGTACTTGTGCGGCCGATGTTGCGGAAACGGATTTTCTTTTCCATCATCGTTTCTTTGATTTCGTTGGCCACCCGCTCGACGGTGCCCTCCATGGCCTTACCGGTCTGAACTTCCAGGACGAGATGCATACCGCCCTGGAGATCGAGACCGAGATGAATCCTGTCGGTGGGCAGATTCTTCTTCCACATCTCCGGGAGATTGTCCGTCAGGGAAGGGGTGAGGTAAAAAAGGGCGGCAAAGCAGACCACCAAGACGATGACAGCCCGGATTCCTAAGTTCTTTATCATTCCTGACCTCTCTTGCTTCTCATTCTTTTCCTGCCTTTTGGAGCACGGCGCCGATAAAGCTCCGCGAGACCTTAATCTTCACCTTGTCGGCGATCTCCAGGGTGGCGACGGTGTCGGTGAGCCCCACGATCTTGCCGTGGATGCCCCCGGAGGTGATGACCAGATCTCCGTGCGCCAGATTGTCCAGCATGGCCTTCAGTTCCTTCTGTTTTTGCTGCTGCGGCCGGATCAAAAGAAAATAAAAAATGGCGAACAGAATCGCCATGACGATAATGAAACTGTAATCTCCTCCTCCTCCCATGGCTCCTCCTCCGGCGCTTCCCATTGCGTATGCGGTCGCGATCAATTAATTGCCCTCATTCTCTCTATAATTTCCGGGAAGTGATCGGCGGCGATCGCTTCCCGAATCCTCTCCATGAGTCTTATATAGTGTCGGAGATTGTGGATGGTGTTGAGAATCATCCCCAGAATCTCCCCGGTGACGAACAGGTGCCTCAAATAGGCCCGAGAGTGATTTCTGCAAGTATAACAATCACATGAATCATCAAGGGGCGAGTGGTCCTCCCGGTAACGGGCGTGCTTTATAACAATCTTTTCCTCCGTTGTAAATAACAATCCGTGCCGGGCACTACGGGTAGGCATGACGCAGTCGAAGAGGTCGGCGCCGCAGGCTACACAGTGGACGATATCTTCCGGGGTGCCGACGCCCATGATGTAGCGGGGTTTTTCTTCGGGGAGCAGCGGTGTCATCTCCCCGACGATGGCCTGCATCTCTTCCTTGGGTTCGCCGACGCTGAGGCCGCCCAGGGCCAGGCCCTGAAAGGGCAGAGCCAACAGTCCCTCCAGGGAGCGACGGCGCAAATCACGATACATGCCCCCCTGAACGATGCCGAAGAGAGCGGCTTCTTCCTCCCCCCGTCGGCGGTGACACCGCCCCGCCCAGCGCAGGGTTCTCTCCAGGGAAAGCTCCGCTTCCCGGAAAGCGGCCGGATAGGCGGTGCATTCATCGAGGCACATCATGATGTCCGCTCCCAGGGCGAGCTGGATTTCCACGGCCAGCTCCGGGGTGAGGAAATGCCGGGATCCGTCGATATGGGATTGAAACTGCACCCCTTCTTCCGTGATCCGCCGCAGGGCGCCGAGGCTGAACACCTGGTAGCCGCCGCTGTCGGTGAGGATCGGTCCCGGCCAGTTCATGAAACGGTGCAGTCCTCCGGCGGCGGCGATGAGTTTGTGCCCCGGCCGCAGATAGAGGTGGTAGGTGTTACTCAGGACGATCTGAGCCCCCAAATCCCGCAGCATATCCGTAGTGAGGGCCTTAACCGTTCCCTGGGTGCCCACGGGCATGAAGGCCGGGGTGAGAACCTCTCCGTGCCCGGTACGCATCCTGCCCAGGCGGGCGTAACTGTTCTTGTCCTTGGCGAGTATATCGAATTGAAAAGTCATAGCTAAAGGATAAGCATGCAGTCGCCGTAACTGTAAAAGCGGTAGCCCGCCGCAACGGCCTCCCGGTATGCCCCGGCGATCAATTCCCGCCCCCCGAAGGCGCAGGTCAGGAGGTAGAGGGAGGACTTAGGCAGGTGGAAATTCGTCAGCAACGTCTGTATCCGCCGGAAGCGGTAACCGGGATAGATGTACAGCGACGTCCAACCCGAGGCGGGCCGCACCTTGCCCGCGGCATCGGCGGCCGTTTCCAGCACCCGGGTGGCAGTGGTTCCCACGGCGATCACCCGGGCCGCATCATTGACCGTGGCGGCGGTCTCTTGGCTGATCTCGAAATATTCCGCCTCCATCCGGTGGTCTTCGACCTCCGCCGCCGTGACGGGCATGAAGGTGCCGTAACCCACATGCAAGGTCACGGCGACAATCGGGACGCCCTTCCCGCGGATGGTGTCCAGCACTTCCCGGGAAAAATGAAACCCCGCCGTGGGCGCCGCCACGGAGCCCGGGACCCGGGCGTAAACCGTCTGGTAGCGTTCCAGATCCGCGGCGGCGTCATCGCTCGTATCTCCACTCCTTCTAATATATGGCGGCAGCGGCGCCCGGCCGTGCCGCCGGAGAAAGGTCGACAGGGGCTCCGGAGCGGAGAGGCAAAGCCGCCATTTCTTGTCGCTTAGCCTCGCCAGAACCCGGGCCCGGCCTTTTTCCGGCAGATGAATCTCGGTTCCCACCCGGATCCGCCGGGCGGGCTTCAACAACGCCTCCCAGGTTTCCTCATCCCCTTTCCCCGGGACGGCGGTTCGGGACAACAGGAGGATCTCTACGCTACCTCCACTTTCTTTCCTTCCCAGGAGCCGCGCCGGGATAACCTGCGAGTCGTTGACGACCAGCACGTCTCCCTCCCGGAAATATTCCGCGATTTCATGGAAAATACGGTGTTCGATACTGCCGGTGGTCCTGTCCAGGACCAGCATGCGGGAACGGTCCCGCCGGGGCAGCGGCGCCTGGGCGATGGCCGCGGCCGGCAGTTCGTAGGAAAAATCCTCGGTCCTCATGGCCTGGTACCGAAATAGACGAGGATCAGTCCTGCGACCATGGACACGAGTCCCAGGATGCGCATAGTGGCATCGGGAACCTCCAGCATCCTGGCCAGATAGAGTTTGAGCTTATTCGGAAAGGCGAAGTAGGGCAGGCCTTCCACGATGAAGACCATTCCCAGAACGCAGAGAAAATATTTCATAAATTCCTCCTGGGGGGATTCTCGTAGCACATTCGCCTGTGCTTGACAATGATGGCCCGCCGATTTTTACAAAAGACTTGACACCTTGAGGCTATTCATATACGTAAATGCGGTTTTTAAGGGTCGTCATTTTTCCACTCTACAGGCACTACAGGAAGCAAGCTGATTCCTTCCCCAAAAAGGAACAACTGAAATTCAGAAGATTTCTGTAACGGCACTGGCATGAGAGGGGAGAGGTGCAACATTATGAACATGGATGCTCAATCCAAAAAATAGGAGGAGGTAGGTATGGCAGAAGAAGAAAAAAAACCAAGGTTGACAAGGGCGGAGAGACTGGAGAGAGAGCGGGAGAAGAATCTTCAGCACTGGCTGGAGCAGGATGAGCTTCTCTTCAAGCATCGGGAAGAGGCTTACAATATCGGCGGCGAAGATCAGGTCGCCCGTCTGGCCAAACAGAACAAGAAACCCATGCGTCAGCTCATTTCCCAGCTTATCGATCCCGGAACGGAATTCTTCGAGGTCGGTCTGGACGCCGGGTACGACATCGGCAAGAAGCGCCTCTACGGCGGCGAGATCTACGAGCAGGAAAAGCGCGGTCATATCCCCGGCGGCGGCCTGGTCACCGGCGTGGGCGTGGTGCACGGCAAGGACTGCATGATTTTTGCCAACGAGAACCGCTATGCGGCAGGCACGTATTTCCCCATCACCCTGAAGAAACACATGCGGGCCCAGGCGATTGCCGAAGATTGTCGTCTTCCCTGCATCTACATCGCCGACTCCGGCGGTATCAACCTGCCCCTCCAGGTCGGTTGTTTCGCCGACGACGGCCACTTCGGGAGCATGTTCTACAATATGTGCCGTATGTCCGCCATGGGCATCAAGCAGTTCACCCTCTCTACGGGCGGCAACACCGCGGGCGGCGCCTACATCGTCTATCTTGCCACGGAATCCATCATGATCGAGAAGATGTCCTTCGCCTTCCTGGCCGGTCCCCCTATGGTCAAGTCGGCCATCGGCGAGACGGTTTCCCCCGAGGATCTGGGCGGCGCCTATGTCCACACCCAGCACTCCGGCGGCTGCGACCATTTCGTCCGGACCCAGGACGAGGGCATCCAGAAGATCCGCGACATGATGGAATTCGAGCCCTCCCAGTCCCTCTACATCGACCGGCGCGAGACCCGGGAACCGAAGTTCGACTTCAAGGAGATGATGCGCTGCACCCCCACGGATACGTATCAGTACATCAACATCAAGGACACGATCAAGTGTCTGGCCGACGACAGCTATTTCCATGAGTACAAACCGACCTACGGTCCCGGCCGCGGCGACGCCATCATCGCCGGCAAGATGTGGATGAAGGGCATCCCGGTGGGCGTCATCGCCTCCAACGCCAGCGGCGTCATCTACATCGACGCGGCCCGGAAGGCCACGGAGTGGATGATCCGTTGCGGCAACTCCAACCTTCCCGTCCTGTTCCTCCAGGGTTCCCCCGGCTACATGGTCGGCAAGGCGGAAGAGTGGGGCGGCATCGGCAAGTACGGTTCCGACATGGTCCGGGCCTGCAGTTGCCTCAAAACCCCGAAGATCACCTACGTCATCGGACCCGACCACGGGGCCGCCAACTACGGTATGAACGGCCGGGCCTTCAAACCGCGCTTCGCCTTCACGAACATGCGGGGCCGCACGACCGTTATGTCTGGCGAGACGGCGGGCTTCATCGTGGAAACGGTGCGTCGTAAGAACATCGAAGCCAAGGGCCAGCCGGTGAACGAAGAAGAAATGGCCAAATTCCGCCAGATGATGCGCGACCGTTACGACGCCGAGGGACATCCCTTCTATACCGGCTCGCTGCTGTTCCACGACGGCGTCATCGCCTTCAGCGAAGCCCGGGACAAGATCGCCCGGGCCCTGGAAATCTCGCTCCGTGTTCCCATTCAGCATTCCGATTGGGGCGATCTGAAGGTATAAGTGCTTACGAAAGAGGAGGAAAAAGATGGCTGACATTCTGCTTAAAGAAAGAACCGAAGACGGCATCCTGATTCTCACCCTGAATCGCCCCGATGCCATGAACTGTTTCAATTTCGACCTCCTGGCGGTCCTGGCGGACACGATCCGGGA
>JAGPFL010000063.1 GCA_018056545.1 Syntrophobacterales bacterium
GGCATTGGAAACGATATGATGCTTCTGGGGAACGTACTGCTTGTGATTGACCCCCATCACCACGGTGAGGTCCTCCTCTTTGGCCGGGGCGGTGATGATCACCTTCTTCACCCCCCTCTGGAGGTGAGCCGCGGCCTTGGGACCGGTGAGAAAAAGTCCCGTGCTTTCAATGACGATATCCACCCCCTCGTCATCCCAGGGGATGGCGGCGGGGTCGCGGAAGGAGTAACTGCGCACGGCCTGGCCGTTGATGAGGAAACTGTCCTTTTTCACGGCCACTTCTCCGGAAAAGCGGCCGTAATTGGTGTCGTACCGGAACAGATGGGCGTTGGTCTCCACGTCGAACAGGTCGTTGACCGCCGCCACCTGCAGGGTCTGGGGATACCTCTCCATGACGGCCTTGAGAACCTGCCGCCCAATCCTTCCGAAACCGTTGATGCCGAGGCGAATCATCGTCTTTACCTCCCTCAATTGTCGTCTATGCGATATTTGTGGGCCGTCATCAGTTCGCACCGTAGTTGAAGCATCTGATGGAGGCGGGCGTTTTCGATGGCGATGGCGCTGAGATCGGCCACCGCCTGGAGAAACTGCAGCTCCCGATCCTGAAACTCCCGGAGCCTTTCGCTGTAAACCCTCAGGACGCCGATGGCCTTCTTCTCCACCAGCAACGGCACGACCAGCACCGATTTGATCCCCTCGGCCTTGGCCTTTTCTCCGTACTGAAAACCTTTGTCCGTCTGGGCGTCTTTGAGGTAGATCCTCTTCCCCCGCAGTGCCTTCCGGTCGATGCCGCTTTCCTCCACAAGGATCGGCCCCTTGTGAATATAGGCGTCCGAGAGGCCAAAGGACGCCCCCAGAAGCAGTTTCTTCTCCCGGTCATCGAGGAGGCGGATGCTCGCCGCTTTGACGTCCATGGCCTGCGCCACGCTCTGGACGATCTTTGCCAGGACCCGGGCCGGTTCGAGGGAGGCATTGATTACCCGGGCCACATCATAAAGGGCCGTAAAATAGTCCATCTCCTTCTTTTTCATAACCCCTACCTCCTCCAGATTCGTTTGTTTCTATTAAACCTTTTTTCCCCTTCTGACAACGATTTAATAAATGATTTTCCCCCTTCGCGGGAGGGTAAGACAGTTGTTATTCCTGTCGGAAGACCCTTTTGTCATTCCCTTCCCCCGCAGACAGTCAGGGCGAAGAGCGCTCATGATACAGGGTTCGTCAGCCGTTTACGGAGGTGAAGTAAGGGGAGGCCGCCCGGCGGCGGGATGCGGCAAGAACGGCGGTCATCCCCGGGGAACCTCGGCTCCGGTCCGCACAACGGCCATGAGGTTCCCGGCCCGGGGCAGCGGCTGCGCCCACCCCATGAGGATAAGCGAAGCTGTCGCCCTCGCCGAAGAACCGCCAACTGCCTTGGAGGGTTTCCTGGTCCAGCGCCCGGCCCAGGAGACGGAGGAACTCATCCCGGGGAATCAGCTCCGCCCCCAGGCGGTCGAGGTGTTCGGTGTAGACCTGGCAGTCGATCAGCAAAAATTTCCGGGCCGCAAGACACCGAACCAGGGTAGCCAACGCCGTCTTGGAGGCGTCGGCCACCCTGCTGAACATGGACTCCCCGAAAAATATCCTGCCCAGGGAAACGCCGTACAGTCCCCCGACCAGCCTGTCTTCCCGCCAGGTCTCCACGGAATGGGCCAGGCCCATTTCATGGAGTCTTACGTAAGCCGTCTTCATCCCGTCGGTGATCCATGTCCCTTCCCGACCCTGCCTATCCTCCTGACAGGCCGATACCACCTCGGCGAAACAGGCATCGAAAGTGACGGTAAAAAGTCCATGCCTTAAGATTTGCCGCAGGCTGCGCGGGATGAGGAGACGGTCGGGGAAAAGGACAAAACGGGGATCCGGAGACCACCAGAGGATGGGATCACCGTCGCTGAACCAGGGGAAGATCCCGTGCCGGTAGGCCAGCAGGAGGCGCTCCGGCGCCAGATCGCCGCCCACGGCCAGGAGTCCTCCCGGCGCCGCCAGGGCGGGCGGGGGGAACCGCAACTTTTCATTAAGCCGGAATATGGGCATCGAGAACGGTCAGGGCCAGCCTTCCTTCCGACAGGTCGGCCAGGACCCTGCCTCCCGCCGCCAGTCTGCCGAAGAGGGATTCCTCCACAAAGAAATCCTTCACCTCCTCCTGGATCAGCCGGGCAATCTGACGGGCCCCGAAGTCGTCGGAGTAGCCCTTGTCCGCCAGCCATTCCACGGCGGCGTCCGTGGCCTCCAGGGCGATATGCTTGGGCGCCAGTTGCTGCTGGAATTCCTGGAGCTGTTTCCTTACGATGCTGATCACATCGTCCCGCGTCAGGCTGTTGAAGGTCACCATGGCATCGAGGCGATTGCGGAACTCGGGGCTGAAGATCTTCTTGAGGGCCTCGCTTACCGCCTGGCGGCTGATCCGGCGCTCCCCGAAGCCGATCTCCGTCCGGCCGATGTTCCGGGCCCCGGCGTTGGAGGTCATGATGATGACAACATTGCGGAAATCCGCCTTCCGGCCGTTGTTGTCCGTAAGGGTCGCGTAGTCCATGACCTGGAGGAGGGTGTTGAAGATGTCCGGATGGGCCTTTTCGATCTCGTCCAACAGGAGCACGGCGTGGGGCGATTTACGGATGGCCTCCGTGAGGAGACCTCCTTCCTCGAATCCCACATAGCCGGGAGGAGCCCCGACCAGACGGGAGACGGTATGCTTTTCCTGGTATTCCGACATATCGTAGCGATGCAGGGGGATCCCCAAGGACAGGGCGAGTTGCCGGGCCAGTTCCGTTTTCCCCACCCCCGTGGGGCCGGCAAACAGCAGGGAGGCCACGGGTTTGTCGGCCTCCCCGAAACCCGCCCGGGACCGGCGGATGGCTTGGACGACTTTGTCGATGGCCTGATCCTGCCCGAAGATCCGCGTCTTCAGATCCACGTCGAGATAGCGGAGACGGGTGCTCTCCGAAGAGGAAACCGATCGTTCGGGGATCCGGGCCATCCTGGCCACGATGCGCTCCACGTCTTCGGGGCGGATGTTTACGATCCCCTCGTTCTCGTCTCGATACATACGGGCCTTGGCGCCCGCTTCGTCCATGACGTCGATGGCCTTGTCGGGGAGATAACGGTCGTTGATGTGACGGGCGGCCAGTTCCGCCGCCGCCTGCAGGGCCTCGTCGGTATAGGCGACCTGGTGGTAGGTTTCGTAACGCTCCTTCAAGCCCTGGAGAATGCTCACCGTATCCGCTACGGACGGCTCGGGGATGTCGATGGACTGAAAACGTCGGGACAGGGCCCGGTCCTTTTCCAGGCATTTCCGGTATTCGTCGTAGGTGGTGGCGCCGATGCATTTCATCTTGCCGGACGTCAGGGCGGGCTTCAGGATATTCGAGGCGTCCATGGCGCCTCCCGAGGCGGCGCCGGCGCCGACGATGGTGTGGATTTCGTCGATAAACAGGATCACGTTCTGGAGCTTCTGCAGTTCGGCGATCACCTTTTTCAGGCGTTCCTCGAAATCCCCCCGGAAGCGGGTCCCCGCCAACAACGCCCCCATGTCCAGGGAGTAAATCTTGGCGTTCTTCAGGGGTTTGGGCACCTCGTTGCGGGCAATCAACTGGGCCAGGCCTTCGGTGATGGCCGTCTTGCCCACTCCCGCCTCCCCCACATGGACGGGATTGTTCTTGTACCGCCGACAGAGGACCTGCATCGTCCGCTCGAGGATATCCTCCCGGCCGATGAGGGGATCCAGCTCTCCCGCCTTGGCCTTCTGCACCAGCTCGGTCGTGAAGGTGGCCAGAATCTTGTTTTCCTTGGTAGCGGGCGCCGTTTTTTTCTCCCCTTCCCCGGTCCCGGGTTTTTCCCGGGGGGCCGCGGTTATGCCATGTGAGATATAGTTCAACAGGTCAAGACGTGTAATCCCCTCCCGGTGGAGGAAAAAGGCGGCATAGGACTCCCGCTCGTCGAAAATCGAGATGAGGATGTCGCCGATGTCGAGCTCGCCCTTCTGGGCCGACGTGGTATGCCACACCGCCCGCTCGATCACGTTCTGGAAGCTGGCGCTCTGGACGGGATCGGTCTCCCGCTTCAACTTGGGAAGTTTGGTGGCGAAGAAATCCTCGAGGCGCGTCTGGAGATGTTTGACATCCCCGCCGCAGGCCCGGATGATCTCGCTGGATGATTCATAGAACAGGGCCGCAAAGAGGATATGCTCCGGTGTCAGGTACTCGTGGGAACGGAGCTTGGCCTCGGTGTAGGCCGTGCGAAATATGGAATCGAGCTCTTCGCTTATCTTCATCGTTTCACTCCTGGTGCTTCATCAATCCTGTTCAAAGGTGCATTTCAGCGGGAAGCCCCTGCTTCTCGCCATGGCGTGAACCTTCCGCACCTTGGTCAGAGCCAGGTCGTAGGTATATACGCCACAGACGCCGGTGCCCCGCTTGTGGACATCCATCATTATTTTCGTCGCCTCCGCCGGCGGTTTATGGAACACCCGCACAAGCACCTCGACGACAAAATCCATGGCGGTATAGTGATCGTTATGGAGGATCACCCGATACATGGGAGGTTCGGTAAGCGTCGTCCCATAATCCGTTGTCGCCTGGTCGTCCGGTCGTAATCGGGGCGGTTGTGTGTCGGGGGCCATGTCGATTTTCCTTTCCTAGTTTCGGCTTCTATTTTATGGATTGTTGCGAGAAATGCAAGGGGGGTTTCCAACAAAGCAAGACAAAAAATTTTTGCCCGACGACGGGAAGAGATAATGACTTTTACCTGCGATTCTGTTATATTATCTCAACAAGGCGGTGGGGAGCATCTCAAGGGGGAACCGGGAAAGACGCCGGTGGTTTCAGATGGCATAAAGCGTCAGGAAAAAAAATGATCTTCCATAGTTGCCAGTTATCATATGCCACCACGGGAGGAACGGACGTCATCGACATCACCGGCGATGTCGCCGCCCAGGTCCGGGAGGCAGGAATCGGCGAAGGCCAGGTCTTGATCTCCGTTCCCGGCTCCACCGCCTCCATCACCACCATCGAATACGAGCGGGGCGTCGTCCGGGACCTCATCGACGCCCTGGAACGCATCGCCCCAGCGGACATCGCCTATCGCCACGACGCCCGCTGGGGGGACGGCAACGGTTACGCCCACGTCCGCGCCGCCCTTCTCGGTCCCTCGGTGGTAATCCCGGTCAACAGCGGGCGCCTGGTCCTCGGCACCTGGCAGCAGATCGTCCTTGTCGACTTCGACAACCGCCCCCGCCAACGGCGGATTTTCCTGCAAGTATCGGGAATATAACGAATCTCTCACACGGAAACGTATTACGACACCGATTTCCCACCGGCACGGGAAGGATAAAAGCACCAAAGATGGCTTCTACAGGGTCATGGTAAATCAGAAGGGAAAAGGGGGACGAAATGAGCGGCACCAGTACGATCAGGATCTTGATGGCGAAATTGGGCGAAGGCTACGAGGATGCGGTGGGAAAATTGTGCGTGGCCTTCCGGGAGGCGGGCTATGAAGTCGTATACGTGGAGAATCAGCGTCCCGAGGCCATCGTCGCCTCGGCGCTCCAGGAGGCAGTGGACCATATCGGCATCACCACCCTCCCCGGGGCGCGAATCGAGGATATCGCCCGGGTGATGGAGCTCCTGAAAAAGGAGGATCTCTCCTATGTCCGCGTAACCGCAGGAGGTTTTCTGGATTACAACGACATACACAAAGTCAAGGAGGCAGGGGTGGTGGAGTTCTTCCCCAAAGGCACCTCCATATCGGAACTTATCGCCTGGGCAAAGGCCAATATCAAACTGACGGATGACTGGTCAAAATAGTCCCCGCCGGCCGTCGGTCGGGGATTCCCTTATGGATATATAATGGCCCGTCGTTCAGCGGCGTTGGAAAGCGGATAAACGCCTGGGTTTATTTTTGGCGGCCCGGTGTGTTATGGGAAAGCGTCTTGTCAAAGTGATTTCGAACAGGCGGTTTCACGGCGCGGTTGAGCCGTCCCGGTGTTCCGTTGTTCCAGAGGATTGGAGAGGGTTGCCCATGAAAAGATTGCTCGTCCCGGTGGTGGCTTTGATGTTGTTTTTCGCGACTTCAATGCCGGCGGCTGCCCAGACCTCCCTCGAGGCGGTCAAGGCGTTGATGAAACTGGAGGGAAGGATAGAGACGGGTCTCAATTTCAAGGAGTACTCCCTGTCCCTTGCCGACGCCAAGGTGGAAACGACACTGTTCCTGGAGAGCCGCGAGGCAAAACAGCGGCCGGAGTTGGCGGATCAGGTGCGCAAGATTCTCGATCATTACGACACCGCCCGGCAGATCTGGAAGCTCAAGGTCACCAAAATCGAGGATTTCGGCACGGCCTTCGGCCACCTCATCTCCCTGCAAAAAGGCGAGGAAGGCGATCTGGGAAGGCTCCTCCTGAAGAAGTATCCCCAGGCGAACAAACCGGCGGACAAAGGCGGCGCCCTGACTATGGGCGCCTACGGCAGTCGGGGGGCCAATGAGATCCTCGTGGACCATATGATCAGCATCATCTGGAAAGAAGCCTCCCAGGATCTCAAGGAAGCGATCCGCATGGTGGTTAAATGAACACCGCCCCCACGAAGACCGGCAGCGGGCCCGGAGACCGACGGCAGACAAGGCGGGATGACCGCACTGCCGCCGGGCATCCCCGCCTGGCGGAGCAACTGTCACAGCTCGAGGTTTTGCGGGACATGTCCTTTTATTCCGAGGATTTCCGAAATTGGCACCGGGCGACGGGGGAGCTGCTGGCGGAGTTGTACGGCCAGAATTCCCATCCCTTTCAGGCCTTTCAGGCCATTATCTTCACCCCGCTTTTTCTCAGTTGCCGTTGCGGCGACACCGTTTTTGCCGAGGCCTACCGGCAGGGGCTGGCGGAGGCGGAGGCGCTGCTTCTGTCCTGCCGGTCCGGGTCCTGATCCCGACATCTCCCGAGGTATTTTCCGGGCAACCCCCAGGCCCGTTAGACGGGGGCAACGGAACATGAAAATCGTCGCGGTGTCATGGACCTTTTCATACAAAGCCGGCCAAATTTATTCTGTGATAAAGAGGCACCCCGGGGATGTGGGTCGCTATAGACAGCGGCCAATCATCGTATTATCCGTTAGACACCTATAAGCAGCCGATATTAACCCAGGGAAAACTGCAAGATGCGCGATGATTGATTACGCTCTGTATCATACCGCCCCCCCTCGCGGCAAATCCGGCGGTTCGAGAGGTAACCCCGCGCCGGAGGTCGCTTGTCGAAACGCCGCGTCGGCCTCCGCCAGTAGCTCCCCTTCCCGTCCCCGGTACTTCGGGGAAAAGTGAAAGAGGACCAGGCGTTTCGCTCCCGCCGCCCCGGCCAGCATTCCGGCCTGCCGGGCTGTCAGGTGATATTTCCGGGACGCCTGTTCGGCATCCTCTTGAAGAAACGAACCTTCGATGAAAAGGATATCCACCCCCCGGGCCAGGGCCAGGATGGTGCGGATATTGGCGGCGTTGTATACCGTGTCGGTGACATAGGCGATCTTTTGCCCCGGGGTGATCCGTACGATCCCGGCCGCCAGTTCGCCCAACGGCACCTGTCGCTCCCGCCATACCCCCTCTCCTTCCCGCCAGCGGATCCGCACGGGGAAATCCGGCGGTCGTCCGTCGATAAGGCAGTCTTTCAGTTCGTTGAGCCAGGGACCGGTCGGCAGACCCAGTTCCTGTAACGCGTCTTTGCGGATGTTGATCCGCTGCTTCTCCTCCAGGCGGAAGGCGAGGCAGGGGATCCGATGGTCCAGAAAGGCCCCGTGCAGGGAGAAATAACGGTCCGTCATGAGTGTTCCGGAAAAGACCTGCCGCTCTTCCTCCCCGGCGCGGAGGAAGGCGCGACGGCACGAATAGCGGCGGGTCCGCATCCAGCCTCCGGGTTCGATTTCCGTGGCCACGATCTCGAAATCATTGGTATACTCCGTAACGAGGTTCCAGTTGTAAGCCTGGAGGCGCCCCTCTACCTGGGCGAGGAAACCCGGCGGACCGAAGAGGGCGATGCGGCGGTTCCGGCCCAGACAGACCCGCACCAGGTGATCGAAGCCGATGAAGTGGTCCATGTGGGTGTGACTCACACAGACCAGTTCGATCTTGAGGAGGTTGCGGGGCGGCAGGACGTTGATCTCGCCCAGGTCAAAGAGGAGGGCCCGGCGCCGGTATTTCAGCTCCAGATAAACCCCCGGATCACCGCCCGGGGGATTGACCAGGGAGGCGCTAAACACGTTTCCCGCCGTCCGCGCTGGAAAACTCATCCGGAAATGCCGTGGCATCTTCAGCGGTCGGCAATCTATCTTCCATCCGATTGCGCATCATTAAGTATTTGAAATCATTAGTTTAAAAAGCTACCCCCCTGCAACGGGAGGATCAAGGCGGGGATAGGTCTTATCGAATTAGCCCCACCTCCTCTGGATCTCCCCTTGAAGAGGGAGAAATATATCTTCATCGCCCTTGATAACGGTAATCCGTCATGAATGTTTCAATCGAGGATGGGAAAGCCCATTTTCTTCATGGCCGCTCAAGCTACCGCGACGGGTAGGAACCGGTTACAATGCCTGAAATTCGGGTACTTACGGCTTCGATGAGGGACTTCGTCTCTTCGGGGCGGCCCTCGGTGTCAGGAAGAACAAAAGGAAGGATCGTCACCCGGCCGTGAAAAATCCTCGCCAGGATCGCCGCCGTCTGCCGCTGTCGTTCCGCCACCTTTTCCTGACGGCCGTAATCGTCACCGGCCGCCTCGTTGCCGCCAAAATCGTCGATCAGGAGGACCTCACATCCGGCGGCATCCCCGATCTCCTGCCGGAGGCGTCGCCAGAATCCCTCCTGATCCTTGCGATAGCCAAGATCCGCGGAATTGGCGATGTAAACGTTCCGTTCGGAAGAGGTTTTCGCTGCGGACAGCGGCCGGGCTTGTATCCCCATCGTTTTGAAATGATGGCCGATTGCCGTTGTCGCTTCGGCATAATGATCCGTTGCGACCACGACGGCAACCCGGGACTCCTCGACAAGCCCTCTGAGCAGGGGATACCAGGCGGGGTGAATCAGGGACGAGGCGAGATAACGGGTCACGAACATGGCCGCTGCCCGCTCCAGCGCCGCGAGGGAATTCTTCCTTCTCTCTTCGCTCCAGCCGGCGCAGAGCTCCCGCACGATGAGGCGACAGTAAGGGGCGAAGCCGAGGCTTCCCTCCTCCCAGGTGGGATTGACGATCCGGTTCCAGAATGTTTCCGGTGCCGCGACGCCGAAATCGATCAGTCCGGAACGGTAAAGTTCCCCGGCCAGAGAAACGGGACGGGCGAAGGCCGCGGCATCCAGGGACAGGGTCCCCGAATAGTCGAAAACCACCAGCAGCTCACCGGCCGCCGCTTGACGGGATCCGTTCATCACGCCCTGTTCACCAGTCGGCCAGGAGGGGTGTCGTCACCGTTTCCGGTTTTCGGCGATGATGCGGCACAATTCCCGGGCCGCCGCAAAGGGATCCGGGGCGGCACAGATCGCCGAAACGACGGCGATGCCGTCCGCACCGGCTTGCACCGCCGCCCCGGTGTTGGCCGCATTGAGACCGCCGATCGCCACCAGGGGGTGACGGGAAAAGGCCCGGATCCGGGCGATACCCTCCAAACCCCAGTTTCCCTTCGTATCGGTCTTGGTCGGCGTGGCAAAGACAGGGCTCACGCCCAGATAATCCACATCCCATTTTTCCGCCGCCTCCACATCCTCCCAGGTCTCCACGGAAAGGCCGATGATCTTCCCCGTCCCCAGGATCTTCCGGGCCAGGGGATAAGGCATATCCTCCTGTCCCACATCCACCCCGTCGGCTCCCACGGCCAGCG
>JAGPFL010000008.1 GCA_018056545.1 Syntrophobacterales bacterium
GGCGGACTCCGAGCTCCCGGCGCCTGGGACCATCTCATGAGGCCGTCGTTCTTGGCCTCGTTGTTGTCCCGCCCCGTTTCGATACGGATGAAGCGGTTGGAGACGAAGAGGACGGAATTCTGGGGATCGAAGGGCACCCAGCCCAGATCGGGGAACCAGGCCTCGATCCAGGAATGACGCCCCTGACCCATCTTGAAGGTAAGCACCCCCTGTTTCCAGGAGATATCGTAGGGCTGGTTGAGGGTGACCCCCACGACGATCCGGGTGGGAATCCCCACGGAACGGAGGAGAGCGGCGCTCAGATGGGAGTAATTCTGGCAGTTTCCCTTACCCGATTCCAGGGAGTACAGGGCGTCGTAGCGCACCGGCGGCGTGACGTAGCGGACATTGTCCACCACCCAGGAAACGATGCGTTGCACGGCGTCGTATTCCGTTGTCACCCCCTTGGTCAGTTCGGCGGCCAGTTTCCTGATCCGGGGATCGTCCGCCTGGACCTGTTCCGTGGCGGCGAGATAATCGGTGAATTCCGGTCCCGGGTTCTGAAGGGGGAAGGGGGCCCGGGTCTCCAGGGTCGTCAGGTGGGTTTTACTGTCGGCCCGGCAGGAAAGCCGGACATTCACCGCCGCGGGAACCGTGTACCAGGTCGCCGTCAGGACCAGGTTGCCCCGTTTGTCCCTGCTTTCGGAGCGATCCTGAGGTTCGGGGCTGAAGTCGGCCCGGAAATCCTCTATTTTTTGACTGTAGGTGGGGGAAGTGAAGCTCTGGGGGATGACGAAGCTCAAAACAAGTTTCTTGATCCCCCCGTCGGTCCGGATCTGTTCCTGAAGCTCATAGCGGATCGCCGCGTCCATGTTTCCCTTCAAGGTATAGTTCTCTCCCCACAGGGGGCTTCCCGCCAGCAACAGCAGCGTGACGAACAACAACGTCTTTTTCATGGCCTTCCTCCAATGAAGATGGTCGGTCGCCCGGCGGCTTCCCGATGCTTGACGGCTTGATTGTAACAAAATATAATGAAAAGAAACAGCTTTTTCACGAAGAGGATTCAAGATGAAAATCAGCCGGGTGGAAGAGATGCGGGTGTTGGACCGCCGCGCCGGGGAGGAGTTGGGGCTTTCCGAGGAAATCCTCATGGAAAACGCCGGTCAGGCGGCGGTCGGGGTCCTGGCGAAAGAACGGGGCATCAGGGGCAAGAGATACGCGATCGTCTGTGGTTTGGGAAACAACGGCGGCGACGGCTTTGTCGTGGCCCGAAAAATCCTTTCCAACGGCGGGTGCCCGCGGGTATATCTCCTGGGCGATCCCGGGCGGCTCCGTGGGGCGGCGAAGGTGAATCGGGACATCCTGTCCGCCCTGTCGGTGGAGGTGCGGCATCCGGAAACCGCGGCGGAGGTCCGGCGGGACCTTATGCATGCCGACGGGATTGTGGATGCCATCTTCGGCACCGGCCTGGACCGGGAGGTTCGGGGACTGCACCGCGAGGTGGTGGACCTGATCAACACCCGGCGCTCCTGGGCCCTGAGTCTCGACATTCCTTCGGGGGTCAACGGGGAGACGGGGGAGATCATGGGGGCCGCCGTCCGGGCGGACTGCACGGTGACCTTCGGCCTTCCCAAACCGGGCAACGTCCTGCACCCCGGCTGCGAACAGGGGGGTAGGTTATACGTTTCCCACATCTCCTTCCCCCCTTCCTTCTACTCCGGGGACGAATTGCGGATCCGGTTCAACGATCCCCTGCCGCTGCCCCCCCGGGGGCGCGACGTCCATAAAGGCGCCATGGGGGATGTGCTCTTTATCGCCGGGGCGGCGAACTATTTCGGGGCCCCTTACTTCGCCGCCATGTCCTTTCTGAAAACCGGCGGCGGCTATGCCCGGTTGGCCGCGCCGGCGTCGGCCATCCCCGCCATCGCCGCCCAGGGTAAGGAGCTCGTCTTCCTTCCCCTACGGGAGACTCCGGAAGGGGCTGTGGCGGCGGACAACTTCGACACCCTCTGCGCGGTGGCGGAGCAGGTGGACATGGTGGTCATCGGCCCCGGCCTGTCCCTGGTTCCGGCCACACAGAACCTCGTGCGCCGTCTCGTTCCCGTCATCGCCAAACCGCTCCTCCTTGACGGCGACGGCCTCACGGCGGTGGCGGGGCACCGGGAACTGGTGAAGGGGAGATCTTTCCCCACGGTGCTTACCCCTCATGCCGGGGAGATGGCACGCCTCACCGGCCATGCGGTTCCGGAGATCAAGAGACGGCGTCTCGACGTTCTTCAGGAGGCCTGTGCCTCCTGGGGCGCCCATATCGTCCTGAAGGGCGCCCGTTCCCTGATCGGCTCTCCCGAGGGCGGGGTTTATGTGAACATGACGGGCAATCCCGGCATGGCCACCGCCGGATCGGGGGACGTGCTCACCGGTGCCGTCGCCGCCATGTTTGCCATGGGCTTGCCCTGGCGGGAAGGGATCCGGATGGGGGTTTTCCTCCACGGCCGGGCCGGCGATCTGGCGGCTGCCCGGTTGGGTGAGGACGGCCTCACCGCCGGCGACCTGCTGGAATATCTTCCCCGGGCGGTCCGGGAGTTGCGGGAGGCGGTGACGCCGGCTTTCGGCTTTGGCGTGGAGATTTGCCCCTGAGGTTCGAGGGGAGAAGAATGCCGGAAGATCAGAATTTTCTGGCGGTCACGTAATCCGCCAGGGCCAGGAGATCGCGCCGGGGAGCGATGTCGGGGAACCCGTTCAGCCTGCTCTTCCCCGTTTCTACGTAGCGGCGGGCCATCTCCAGGGTGTAGGGGAGGCCGTCGTGCCTTTTGATGATGGAAAAGACGGTGCGTAGTGCCCCCTCGTCCCGTTCCGGGTCGGTGACGATCCCGATGATGATCTGCCTTTCCTCCGCCGGGCAGCGGTGCAGAGTCCGGATCAGGGGCAGGGTAAGCTTTCCTTCCGCCAGATCCTTGCCGACGGCCTTTCCGAATTCCTCCTCGTTGGCCGTGTAATCCAGGGCGTCATCGACGATCTGGAAGGCGAAGCCGAGATTTAGACCGAAACCGCCCAGGGCTTCCACCCTTTCTTCCGTAGCTCCCGCCAGGAGCGCCCCGACGGTGCAGGCTGCGGAGATCAGGCGTGAGGTTTTCTTTTCGATGATGGTCAGGTAGTCCGTTTCGGAAATCTCCGGGTCCCCTTTTTTCATCAACTGGAATACCTCGCCGGCGGCCATGTGGTTGGTGGCGCCGGCCAGCACCCGGATGATCTCCATGTTGCCGTGCGCCGCCATGAGCTGAAAGGCCTCCGAATAGAGGAAGTCCCCCACAAGGACGCTCGCGGCGTTGCCCCAGACGTTGTTGGCGGCCTTCCTTCCCCGGCGCATGTCCGCGTTGTCGACGACGTCGTCGTGGAGAAGGGTGGCGGTGTGGATGAACTCGATGACGGCGGCCAGGGGATGGCGCCGGTCCCCTTCGTATCCGCAAAGGGCGGCGGCGGCCATGAGGAGCAACGGCCGAAACCGCTTCCCGCCGCTGCCGATGAGGTGCCGGCTTACCTGGGGGATGAGACTGATGTCCGTGCGGAGGGAGGCGGCCATGCAGTCTTCCACCCGCTGGAGGTCCTCCCGGTACCTTGCAAAAACGGTTGCCATATCGTGCATGGGGGTCCTTATATGGCCTTTGGGATTAATTGTCAACGACTTCGCCGAAGAGGTCATAGGTATCCGCCGCCTCGATGCGGACCCGGCAAAAACCGCCGATGCGGACACCCCGGCCGCGAACGAAGGTGACGCCGTCGATCTCCGGGGCCTGGCATCGGTTCCTGCCGATGTAGGGATAATCACGCCGTTCGCTTTCCCCCTCCACCAGGACCTCCATCACCGCTCCGATCCTCCCGTTGAGGATGGCCGCGGAAATCGCCGCCTGCTCCTCCATGAGCAGCTCCAGGCGCCGCCGTTTCTCTTTTTCGGGGATGCGGGAGGAAAGTCGTGCCGCCGCCGTTCCCTCTTCCCGGGAGTATGTGAAAACCCCCAGATGGTCGAAGCGGGCCTCCCGGACAAAATCCACCAGCCCTTCGAACTTCTTTTTCGTTTCCCCGGGAAAGCCTACGATAAGGGAGGTGCGCAGGGCGATTTCCGGACCTTCCTCACGGATCAGTCGCAGCGTTTGCCGAAGGGACGGCAGGTCGCCCCGGCGGTTCATGAGCCGGAGAAGTTCTCCGTCGCTGTGTTGAACCGGCATGTCCAGGTAAGGACAGATCTTGTCCTCCCGGGAAAGACAACGGATCAACTCCCGGGTGATTTTCCCCGGGTGGGTGTACAGCAGGCGGATCCAGGCCGGCCCCGCCACGGCCGCCAGTTCCCGGAGAAGATAGGGCAGGGTGGGTCTATCGGGCAGATCCCGCCCGTAGGCCGTCGTGTCCTGGGCGATGACGATGATCTCCCTAACCCCCCGCCGGACCAGTTCTCGGGCCTCGGCCAGGATATCCCCCACGGGGCGGCTCCGGGCCGAACCGCGGATGGTGGGGATGATGCAGTAGGAACAACGGTTGTTGCAGCCTTCCCCGATCTTGAGATAGGCCGTATGTCCCGGTGTCAGCAACCGGCGGGGATGTGCCGCCGTCATGAGGAAGTCCGGCTTGCCGATATGGATTTTCGCCCCTTTCCCTCGGTCGGCCAGGAGACGGTCCAGATGTCCGGCGATGTGGGGGACGCCGGCCGTACCGAGAAAGAGATCCACCTCGGGAAGGGCCCGGGCCAGTTGGGGACCGTAACGCTGGGGAAGGCAACCGGCGACGATCAACAGCCGACAGGCGGCGGTGCGCTTATAGTCGGCGGCCAGGAGAATCGTTTCGATCGCCTCCTCCTTGGCCGGCATGATGAAGGCGCAGGTGTTGACGATGATGACGTCCGCGGCGTCCGGGGAGGCGACGGGAAGGTAACCCCCTTCGGCGAGGAGCGCCGCCATCACTTCGGAATCGACGAGGTTCTTCGGACATCCCAGGCTTATGAGATGAAAGGTCTGTTTTCGCTTGGCCATTATGGATGAACCCGAAAAAACGTCGTCACTATGTGCTCGGAATTGTCGTCCCTCAATGGGGAGGATGTTTTCTGGCCAGTACCTTGCGGGGTTTCACACCGTCGGAAGGCCCGACTACCCCCTCCGCCTCCATTCGTTCGATGATCCGGGCCGCCCGGTTGTAGCCGATCTTCAGATAACGCTGCACCAGGGAAATGGAAGCCTGGCCGAGATCGGCGACGAGTTCCACCGCTTCGTCGTATTTCTCGTCGAAGTCCTCCTTGTCCCGTTCCGGGTTTTCGAGCGTCGATTCGTATTCTGTGAGCGAGGGATCGTAGTCGGGCTGTCCCTGCTTCCGGAGGAAATCCACGATCCGGCCGATTTCCCGGTCCGTCACAAAGGCGCCGTGGATGCGGGTCAGCTTCGAGGTTCCCGGAGGGATGAAGAGCATGTCGCCGGCCCCCAACAGGGCCTCCGCCCCCAACTGGTCGAGGATGGTCCGGGAATCCACCTTGGAAGAGACCTGAAAAGAGATGCGGGTGGGGAAATTGGCCTTGATGACGCCGGTGATGACGTCCACGGAGGGGCGCTGCGTCGCGATGATGAGGTGAATACCCGAGGCCCTGGCCATCTGGGCGAGACGGGCCAGTGATTCTTCCACGTTCCGGGGGGCGACCAGCATCAGGTCCGCCAGCTCGTCGATGACGATGACGATATAGGGCAGGCGGGGCAGCTTTTCCTTATCCGCCTGCTTGTTGTAAGCCTCGATGCTCTTCCCGCCGATTTCGCCGATGAAGGCGTAGCGCCGCTCCATCTCCTCCACCGCCCATTTGAGTACCTGGGCGGCCTTCTTCGGGTCCACGACGACGGGATGCATCAGGTGGGGGATCCCCTCGTAGGCCGACAGTTCAATCCGCTTCGGGTCGATCATGAGGAACTTGACCTCCTCGGGGGATGACTGAAAGAGGATGCTGCAGATCATGGCATTGAGGGAGACGCTCTTTCCCGATCCGGTGGTGCCGGCGATGAGCAGGTGGGGCATGCGGGTAAGATCCTGAACGACCGGCGAACCCATGATGTCCACCCCGAGGGCGATGGGGAGTTTGCTCCGGGTTTCGCTGAAGACGGCGGAGTCCAAGACGTCCCGGAGGTGCACCGCCTCCCTTTCCAGGTTGGGGATCTCGATGCCGATAACCGCCTTGCCGGGCAAGGGGGCGATGATGCGGATGCTGGCGGCCTTCAGGGCCAGGGCCAGATCGTCCGCCAGGTTGGTGATCCGGTTGATCTTGACCCCCGGGGCCGGCTCCAGTTCATAGAGGGTGATGATGGGTCCGGGATGGATCTCCGTGACCTTGCCCTCCACCCCGAAATCGGCGAGTTTCTTTTCCAGGATCCGGGCGTTCATGACCAGACTTTCCTTCTTGAGGCGCGTATCCTGGCGCTTCCGTTCCTCAAGCAGCTCCAACAGGGGGAGGTTGAAGGTTCCCGGCGCGGGGAAGAAATCGAAGTGGGTCTGGGTTGGCTTGACGGCCCTACCCTTTTCCGGCGGGGCGGCCCGTTCCTCGATGCGGGGGGCCTCCTCGCCCCGGGACGACCGAGGGGGCGGCGGCGCTGCTTCCCGGTTTGGCCGGGGGCGAAATCCGGCGGCCAGAGCCTGCAGCCGGCGCCCTCCCTCCCGGATTCGACCGGTGAACCCTATTGCCAGGGCAACCATGGACAGCCGGATCATGAGCATGAAGGCCAGTACCAGCATCAGCAACAGGATGATCATGGCGCCGGCCAGGTTGAAATAGTGGGTGAGATAGGACCGGACCGCGTCGCCGAGAATACCCCCCGCCCGCAGGGGTAGACCGTGGACGGATATCTCCCGGATGATCAGCGCCGCCAGTCCGGAAAAGGACAGCAGGAACAGCAGCGCCCCGCCTCCATGGGAGAAGGTGATGCGGAAGCCGCCGTCAAGAAAGAATTTCCCGGAGCAGACGAAGAGGACGACAGGAAAGAAAAGGGCGCTGAATCCGAAGATCCGAATCAAGCTGTCCGAGGTATAGGCCCCGAAGACGCCGATGAGATTGTGAACCTCCGTGTTGCCCGGGAGGAAGCGGGTGAAAGAGGGATCGTCGGGATGGTAGGAGGCGAGGCTGAGGATGAGGAACAATCCGGCGGCGAAACAAACAATGCCGATTATTTCCGCTTTCCTTTTGCCAGTTTTCGGTTTTTCCGTCATGTCCTTTTCGGTTCCTGCCAGGCCTCGAAGTTCCTGATGATGATTCCCCGGACCCGCTCCATGAGTTCCGGCCGCGAGGCATCGGTATAGTCTTGGACATCGATGGGTTTGTCGATGACCATGGTGATCCGGCCGGGATTGATCTTCAGGGACCGTTTGGGCATTATTTCCGCCGCCCCGATAATCGTGATGGGCACAATGGGGACCCGGGCTTCCAGGGCCAGATGGAACATCCCCTTCTTGAAAGGTTTCACCGTCCCGTCCTTGCTCCGGGTTCCTTCCGGGAAGCTCATCACCGCTTTGCCCTCCCGGATCCTTCGGGCGGCCTCCGCCAGGTTCTGCAGTGCCCGCTGGTGATGCTGGCGGTCGATTTCTATGTATCCGGCGTTTTTCATCGCCCGGCCGAAAACGGGAATCCGGAAGAGCTCCTTCTTGGCGATCCAACGGAACTGACCCGGCAGATGGGCCAGGATGATGAAGATGTCGAAGTCGCTCTGGTGGTTGGACATGAAGATATACGGCCGTTCCTCATCCAGAAGCTCCCGGCCGATGACCCGCACCTGGACATTGCTGATGGCCAAAAGAACCCGCGCCCAGATCCGGGCGACCTTGTGGAGGGAATTCTCTGCGGCCCCCAGGAGGGCGTAAACAACCACGGAGGATGCAAAAAATGCCGTAATGATTACACTTACGGCTACGAGAATGATGGAACGGAACATATAGCCCTTATTGGCCCCCGCTGATGGTAATATTGTAAAACGTGTGTATTTTAGCGGATGTATGCTGTGAAGTCAACGGAAATATTCCTGCCGGGCGATTGCTTTGGGAAGGAGAATGACTTTAGTGATTGACAAAACACCTTTTCTTAAAATAGAAGTAAAAATTCTGTTACTGTAATTATTAGTTCCAGATAGGAGCGCCCCAAGCCATGACCCGGCTGTTAACGAAAAAAAGAATGTTGGAAATCATGGAGCGATTCCCCCTGGCAAAGGTGTTGGTCGTGGGGGACATCATGGTGGACCATTTTATTAGGGGAAAGGTGGTGCGGATTTCCCCCGAGGCCCCGGTACCGGTGGTGGATGTCCATTCGGACCACCTGCTCCTCGGCGGTTCGGCCAATGTCATGAACAATATTCATGCCTTGGACGGTCGGGTTTTCGGGGTGGGGGTGATCGGGAACGACGAGACGGGAAGGCGCCTCCTTCGGGAACTGGCGGACAAGGAAATCGCCACGGAGGGGATCTTCACCGAAGACCGCCGTCCTACGACGCTGAAAACGCGCATCGTGGCCCACGGCCAGCAAGTGGTGCGCTTCGACCGGGAAAGCCGTATGCCCGTGGGCGAGGAGACCATCGCCGGGATAATCGCCTATATGGAGTCGTTGCGCCCGGAACTGGGTGCCGTGGTCATTTCCGATTATGGTAAAGGGGTTGTCACGCCCTCTCTCCTCCAGGGCGTCCGCCGGGTATTCGCCGGATCGGGAGTCGTGGTCTGCGTGGATCCCAAGAAGCCGGACTTCGGTCTCTACCGGGGTTTCGACATCGTCACTCCCAATCATCATGAGGCGGCCCGGGCAGCGGGATTCGACATTGTGGACCGCGCCTCGCTGCTCCGAGCGGGCCGGGAGCTGATCAAGAAATGTGAATTCAAGGCCCTCCTCATCACCCGGGGCGAGGAGGGGATGAGTCTCTTCGAAGGAAACGGCGCTATCCGCCACACGGAATTTCCCGCCGAGGCCCGGGAGGTTTTCGACGTCACCGGTGCCGGCGACACGGCCATCGGCGTCTTTGCCCTGGCCATGGCCTCCGGGGCTACCTTCCGGGAGGCGGCGTTCATCGCCAACCGGGCGGCAGGCATTGCCGTGGGGAAAGTGGGGACCGCCACGGTGACCAGAAAGGAACTGAAGAGGACCCTATGAGCCGTCCCCGTCCGGCGAAGCCGGTAAATCTCTTTATGAGCCTCATCGGTTCGGATCGAGAGACGATCGGGGCGGTTCTTCTCCTCCTCATGGAGCGCTTCGGGGAGGCGGATTATATCGGCCCCTGTCGAGAATTCTCGTACACGGACTATTATGAGCAGGAAATGGGCCCCGGTCTGCGCCGCCGTTTTGTCTCCTTTGCCAAACTCGTGCCGCCGGACGCCCTGCCGGAGGTGAAGCTCTGGACGAACGATCTGGAGCGGCGGTTTTCCATCGGAGAGGCGCGGCGGATCAACATCGATCCCGGCTACCTCGCCGAGTCGCATCTGATTCTGGCCACCGGTAAGGGGTTCGCCCACCGACCCTACCTCCGGGACGGCATCTACGCGGATCTGACCCTGATTTATCGCGACGGGTCTTTTAGGCCTCTACCCTGGACCTATCCGGACTATGCCGCCCCGGAGAGCGCCGTGATGCTGCACGCCCTCCGGAGGAAGTATCTCGGGCAACTGCAGAAACTAAGGAAGGACGCAGTATGATCAGGAGCATGACCGGCTTTGGCCGGATGGAGGGCGTCGCGGCCGGGAAGAGGATCCTGGTGGAGATGAAGTCCCTCAACCATCGTTATCTGGAGATCTCCCTACGTATGCCGGCGGCCCTGTCCGTACTGGAGATGGAGATCAAAAAAAGGATCGGCGAGCGCTACACCCGGGGCAAGTTCGAGGTTTCCGTGCGGTTGGAGAACGGCGGCGGTTCGGAAGCGCCGCCGGTGTTGGCACTCAATCTGCCCCTGGCGCGGCAATATCACTCCCTGCTCGCCCAGCTCCGGAGGGAACTGGGTATCCCCGGTGAGGTGACTCTGGAGATGATGGCGGGATTCCGGGATCTGTTCGTAACCGGGGAAGGGGAAGAAGATATCCCTGCCCTTTGGGAGGGTTTGGAGAAGGTGTTGACGCAGACCATGGAAAAACTCACGGCGATGAGGGACGCCGAGGGGGAGAGCCTGGGCCGGGATCTGACGGAGCGTATGGGGACGGTCGAGCGTCTTGTCCAGGAAATCGCCCGGCGATCGCCGGAGGTGGTTGTCGAATATCGGCAACGTCTTGCCGACCGTGTCCGGGAGCTGACGGCGGGAATGGTTGTCGACGAGTCCCGCCTCCACCAGGAGGTGGCCATTCTGGCCGAAAAGAGCGACATCACCGAGGAAGTGGTGCGGATGAACAGCCACCTCGGTCAGTTCCGGGACTTTATGACCGCGGAGGAGGCCGTGGGCCGGAAGATGGACTTTCTCATCCAGGAGATGAACCGGGAGGTCAACACCATCGGTGCGAAGAGCCAGGATGGGGAAATCGCCCGTCTGGTCATCGAACTCAAGAGTGAACTGGCTAAGTTGCGGGAACAGATACAGAATGTCGAATGACGATTCCTTGATTATGGTGGTGTCGGCGCCCTCCGGCACGGGCAAGACGTCGATCTGCCGCTCTCTGCTCCAGGAGATTCCGACGCTGAAATTTTCCGTTTCCTATACCACCCGGGAACCACGGAAAGGGGAGGTGGAGGGCCGAGATTACCATTTCGTCTCCGCCGCGGTCTTTCAGGAGAAGATCCGGGCCGGCGAGTTTGCCGAATGGGCGGAGAATTACGGGCATCTTTACGGCACCTCCCGGGTCGTCATCGAGGAGACGCGGCGACAAGGGGGGGATATCCTCCTGGACGTGGAGCCCCGGGGTGCCCGGGCCATCAAGGAGTGCTATCCGGAAGGGGTCTTCGTCTTCGTGCTGCCGCCCGATTTGGAGGAATTGCACAAACGCCTGTGGAAAAGAGGGGACGGGGATGAGGAGATGCGGAGGCGACGTTTTCTGAAGGCCGAGGATGAAATCAAAGAGGTTTTCTGGTATGATTACATCGTCGTCAACGATCGGTTGGAAGAGGCCATCGCCCGGGTGAAGGCCATCTATCTGGCGGAAAAATGTCGGCGGGAGCGGCAGATGGCGATCATCTCCACGTTTCTTGCCAAGAGGCCATCCCTTTAGATAGGTATAAGTTAAAGAAACAAAAGAGAAATTTTATCGGCGGCCAAGCCGCCGTACGGATATTTCGACAAATGATAATGATCAATCAAGGAGGTCGCTGATCCATATGGCCAGAATAACCGTGGAAGATTCCCTCAAGGAGGCGAAAAACCGTTTTGCCCTGGTGTTGCTCACCTCGCAACGTGCAGTGCAGCTTCTGAAAGGGGCGAAACCCCTGGGGGAGGTGCGGAACAACCGGGAGATCGTCACCGCTCTCCGGGAAATTGCGGCCGGGAAGGTCACATATGCCCATCCTGAGAATCTCAAGTACACCAAGGAGAATTTCCGGCCGATCCTCGATCATACGGAATTCATTGAAGATGATGAATATACGGAATGACGATGCCCGGGATAGGCTGATCTTTGCCCTCGATATAGGCGCCGGCGGCATGAGTGAGGCCCTTTCGTGGGTGGACAGGCTACAGGGGCATGTGGGCATGTTCAAGGTCGGCAAGGAGGCCTTTACGCTTTACGGTCCGGCGTTGGTGGGAGAGATCCAGGCCCGGGGCGCCCGGGTTTTTCTCGATCTAAAATATCACGATATTCCAAACACCGTCGCCCGGGCGGCGGAAGGCGCCGTCGGGCTGGGGGTGGCCATGTTCAACGTCCATGCCGCCGGGGGAAGCCGGATGATGAGCGCCGCGGTGTCGGCCGTGCGGGAGGCGGCGGCGCGACTCGACAAACCGCTGCCCCTGCTGTTGGCCGTGACGGTCCTGACGAGCCTAAACGATGCGGATTTGCGGGAAATAGGTTTCCGCACCGGCGCTCTCGGAACGGTGGAAAATCTTGCCCGTCTCGCCCGGACGGCAGGCGTGGCGGGGGTGGTGGCCTCTCCCTGGGAGATCGGCGCCATCCGGGCGTCGTGCGGCTGGGATTTCGTGATTGTGACCCCCGGCATTCGCGGGGGCCGCGCCGTAGCCGGCGATGATCAGCAACGGACCATGTCTGCGGAAGAAGCGGTGGCCGCCGGGGCGGATTATCTCGTCGTGGGCCGCCCCATCCGCACGGCAGCCGATCCGGCGGCGGCGGCGGAGCGGATTGTGGAGGACATCGGGTCGGGTCTGAAAGCCAGGGACGCAAAGGAAACTTCGCATAACCGATGAATGCCGTTGAGGAAGCTTTCCGGGGGGGGAGTAAAGATCCTCCCGCAGTGATCTACGGCGTCAACCCCCTGCGGGAGGCGTTGCTGGCCAATCCGGGAGAGATCCGACAGATTTACGTCGCTCCGGGGGACGAGAAAGGCCCCCGGCTCCGGAAGGTTCTGGAGGCAGCGGCACGGGCCTCAATCCCGGTGAGCGGGGCGGCGCGTTCCCGGCTGAGCAAAATGGCGGGCACGGAACATCATCAGGGGATTGTCGGGCTGATCCGACCCTATGCCTATGCCGATTTCGAGGAGCTGCTGCAGCTTCCCCGCAAGGAGAATCTCAGCGGTCAGGTGGTGGTGGTCTTGGACGGGGTCACCGATCCTCAGAACCTCGGGGCGATTGTCCGTTCGGCCCACTGTTTCGGGGCGACCGGGGTGATCATTCCCCAAGACCGCACCGCTTCCGTGACGCCGGCCGTAGGCAAGGCCTCGGCGGGGGCGGTATACCATCTGCCGGTGGCGCGGGTGGGCAATCTTTCCCGGGCCTTGGATCGCCTCAAGGAAGCCGGTTTCTGGGTCTATGGCGCGGCCGCCGATGCCGGCGTGGGGCGCGATGTCCGTTCCCTCGACCTTGCCGGACGGATTGCCTTGGTCATGGGCAGTGAGGGCAGGGGGCTCCGCGAACTGATCCGAAAAAAATGTGATTTCTTTTTATGCATTCCCATGATAGGTAAACTGGATTCTTTGAATGTGTCGGTGGCCGCGGGGGTTCTTCTCCATGACATCTTTCGGAAGCTGTGGGTGCACCGGGGTAAAGAGGGCTGATATGACTCAAGTCGTTAACATCTGCTGGCCGATCTGGGCGGTTGTCGAATAGGAGGATCATATGCCGGTATTTGTTTGGGAAGCGACGACGCGCAGGGGGGATGTCAAGAAGGGGGAGCTTGAGGTCCCGGACGAGGCGGCGGCCCGCAGCCAACTGCGTCGTCAGGGATACCGTTCCATCACCGTCAAGCCCAAGCCGAAAGACCTGAGCGAATACCTTCCCTTTCTGAAACAGAAGGTTACCGAAAAAAACGTCGTGGTCTTCGCCCGCATCTTCGCCACCATGATCAATGCCGGCCTGCCCCTGATCCAGTGCCTCGATCTCCTTTCCCAGCAGGAACAGAACAAGACCTTCGCCAAGATCATCGCCGAGGTGAAGACGGACATCGAAAGCGGGGCCACCCTTTCCGATTCCCTGAAAAAGTATCCCAAGGTGTTCGACGAGTTGTTCGTCAATCTCGTCGCCGCCGGGGAAAGCGGCGGCATTCTCGATGTGATCCTGCAACGCCTCTCCAATTACATGGAAAAGGCCATGAAGCTCAAGGCCAAGGTGAAGGGGGCCATGACCTATCCGGCCAGCGTCCTGGTCATTTCCATCGGCGTCGTGGCGCTGCTCCTCCTGAAGGTCATCCCTGTTTTCCAGAAGATGTTCGAAGGGATGGGAGGGGAACTTCCCGGTCCCACCCAGTTCCTGGTCAACGCCAGCGCCTTTACCCAGAAGTATTTCCTCCTCATGGCCGGGGTGGTGGTGGTGGCGTATATCCTCTTCAACCGCTTTCTGGCCACGGAGCGGGGGCGCTACCTCTTTGACCGCACCGTCCTGAAAGCCCCCGTCTTCGGCGACCTGTTGAAGAAGGTGGCGGTGGCCAAGTTCACCCGGACGATGTCCACCATGATGTCCAGCGGAGTGCCCATCCTGGAGGGCCTGACGATCGTCAGCAAAACGGCGGGCAACGTGATCATCGAACAGGCCCTTCTGGAAACGAGGAAAAGTATCGCCGAGGGGAAGACCATCGCCGAACCCCTGGCGGAGACCGATATCTTCCCCGCCATGGTGGTGCAGATGATCGCCGTGGGCGAGGCGACGGGGGCCCTGGATACCATGCTGGCCAAAATCGCCGACTTTTACGACGACGAGGTGGATACGGCGGTGGAAGCCCTGACCTCCCTGTTGGAACCGTTCATGATGGTCTTTCTGGGTGGAGTGGTGGGCGGTATGATCATCGCCATGTACCTGCCCATCTTCAAGATGGCGTCGGTAGTGGGCGGCTGAGCAAAAAAGTGGTCGGGATGGCGCGATTTGAACGCGCGACTCCTGCGTCCCGAACGCAGTGCCCTACCAGGCTGGGCCACATCCCGACAGCGAAGCTAAATATAAAATTACCGACGGAATGTCCAATGTTTTTTTCCGTGCCGGGAAAAAAGGTTTAAGTATTTGATTTACATGGCAATAATGATGTGCCAAGGGGAGAGAATCCGTGATTGTTTATGATCTGCGCTGTGAACGGGGGCACAAGTTCGAGGGCTGGTTTCAGGACCGTAAGTCTTTTGAAAGCCAGTTGGCGGAGCGGCTGATTTCCTGCCCCGTTTGCGGCAGCGTGCAGGCGGAAATATCGCCGACGCCGTTGAACATTGTGGGCCGCGACTCCCGCCCGGAGACAGGCCGCGATCAGGTGGAGATCTCGCCCTTGAGATATCTGGAACAATTGAATCGGCAACTCGAGAAATATTTCGACAACGTGGGGGACCGGTTTGCCGAGGTGGCTTTCCGCATCCATCGCGGCGAGGAAGACCGGCGCAATATCCGCGGCACCACCACGCCCCAGGAAGAGGACGCCCTCCGTGAGGAAGGGGTGCCCTTTATGAAGATTCCCCTGCCGAAATTCGACAGTTGAACGGGATTGGCGCCGCCTGTGAAACCCTCCTGCCCTGATATACTGGCCACGATAGGAAACACGCCCCTGGTGGAAATACGCCGCCTCAACGGTAATCCCCGGGTGCGGATCTTCGCCAAGATGGAATGCTTCAACCCCGGGGGCTCCATAAAGGACCGGGCCGCCCTGGCCATGATCAACGGTGCGGAGGCGCGCGGGGAACTCACGAAAGACAAGATCATCCTCGAGGCGACCAGCGGCAACACGGGCATCGGCCTGGCCCTGGTGGCGGCCGCCAAGGGATATCGCCTCTGTCTCACCATGTCGGAGGCGGCCAGCGAGGAGAGAAAGAAGATCCTGAAGGCCATGGGGGCCGAACTCCACTTCACGCCGGCGAACCTGGGAACGGACGGCGCTATCGAGGCGGCCTACCTCATGATGCGGGAGCA
Organism: Syntrophobacterales bacterium; assembly: GCA_018056545.1. Lineage (GTDB taxonomy): Bacteria > Desulfobacterota > Syntrophia > Syntrophales > UBA8958 > UBA8958. The sequence goes on from JAGPFL010000008.1 coordinate 15,426, forward strand.
CCCCGACCGGTATTTCGGAACGGATCAATTCAACAACCCCGACAATGTCCGGGCGCATTACGAAGGCACGGCGGAGGAGATCTGGCAGCAGACCGGCGGCCGGGTGACCATGGTGGTCGTGGCCCTGGGAACGACCGGGACCGCCATGGGGCTGTCCCGTCGCCTCAAGGAGTACAATCCCGCCATCCGGATCATCGGCGTCGAGCCTTATCTCCAGCACAAGATACAGGGTCTCAAGAACATGAAGGAATCCTATCGACCGGGGATATTCGACCGGAACCGCCTCGACGGGACGGTCAACATCCTGGATGAAGACGCCTTCGAAATGGCCCGGCGCCTGGCCCGGGAGGAGGGCCTTCTGGTGGGGATGAGCTCCGGCGCCGCCATGCACGTCGCCCTCCAACAGGCCCGGGAGCTGGACGAGGGCCTACTGGTGGTCATCTTTCCCGACAGCGGGGAACGCTATCTGAGCACCGATCTCTTCACGGAGAAAGGCGAGGCGACACTGCGCCTCTACAATACCCTCAGCAGGCAGAAGGAGTTTTTCAAACCCCTGCGGCCCGAGGAGGTCCGGATGTACTCCTGCGGACCCACGGTCCACGACGTGCCCCATATCGGCAGTTACCGCCGGTTCGTCGTCTCCGACCTCCTGCGGAGGTATCTGGAGTATCGGGGCTATCAGGTAAGACATGTAACCAACATCGTGGATCTGGCGGACCGTTCCATACGGGGGGCGGAACGGTCCGGCACCGACCTGGCCACCTACACCTCCCGCTGCGTGGAGGCCTTCCTGAGGGATATAGCCAAGTTGAACATCAAGGGTGATGAGGTTTATCCCCGGGCCAGCGAGCATGTGGACGATATGATCCGAATGGTGGAAAAGCTGGTGGGGAAGGGATACGCCTATGAAAAGCTCCGCTCGGTTTATTTCGACATCTCCAAATTCAATGACTACGGCAAATTGTCCAACATCGACCTGAGCAAGGTCCAGCATGGCCGTACCATCGACCTCGATGATTACGAGAAGGACTCGCCGGTGGATTTCACCCTTCTGAAACGGTCCACCCTCAGCGAACTGAAGAAGGGGGTGTACTACAAAACCCGCTGGGGAAGCGTCCGGCCGAGCTGGCACCTGGAGTGCGCCGCCATCTCCCTGAAACACCTGGGGGACGTCTTCGATATTCACGCCAGCGGCGCCGATATCACCTTCCCCCATTGCGAAAATGTCCTGGCGATCGGCAAGGCGACCACCGGCAAGGGGATGGCCAACTACTGGCTCAGCACGGAGTTGGTGATGATCGACGGGAAGAAGATGTCCCGTTCCCTGGGAAACGTGCTTACTGTGGAAGAACTGGAAAGTAAGGGTTACGACGGGCGGGACATACGTTTCTTCCTTCTGGGTGCCCACTACCGCAAACCCCTGAATTTTTCCTGGGGCGCCCTGGAAACGGCGAAGAACACCGTGAGAAAACTGAACCGCTTCATCCAGCGGCTGATCCGTTTTACCCCCGGGCCGGGAGTTGACGATACGGAACAATGGATCTACGACGTCAAGCACGGCTTTGCCGGCGCTCTGGACGATGACCTGAATATCTCCGGCGCCCTGGCCGCCCTGTTCGATTTCATCAACAGAATCAGCCCCTCCCTCGAAAGGGGGCTCTTCAGCCCTGCGGAACGGGATCGGATTCTCGAGGTGATGAAGGGAATGGACAGTGTGCTGGGGGTTCTGCATTTTGAGGAGGAAAGGATTGCGGCCGACGTCCTGGCGCTGATCGAAAAGAGGGCGGCGTTGCGGAAAGAGAAACGCTGGGCGGAAGCCGACGATGTTCGCGCCCAATTGGCCGCTCTGGGGATCGAAGTCTATGATACGGCCCAAGGCAGCTTCTGGCGTCAGCGTTGACAGGGGGGAAAGTAGATAAAAAATCCTTGACAAAAGAGGACAATAAATTTAAGGTTCCCAATTCGCATTTTCGGCGTAGTTTGGCCCCAACGGAGATGCTGGCATAAGTTCTTTGAATTGTTGGCTAATTGTGATTTTGCTGGCGTAGCTCAATAGGTAGAGCAGCTGATTTGTAATCAGCAGGTTGCGGGTTCGAGTCCCATCGCCAGCTCCAGAGAATGATCGCGGGTCTCGTTGGAGGGGTTCCCGAGTGGCCAAAGGGAGCAGACTGTAAATCTGCCGGCTCAGCCTTCGGAGGTTCGAATCCTCCCCCCTCCACCATTTATTCCGGCAGATGATTTGCACCGTTATCCGTGGCGGCCGTTGTCGGATTTATGCCTGAATCGAGGACAAGCGGGAGTAGCTCAGTGGCTAGAGCGTCAGCCTTCCAAGCTGAGGGTCGCGGGTTCGAATCCCGTTTCCCGCTCCATCAGGGAAGATTAGCCCACGTAGCTCAGTAGGTAGAGCACATCCTTGGTAAGGATGAGGTCACCAGTTCAATCCTGGTCGTGGGCTCCATTTATGAAAAGGCGATTTATATCATGAGAAACATCATCACCTTGTCTTGTACGGAGTGCAAGCAGAAGAATTACACGACGACGAAGAACAAGCGCACCATGCAGAGCCGCCTGGAGCTGAAGAAGTTCTGCAAGTTCTGCCGGGCCCATAAAATTCACCGGGAGACGAAGTAGCTTTTCCGTAGCCTTTTCGTCATGTTGAGGCATCAGACAGGCCAGTAGCTCTAATGGATAGAGCGCCGGACTCCAAATCCGGATGCTGGGGGTTCAAGTCCCTCCTGGCCTGCCATTTATTTTTGAAGAGTGGACTTGATGGACAAGATCAAGATCTGGATAGAAAAAATCAAGGTGTTCCTTTCCGAGGCGAGAGTGGAGCTGAGGAAGGTGACTTGGCCTACGCCCAAGCAGACCTTTGCCTCCACATCCGTGGTGCTCATCGTGGTAGCCATCGTTTCCGTGTTTCTCGGGATCGTCGATTTCGGTCTGACCAAACTGATCAAATTGCTGCTGGGATAAGAAGATGGCGCAGAAATGGTATGTCGTTCACACCTATTCTGGTTATGAGAACCGGGTCCGGCTCTCCCTGAAAGAGCGCATCGAGGCGGCGGGAAAACAGGAATTCTTTTCCGATGTCCTGATCCCCGAGGAGGATATCGTCGAGCTGGTTTCAGGAGAGAAGAAGACCTCGAAGCGAAAATTCTTTCCCGGTTACATCCTGGTCCGCATGGAACTCAACGACGACACCTGGCACATCGTGAAAAACACCCCCAAGGTGACGGGTTTTATCGGCGGCAAGGAAAAGCCCTTTCCCATTCCCGACAAGGATGTGGAATCCCTACGCACCCGTATCGACGAAGGCACCCTCAAACCGAAGCCGAAATTCAAATTCGAGGTCGGCGACCATGTCCGGATCATCGACGGCCCCTTCACCAACTTCGACGGCGTCATCGACGAGGTCAAGCCTGAAAAGGGGAAATTGAGAGTGATTGTAAGTATTTTTGGCAGATCCACACCGGTGGAGCTGGATTTCATCCAGGTGGTCCAAAACTAAACAGCGAAGATAAGGTGGAAAGCTATGGCTAAAAAGGTAATTGCGAACATAAAGCTGCAGATCAAGGCGGGAAAGGCCACGCCTTCGCCGCCGATCGGGCCGGCCCTCGGTCAGCACGGGGTGAACATAATGGAATTCTGCAAGGCATACAACGCCATGACCCAGAGCCAGGAGGGCACGGTTATCCCCGTAGTGATTACCGTTTATGCCGACCGGTCCTTTACTTTTGTCACCAAGACGCCTCCCGCGGCGGTGCTTCTCAAGCAGGCGGCGAAGATCGCCAAGGGATCGGGGACCCCCAACAAGGAAAAGGTGGGGAAGGTGACCGCCAAGCAGATAAGAGAGATCGCGGAACTGAAATTCAATGATCTCAATGCAGTGGACATTGAAGGTGCCATCAGCGTCATTGAGGGGACGGCCCGTTCCATGGGGATAACCATCGAGGGATAACTCGGATCGTTGAGGTTTGATCATGACAAATAGAGGGAAGACATTTATTGCGGCAAAGGAGAAAGTGGAACCGGGGAAGCGCTATACCCTGAAAGAGGCGGTGGGAATGGTGATTGCCACGGCGCGGGCCAAGTTCGACGAGACGGTGGAAATCGCCCTGCGGCTCGGCGTCAACCCCCAGCATGCCGACCAGATGGTACGGGGCAGCGTGGTGCTTCCCAACGGTCTGGGGAAAACGGTGCGGGTTCTGGCCTTTGTCAAGGGCGACAAGGAGAAGGAGGCCCTGGAAGCGGGGGCGGATTTCGCCGGCGCCGATGAACTGATCGAGAAGATCAAAGGCGGCTGGCTCGATTTCGACCGGGTGGTCGCGACACCGGACATGATGGGCTCTGTGGGCAAACTGGGAAAAATTTTAGGACCCCGGGGACTGATGCCCAATCCGAAGGTGGGCACCGTAACTTTTGACATAGCGAGGGTGATCGGCGAGTTGAAGGCGGGCAAGGTGGAATTCCGGGTCGAACGGGCGGGCATCGTCCATACCCCGGTGGGCAAGGTATCCTTTGGTGCCGATAAACTCCTGGAGAACATCGCCGCGGTGATCGAAACCATCATCAAACTGAAACCGGCGGCCAGCAAGGGAACCTACCTCAAGAGCATCTCTTTGTCTTCCACCATGGGCCCGGGAATCAAGGTCGACCCTCTGGATGTGAGGAATATTTAAGTCCGCGAAACTGCAATATCCGTATTGAGCGTAAATCGAGTCTGAGACAGCAGGTACAGGTGTTTAAACGGTTGTCGGAGGCCTGCCGAGACGAAACATAACCATGATTCTATTTTGGTCGTCATCGTCTTTTTTCCTGTTACCTGCGGTTTTGGACCCTTCGATTGTTCAGGCCTGTTGAACGTCGGCAGACCACAATAGGCGATTAAGTTTGAAAGGAGGTTGAAGATTGGATCGAAAGGAAAAAGAGCAGGTAGTCGCTGAACTTCATGAAAAGCTGAAGGATTTCAAGCTCGCGGTCCTGACGGGCTATTCGGGTATGGATGTGGCCAGGATCACGGCTCTGCGCGTGGCCCTGCGGAAGTCCGGTTCCGATATGCGAGTCGTCAAGAACACCCTGTTGCGCATTGCCTCCCAGGGAACGGAATTCAGCGCCATGAACGAGTTTGTCAAAGGTCCTCTGGCGCTCGTCATCAACGACAATGATGTCGTCGAAGCCGTCAAGGTGCTGGTGGAGTTCGCCAAGAAGAACTCCGAACTGGAGATCAAGGCCGCGATGCTGGAGGGCAAGATGCTGACCCGGGAACAGTTAAACGCTGTGGCCCTCCTCCCCAGTAGGGAAGTGCTGCTGGCCAAACTGCTGTCCGTGCTGGTCGGGGTGCCCACCGGTCTGGTAAGCGTCCTGAGTGCCGTGCCCAGAGGGATGGTGCAGGTTCTCGACGCCTACCGTTCGAAGAAAGAATCTTTGCAATAAAAAATATTACAGGAAGGAAGAGGAGAAGATGGCAAGTCAGATTACCAAGGAAGATGTCGTAAAGTTTATCGAAGGCATGACCGTTCTCGAGTTGTCGGAATTGGTCAAGGAATTGGAACAACGCTTTGGCGTGACCGCCGCGGCGCCGGTGGCCGTGGCCGCCGCAGCGCCGGCGGGTGGTGAAGCGGCAGCCCCGGCCGAGGAGAAGACGGAGTTCGATGCCATTCTCACCGGTTTCGGCGATCAGAAGATTCAGGTCATCAAAGTGGTCAGGGCGATAACCGGGCTGGGTCTCAAGGAAGCCAAGGATCTGGTGGACGGCGTGCCGAAGCCTATCAAAGAGGGCGTTTCCAAGGATGAGGCCGCGGATATAAAGAAGAAGATCGAGGAAGTCGGCGGCACCGTCGAGGTTAAATAACTACCGGACCCAGGACCTACCGACATCGGCAAACCGAAAGGATAATATGGGCGAGCTTCGTAAAAATTTCGGGCGGATAAAGAAGATCGTAGATATTCCGAATCTGATCGATATTCAGGTAAAATCCTACGAAAAATTTCTACAGAAAGATGTGCCGCCGGATCAGCGGGGCAATTACGGTCTTCAGGGGGCCTTCAAGAGCGTCTTTCCCATTTCCGACTACAGCAAGAAATGTTCTCTCGAATTCGTGAGCTACAAGATCGGAGATGTTCGCTATGACGTCAAGGAATGCATTCAAAAGGGAATGAGCTATGCGGCGCCGCTGAAGATCGTGGTCCGGCTCCTCATTTTCGATGTCGATCCGGGCACGGGGCAGAAACAGATCAGCAATATCAAGGAACAGGAGATCTACTTCGGTGAGATCCCCCTGATGACGGAGAACGGCACCTTTATCGTCAACGGTACGGAGCGGGTGATCGTCAGCCAGCTCCACCGTTCTCCCGGTATTTTCTTCGATCATGACAAGGGGAAAACCCTGGCGAGCGGCAAACTAATCTATTCGGCCCGGGTGATTCCCATCCGCGGATCCTGGCTGGATCTGGAGTTCGACTCCAAGGATCTGCTCTATGTCCGTATCGACCGCCGGCGCAAGATGCCGGTGACGATCCTGCTGAAGGCCATGGGGAATTCCACGGAATTCATCCTGAATTATTTCTACAATATCGAAACGATCTACCTGGATGGAGATAACTTCTACATGGCGGTGGACGGTTCCCTCATGGGCGAAAAGGCCCCGGAAGACATCAGGGATCTGGAAACCGGAGAGGTTATCATCAAGAAGGGTCGCAAGATCAACAAGCTGCTGATGAAAAAGATGTCCGAGGCGGCGATCAGGCGCATTGCCGTCAGCGAAGCCGAGGTCGTCGGCAAGGTGTTGTCCTCCGACATCCTGGATCCGGAAACCGGAGAGATTCTCTTGCGCTGCAACGAGGTGCTTACCGCCGATGGCCTCAAACTCCTGAGGGAAAAGAACATCAACGAGGTACGTTTTATCCACCTCGACGAAGAACTCGGGAATGCTTCCATCCGGGAAACCCTTCTGGCGGACCGGATCGAAACCATGAACGACGCCATCATCGAGATCTACCGCCGGCTTCGCCCCAGCAATCCCCCCACACCGGAGACGGCCCAGGCCTTCTTCCGGAGCCTCTTCTTCGAGCCGGAAACCTACGATCTTTCCGATGTGGGGCGGGCGAAGATGAACTACAAGCTGCGCCTCGACGTTCCCACGGACATCACGGTCCTGCGAAACGAAGACATCCTGGCGGCGGTCAAATATCTCATCGACCTGAAAAACGGTGTCGGGGACTGCACGGTGGACGACATCGACCATCTCGGCAACCGGCGGGTCCGTTCCGTGGGGGAACTGATCGAAAATCAGTACCGGATCGGGCTGGTGCGTATGGAGAGGGCCATCAAGGAGAAGATGAGCCTTCAGGACATCGAGACCATGATGCCCCATGATCTGGTGAACGCCAAACCCGTTTCGGCGGTGGTCAACGAGTTTTTCGGCAGCAGCCAGCTGTCCCAGTTCATGGATCAGACCAACCCCCTGTCGGAGATCACCCACAAGCGGCGTCTCTCCGCCCTGGGGCCCGGCGGCCTGACCAGGGAAAGGGCCGGTTTCGAGGTCCGGGACGTTCATCCCACCCACTACGGGCGCATCTGTCCCGTGGAAACGCCGGAAGGACCCAACATCGGCTTGATTGTTTCCCTGAGCACCTATGCCCGGGTCAACGAATTCGGATTTATCGAAACCCCCTATCGCCTGGTGAAAGATGGGCGGGTGCTCGACGAGGTCCGTTACATGACGGCGATCGAGGAAGAGAATTTCATCATCGCCCAGGCGGACCGCCCCCTGGACAAGAACGGCCGGTTTATCGGCGAGATGATCTCCGCCCGGAAGGGCGGTGACTTCATCACCGTGGAGCCGGAAGAGATCAATTACATGGACGTCTCCCCCAACCAGCTCGTCAGCGTCGCCGCGACCCTTATCCCCTTTCTGGAACACGACGACGCCAACCGGGCCCTCATGGGATCCAACATGCAGCGTCAGGCCGTGCCCCTTATGAGACCCGCCGTGCCCGTGGTCGGCACCGGCATGGAGGCGGTGGTGGCCCGGGACTCCGGTGCCGTCGTGGCCGCCCGGCGGGACGGGGTGGTGGAAAGCGTGGATGCGGCGCGCATCGTCGTCAAGTGCGACGGGACGGGCGACGACGATCTGGATATCGGCGTGGACATCTACAACCTCACCAAATATCAGCGTTCCAACCAGGACACCTGTTTCAATCAGAAACCCATCGTCAACAAGGGGGATCGGGTGCGCCGCGGGGATATCATCGCCGACGGACCGGCCACGGACAACGGCGAGCTGGCCCTGGGGAGGAACGTCATGGTGGCCTTCATGTCCTGGGGCGGCTACAACTATGAAGACTCGATTCTGGTGAGCGAGCGGGTGGTCAAGGAGGATATATATACCTCCATTCATATCGAGGAATTTGAAACCATGTCCCGGGACACCAAGCTGGGCAAGGAAGAGGTGACGAGGGACATCCCGAACGTGGGGGAAGAGGCCCTGAAAAATCTCGACGAGAGCGGTATCGTCCGTATGGGGGTTTCCGTGAAACCCGGCGACATTCTCGTCGGCAAGATCACCCCCAAGGGGGAAACCCAGTTGTCCTCCGAGGAGAAACTGCTGCGGGCCATCTTCGGGGAGAAGGCCAGCGACGTTCGGGATACCTCCCTGCGGGTGCCGCCCGGCGTGGAAGGAACGGTGATCGATGCCAAGATCTTCACCCGCAAGGGGGTGGAGAAAGACAGCCGGTCTCAAGAAATAGAGGAAGAGGCCCTGCGTTCCATTGAAAAGGACCGGGCCGATGAACTGCGTATCGTCGTGGATTCGGTGAAGACCAGAATCGCCGAGATGCTGGCCGGAAAGGTGTCCGGTTCCAAACTGGCCGACGGGAAGAAGAAAAAGATCTATTTGAAGAAGGGGGACGTGATTGACGGCGAGACCCTGGAGAAGATCCCCTTCGAACTCTGGAAGGACATCACCCTGGCCGGCGATGAGGAGACGGAAGAGCGGATCCGCATGCTGTGCGACAACCTGGCCCGAAAAAAAGCCCGGATCGACGCCTATTTCGACGAAAAAATAGAAAAGCTCCAGGCCGGGGACGAATTACCCCCGGGGGTGATCAAGATGGTCAAGGTCTATGTGGCCATCAAAAGGAAGCTGTCCGTGGGTGACAAGATGGCCGGCCGTCATGGAAACAAGGGGGTTCTCTCCCGTATCCTGCCCGAAGAGGACATGCCCTACTTCACCGACGGCACGCCGGTGGATATCGTCTTGAATCCCTTGGGTGTTCCCTCCCGCATGAACGTGGGCCAGATCCTGGAAACCCATCTAGGCTGGGCGGCGAAAGGCTTGGGCGACAAGATCAACGCCCTCCTGGAAACCCAGCGGAATCTGGAGATGGTACGGAAGGAGATCAAGTCCATATACAACTCCAAGGAATGCGAGCGTTTTGTCGATGGGGCATCCGACGAGGACATCAAGAGATTTGTCTCCCGCATGAAGAGCGGCATCGCTTTTTCCACGCCGGTTTTCGACAGTGCCGACGAAAACGAGATCCGACAGATGCTCAAGTCGGCCGGACTACCGGAAAAAGGCCAGACGGTTCTCTTCGACGGCCGGACGGGCGAGCCTTTCGACCAGGAGATCACCGTCGGCATGATCTATATGCTCAAGCTCCATCACCTGGTGGACAACAAGATCCATGCCCGCTCCATCGGTCCCTATTCCCTGGTTACCCAACAACCCCTGGGCGGTAAGGCGCAGTTCGGCGGCCAGCGTCTGGGGGAGATGGAGGTCTGGGCCATGGAGGCTTACGGCGCCGCTTATTCCCTCCAGGAATTTCTCACGGTGAAGTCGGACGACGTAGCGGGCAGAACGAGAATGTACGAGGCCATCGTTAAGGGGGAACACACCCTGGAGCCGGGGCTGCCCGAATCCTTTAACGTCCTGGTTAAAGAACTCCAGAGCCTCTGCCTGGATATCGAATTGATTGAGGAAGAAAGTTAAGGAGAAAGTGCGTGGAAGACGTATTCACCTACTTTGAAAAGCCCAAAGACCCTATCAGGTTCAATGCCATAAAGATTTCCATCGCCTCCCCGGAACAGATCCTCGCCTGGTCGGCCCGGCCGAACACCAACGGGGAGGTCAAGAAGCCGGAGACGATCAATTATCGCACCTTCAAGCCGGAAAGGGACGGTCTTTTCTGCGCCAAGATCTTCGGTCCCGTCAAGGATTATGAGTGCCTCTGCGGTCGCTACAAGCGGATGAAGCATCGGGGCGTCATCTGCGAGAAATGCGGTGTCGAGGTCATCCAGTCCAAGGTCCGCCGGGAGCGCATGGGTCATATCAAGCTGGCTACGCCGGTGGCCCATATCTGGTTTTTGAAGAGCCTGCCCAGCCGGATCGGCAACGTCCTGGATTTGACCCTCAAGGAACTGGAGAAGGTCCTCTATTTCGAGTCCTGGATCGTCATGGATCCCAAGGGGACATCCTTGCAGAAGAAGGAACTGCTTTCCGAGGAGGAGGTCCACGAGCTCCGGGAACAGTACGGTGAAGATGCCTTTGAGGTGGGCATCGGCGCCGAGGCGGTCCGTAAACTCCTCGAGGAGGTGGACTTGGACAAGATGGACGGGGAGTTGCGGGAGGAGCTGAAAACCGCCGTCTCCGACACGAAGAAAAAGAAGCTGGTCAAGCGCCTGAAGGTAGTGGAGGCCCTGAAGAAATCGGGCAACAAACCGGAGTGGATGATCCTCACCGTCCTGCCCGTCATTCCCCCCGATCTCCGGCCCCTGGTGCCCCTGGACGGCGGCCGCTTCGCCACCTCCGACCTCAACGATCTCTACCGGCGGGTGATCAACCGCAACAACCGCCTCAAGCGGCTCATGGAGCTTAACGCCCCGGAGATCATCATCCGCAACGAAAAGCGCATGCTCCAGGAGGCCGTGGACGTCCTGTTCGACAACGGCCGTCGTGGTCGGGCCATCACGGGTACCAACAAGCGTCCCCTCCGTTCCCTTTCCGACATGCTCAAAGGCAAACAGGGGCGCTTCCGCCAGAACCTCCTGGGCAAACGGGTCGATTATTCGGGGCGGTCGGTCATTACCGTCGGTCCCGATCTGCGTCTCCATCAGTGCGGTCTGCCCAAGCAGATGGCCCTGGAGCTTTTCAAACCCTTCGTTTACAACCGGTTGATGGATAAAGGTTATGTGGCTACGGTGAAGAGCGCCAAAAAGATGGTGGAAAGGGAATCCTCCGAGGTCTGGGACGCCCTGGACGAGGTGGTGCGGGAGTATCCCATCATGCTGAACCGCGCCCCGACACTGCATCGCTTGGGAGTCCAGGCCTTCGAGCCGGTCCTCATCGAAGGCAAGGCCATCCAGTTGCACCCTCTGGTCTGTACGGCCTTCAACGCCGATTTCGACGGCGACCAGATGGCGGTCCATGTGCCCCTGTCCATAGAGGCCCAGACCGAGGCCCGGGTACTGATGATGTCCACCAACAACATCCTTTCCCCGGCCCACGGCAAACCGATCATCATCCCCAGCCAGGACATAGTGCTCGGGATATATTACCTCACCCGGGCCAAACCGGACGTACGGGGGGAGGGCATGGTGTTTTCCGGACCCGAGGAGGTGCGGAGCGCCCTCGATGCAGGAAGCGTGGACCTCCATGCCCGGATCACCGTCCGCATCGACGGGGTAAGGAAGGAGACCACCGTGGGCCGGATCGTTCTTTACGAGGTGATCCCCGAGAGGATTTCCTTCGATATGGTCAACAAGGTGATGAACAAGAAGGAACTGGCCAGCCTGATCGACTATTCCTACCGGACCTGCGGTGCCAAGACGACGGTGCTCCTCGCCGATCGCCTGAAGGATCTGGGATTCAAATACGCCACCAGCTCCGGGGCGTCCATCGCCATTCACAACATGGTCGTTCCCAGCAACAAAAAAGAGATCGTGAACCTGGCGGACCGGGATGTTCTGAAGATCCAGAAACAATACATGGACGGTCTGATCACCGACGGGGAACGGTACAACAAGGTCATCGACATCTGGGCCCAGGCCACGGAGAAGATCGCCGGGGAGATGATGGGCGGCATCACCTCCACGGAGATAACCACGGCGTCGGGAGAAAAGCGGCGGGTCGAAAGTTTCAACCCCATCTTCATGATGGCCGACTCGGGGGCCCGGGGATCGGCGGCGCAGATCCGCCAGCTGGCCGGCATGCGGGGCCTTATGGCCAAGCCTTCCGGGGAGATCATCGAAACCCCCATTACCGCCAATTTCCGTGAAGGGTTGACGGTTCTCCAGTACTTCATTTCCACTCACGGCGCCCGGAAGGGTCTGGCCGATACGGCGCTGAAGACGGCCAATTCCGGTTATCTGACCCGCCGGCTGGTGGATGTGGCCCAGGACTGCATCATCACCGAAGAGGACTGCGGCACCATCGACGGCATCTACGTCTCGGCCCTCATGGAGGGCGGCGAGATCATCGAGACGGCCGGGGAGCGGGTTCTGGGCCGGGTGGCCCTGGAGGAGATCACCGATCCCTTCACCGGAGAAACGCTGGTACAGGCCAATCAGGAAATCGACGAGACCCTGGCGGAACGGATCGACAAGGCGGGTATCGAGCGGGTGAGCATCCGCTCGGTCCTCACCTGCAAGTCCAAACACGGCGTCTGCGCCATGTGCTACGGACGCGATCTGGCCCACGGTCACCTGGTGAACATCGGCGAGGCGGTAGGGATCATCGCGGCGCAGTCCATCGGCGAGCCGGGAACCCAGTTGACCATGAGAACCTTCCACATCGGCGGCACCGCCAAGTTCGAGGAACATTCCACCCTCCAGGCCCGCCATGACGGGGTCGTGAAATTCGTCAATCTGTCCACCGTCAAGATCCAAACCGGCGGCGATCTGGTGGTCATGAACCGCAACGGGGAGATCCACGTTCTGGACGAGCAGGGACGGAACCGGGGCAAGTATCCGGTACCTTACGGGGCCCATCTGAAGGTCAGCGAGGGCGACACCGTTTACGGTCCGGGCAAGGACCCCAAGACCGGTCAGGAACGCCAGGCCACCCTCATCGCCGAGTGGGATCCTTTTTCCATTCCCATCCTGGCCGAGGTGGACGGCACGATCAAATACGGGGACATCATCGAGGGCAAGACCATGCAGGAACAGGTTGATGAAGTCACCGGCCTCTCCCGCAAGGTCGTCATCGAGTCCAAGGGGACCGATGTGCGACCCCGGGTCTCCATCAAGGACAAGAAGGGACGGACGGCCAAGGTCCCGGGCACGAACATGGTGGCACGCCACCTGCTGCCTGTGGGGGCCAACATCGTCGTTTCGGAGGGTGATCAGGTCAGCGCCGGCGACATCATCGCCAAGATTCCCCGGGAGACTACCAAGACGAAGGACATCACCGGTGGTCTGCCCCGGGTCGCCGAGCTTTTTGAGGCGAGGAAACCCAAGGAATATGCCGTTATCAGCGAGATCAGAGGGGTGGTCTCCTACGGCAAGGACTCCAAGGGGAAACGCAAGGTCGTCATCACCCCCGACAGCGGCGAAGAGAAGGAATACCTGATCCCCAAGGGAAAACACGTCAGCGTGCAGGAGGGAGACCGGGTACAGGAAGGGGAGCCCCTCATGGACGGCGTACACAACCCCCATGATCTGCTCTCCATCAAGGGCGAGAAGGAATTGGCCCGCTATCTGGTGGATGAGGTCCAGGAGGTGTACCGACTCCAGGGCGTCAAGATCAACGACAAACATATGGAGGTGATCGTCCGGCAGATGCTCCGGCGGGTCAAGATCGTCGATCCCGGAGATACGGTCTTCATCGCCGACGAGCAGGTGGAACGCCACCGGTTCCAGGAGGAAAACGAGCGGGTGGCCGCGGAAGGCGGCAGACCGGCTATCGGGAAGCCCATCCTCCTGGGCATCACCAAGGCGTCCCTGTCCACCCAGAGCTTCATTTCCGCCGCCTCTTTCCAGGAGACCACCCGGGTGCTCACGGAGGCGAGTCTGGCGGGAAAAACCGATTATCTCCGAGGTCTTAAGGAAAACGTCATCATGGGGCGCCTGATCCCTGCCGGAACCGGCTTACCCATGTATCGGAAACTGGGCATCAAGACCCTGGCCGACGATGCGGAAGCGCAGGAAACACGGGAGCTGGAAGGAATTCCCGATGAGAAAATGCTTGACATGTAATCTCATTATTGGTAGTAAGCCAAACTTTGCCGTACCTGTCCTTTCGGACAGGGGGACGTTTCGGGAGGAGACATGCCGACAATAAACCAATTGGTCCGCAAGGGAAGGGCCAAAATAGAAGGAAAAACAAAAGCGCCGGCCCTGGCCAGCTCACCCCAGCGGCGCGGGGTATGTGTGCGGGTCTATACATCCACCCCCAAAAAGCCCAATTCGGCGCTGCGCAAGGTGGCCCGGGTGCGCCTGACGAGCGGATACGAGGTGACCTCCTACATCCCCGGTGTGGGACACAACCTTCAGGAGCACTCCGTGGTGCTTGTTCGGGGAGGCCGGGTCAAGGACCTACCGGGGGTGCGGTATCACATCGTCCGGGGAACCCTCGATGCCGTGGGTGTGCAGGGCAGAAAGCAGGGCCGTTCCAAGTACGGGGCCAAGAAACCGAGCTAAACGGGGATAGATCATCATGCCGAGAAGACGAGAGGTAACAAAAAGAGAGATCGTACCTGATCCCAAGTACAACAATAAAATGGTGGCTCAGTTCGTCAACAATCTCTTGAAACAGGGGAAGAAAAGCACGGCGGAATCCATTCTCTACGGCGCCTTCGATATCATCGAGAAAAGGATAAAGGAACCGCCGGTGGAAATCTTCGAGAAGGCCTTGAGCAACGTAAAGCCCATAATCGAGGTCAAATCGAGAAGGGTGGGCGGCTCCACTTACCAGGTGCCAACGGAGGTCCAGCCGTCGCGACGGATGGCCTTGGCCATCCGCTGGTTGATAACCCATGCCAAGGAACGGGCGGAAAAGACCATGAAGGAAAAACTGGCGGCGGAGCTCATCGACGCGGCCAACAATAGAGGTGCGGCGATCAAGAAGCGGGAGGCCGTACACAAGATGGCGGAGGCCAACAAGGCCTTTGCCCACTACCGGTTCTAACAGGCAATCAAGACAGGTCATTGCAGGAGCAAAGGGTCAAAAACATATAAGCGATTTTTCAACAGACAAAGGAGGTAAGTAGAGATGGCTAAGAAAAAATTTGAAAGGACAAAGCCGCATCTGAACATCGGCACCATTGGTCACGTTGATCACGGGAAGACGACCCTGACGGCAGCGATTACCAAGCACTTGTCCAAGAAAGGTTTCGCCGAGTTCAGGCCCTTTGACTCCATCGACAACGCCCCGGAGGAAAAGGAGCGAGGTGTGACGATCAATATCTGCCACGTGGAATACGAGACGGCCAAGCGGCACTACGCCCATGTCGACTGTCCCGGCCACGCCGACTATATCAAGAACATGATCTCCGGCGCCGCCCACATGGACGGAACGATCCTCGTGGTGGCCGCCTCCGACGGTCCCATGCCCCAGACCCGCGAGCACATCCTCCTGGCCCGCCAGGTCCAGGTTCCCTATGTGATCGTATATATGAACAAGGTGGACCTCGTCGACGATCCGGAACTTCTCGACCTGGTCGAGCTGGAGCTCCGGGAACTCCTCAAGGAATACCAGTTCCCCGGCGACGAAATTCCCATCATCCGCGGCTCGGCCCTGAAGGCCCTGGAAGCGGACGATCCCGATTCCGAGGACGCCAAATCCATCTGGGAACTCATGGAGGCGGTGGACAATTACATTCCGGAGCCGGAACGTGTTTTGGACAAACCCTTCCTCATGCCCATCGGCGACGTGTTCAGTATCTCCGGTCGTGGTACCGTGGTCACCGGCCGCGTAGACCGGGGCATCATCAAGACCGGCGAGGAAGTGGAGATCGTCGGGATCCGTCCCACCTTCAAAACCGTCTGCACCGGTGTGGAAATGTTCCGTAAGACCTTGGACGAAGGTCGGGCCGGCGACGACATCGGCGTTCTCCTTCGGGGCACCAAGCGGGAAGAGGTGGAGCGGGGCCAGGTGGTGGCCAAGCCCGGTTCCATCACCCCCCATACCAAGTTCAAGGCTCAGGTTTACGTCCTTACCAAAGAGGAAGGGGGACGCCATACCCCGTTCTTCACCGGCTATCGTCCCCAGTTCTATTTCCGCACCACGGATGTGACTGGGGTGGCTCTGCTGCCGGAGGGTGTGGAGATGGTCATGCCGGGGGACAATGTGGAGCTGGAAATCCAGTTGATCACCCCCATCGCCATGGAGGAACAGCTGCGCTTCGCTATCCGGGAAGGCGGCCGGACGGTCGGAGCTGGCGTCGTCAGCAAGGTAATCGAATAACAGTGAGGAAGCCGGCGCGACCATGAAAGACCAGAGAATAAGAATTCGTCTCAAAGCCTACGATTACAAGCTGCTGGACAGATCGGTGGAGGACATCGTCGAGACGGCGAAGCGTACAGGCGCCCGCGTTGCCGGGCCTATCCCTCTGCCCACGGAGATCAACCGGTTTTGCGTCAACAGGTCGCCCCATGTGGACAAAAAATCCCGCGAACAGCTTGAAATCCGTACCCACAAACGCCTCATCGACATCATTGAGCCCACGCAGTCCACGGTCGACGCCCTGATGAAGCTCGACCTTTCGGCCGGCGTGGATGTGGAGATCAAGTTATAGGTTTCATAAGCCAGGAGATGGAACGGGTAGTGCATCCATCTCCTGATTTTTTGACGATTAGAGAAGCGACATGACAAAGGGACTGATTGGCAGAAAACTGGGCATGACCCAGGTGTTCACCGAAGATGGCAGTGCGGTGCCGGCGACGGTCATCGCCGTGGAGCCGTCGGTGGTCATCCAGAAAAAGACCCGGGAAAAGGACGGCTACGAGGCCGTGCAGCTGGGTTACGGCCGGGTGAAGCAGAAACACGTGACAAAACCTCTCCAGGGTCATTTCCGGAAAGCGGACAAGGGGTTTTTCCGCGTCCTCCGGGAGTTCCGTACGGACACCAGCGGCTATGAGGTGGGTCAGGAGGTGCGCGCCGACCTCTTCAAAGCCGGCGATTATGTCGATATCACCGGTACCTCCAAGGGAAAGGGTTTCGCCGGCGGGGTGAAAAGACACGGCTTCGGCGGCGGCCGGGCCACCCACGGTTCCATGTTTCACCGGGCCCCCGGTTCCATCGGGGCAAGCGCCGAGCCCTCCCGGGTCTTCAAGGGGAAAAGGCTTCCCGGCCACATGGGATGCGCGCGGAATACCGTCCAGAACATAAAGGTCCTGCTGGTGAGACCCGAGGATAACGCCATCCTGGTAAAAGGATCCGTTCCCGGCGCCCGGCAGGGGATCGTCCTGGTGAGCCAGGCCATAAAGAAAGCAACAGTTGTGAAATAGCGATACAGGGTGGACAAGATGCCAGTAGCGGTTGTGTATGACATACAGAACAACAGGGTTGCGGAAATCGAATTGAGCGATCGGGTGTTCGGCGCCAGCGTGAACGAGGCGGCTATTTACGAGGTCGTGAAGATGCAGACGATTTCCCGACGGCTCGGCACGGCGGCGACGAAGACGCGGCGGGACATCAGCGGCGGCGGAAAAAAACCGTGGCGCCAGAAGGGAACGGGCCGGGCCCGGGCGGGAACGACCAGGTCTCCCCTGTGGCGGGGAGGCGGAACGGTTTTCGGACCACAGCCGCGGAACTACGGTTACAAGGTGCCCAAAAAGGTGCGCCGGCTGGCCCTGATTTCTGCCTTGAGCCAGAAGTACCGGGAAGAGCGGATGGTTATCCTGAACGAATTCCCCCTGGAGGAGATCAAAACCAAGCGCTTCCAGGAAGTTGTCGATCGCTTCGGTTGGAAGAAGGCCCTGGTCGTCATCGATAAATCCGATCCCGTACTGGAAAAATCCTCACGAAACATCAAAGACATCAAAATGATCCGTTCGGAAGGCATCAACGTTTACGACCTCCTGAATCACGAGCATCTGGTCCTGCTGGCGCCGGCCGTGAAAAATATCGAGGGGGCACTGGGGGCATAATGGAATTGTACAGAATTATCAAAAAGGCCCTTATTACCGAGAAAACCACCATCGCCAGGGATGAGGCCAACAAGTACTGTTTTGCCGTTGACCGTCGGGCGAACAAGATCGAAATCGGCGTTGCCGTGGAAAAGCTGTTCAAGGTGAAGGTCATCGATGTGGCCGTGATGAATGTTCCGGGAAAAAAGAAGAGAATCGGGCGGATCGTCGGAGAGAAACCGGCGTGGAAGAAGGCGGTGGTGACCCTGGCGCCGGGGAACCGCATCGAGATATTCGAGGGTGTGTAATAAGGTTCAAGGACACGAATTATGGCAATCAAAACATACAAACCGACTTCGCCGGGGAGGAGATTCCAGACCTGCTCGGATTTTGAGGAGATAACCTCCTCCACGCCGGAAAAGAGCCTGCTTAGGCCGCTTAGGAAAACCGGCGGGAGAAACGCCAACGGACGGATGACCAGCCGGCATATCGGGGGGGGCCATAAGCGGCGTTATCGTCTTATCGATTTCCGGCGGGACAAGCTCGAAATTCCCGCCCGTGTGGCGACCATCGAATACGATCCCAACCGTTCGGCGCGGATTGCCCTCCTGAATTATGTGGACGGCGAGAAAAGGTATATCCTGGCCCCGGATAAAATCGCCGTGGGTGATGTGGTCATCAGCGGCGAGCGGGCGGACATCAAACCGGGGAACGCGATCCCCCTGCGGAACATCCCCCTGGGCACCCTGATCCATAACGTGGAGCTGAAGGTGGGCCGGGGCGGACAGATCATCCGCAGTGCCGGTGCCTATGGCCAGCTCATGGCCAAAGAGGGTGGTTATGCCCAGGTGCGCCTTCCTTCCGGGGAGGTAAGGAAGATATTTCTGGACTGCCGGGCCACCATCGGCCAGATCGGCAATATCGAACACGAAAACATCAGCATCGGCAAGGCGGGAAGGACCCGCTGGCTGGGGAAGCGTCCCAAGGTGAGAGGGGTGGCCATGAACCCCATCGACCATCCCATGGGCGGCGGCGAGGGGAAGTCGTCGGGCGGTAGACATCCCTGCACCCCCTGGGGGATCCCGACCAAGGGGCACAAGACGCGGACAAACAAGAATACGGATAAATATATAGTAAAGAGAAGGGGTTAGAAGGTGGCAAGGTCGGTTAGCAAAGGTCCGTTCATCGAGGCCAAACTGCTGGAAAAGGTCAGGAAGGCAGAGGCGGCAGGGAGCAAGGCGGTCATCAAAACATGGTCACGGCGGTCGACGATAACCCCGGATCTCATCGGTCATACCTTTGCCGTGCATAACGGCAAGAAGTTCATCCCCGTCTTTGTCACGGAAAACATGGTGGGACATAAACTCGGCGAATTCGCCCCCACCAGGACCTTCTTCAGCCATGCCGGGGACAGGAAATCGAAAGTGAGAAAATAACGCCGGCCGGATTTGCCGCGGCAGTTATGGGGTAAATTTATGGAAGCAAGGGCTGTTGCCAAATACATTAGGATCTCGCCGCAGAAGGTGCGTCTCGTGGTGGATCTCATCCGGGGGAAAAAGGTGGATGAGGCGGAAAAGATCCTCGCCTACACCAGGAAGTACGGCGCCTTTCTCGTGGGGAAGGTTTTACGTTCCGCCTTGGCGAATGCCAGGCAGAATCCGAACATAGATGAAAACATCCTGTTTGTGAAGAGTGTTTACGTCGATCAGGGACCGTCGCTGAAACGCTGGCGGGCCCGGGCCCAGGGAAGGGCGGCGGCGATCAAGAAGCGGATGAGCCATATTACCGTCGTTTTGGACGAGGCATAGCGATATCGCGAGGAGGTGTAGGTTTGGGGCAGAAGGTTAATCCCATAGGTTTGAGACTTGGCGGTGTAAAGACTTGGAAATCGATGTGGTTTTCTGAGAAGAACTACAGCGAGCTGCTCCACGAGGATCTCCGCATCCGCCGGTATCTCAAACAGAAACTCTATCATGCCGGCATCTCGAGGATCGAGATCGAAAGGGCTGCCAACAAGGCCAAGGTGAACATCTATGCCGCCCGTCCGGGAATCATCATCGGCAAGAAGGGATCGGAGATCGAAAAACTGAAAAAGGACCTGGAGAAGGTCAGCAGCAGTGAAATAATCATCAATATTCTGGAGGTCCGGAAACCGGAAATAGACGCCCAGCTCGTCGCCGAAAATGTGGCCATGCAGTTGGAGAGACGCATCGCCTTCCGCCGGGCCATGAGGAAGGGTGTCACGTCTTCCATCAAATTCGGCGCCAAGGGAATCCGCATCAACTGTTCGGGCAGACTTGGCGGCGCCGAAATGGCCCGGGCCGAGTGGTATCGCGAAGGACGGGTTCCCCTCCATACCCTGCGGGCGGATATCGACTGGGGTTTTGCCGAGGCGCGGACCGCATACGGGAAGATCGGGGTGAAGGTGCTGATCTTCCTGGGGGAGATCCTGGGGCCTAAAAAAGAGCGGGAACAAAGATAACCAGCGTTGCGCGAGAGGATGTTAAGGGGTTTTTGAACCAT
The DNA here is from genome assembly GCA_018056545.1 of Syntrophobacterales bacterium. Lineage (GTDB taxonomy): Bacteria > Desulfobacterota > Syntrophia > Syntrophales > UBA8958 > UBA8958. Next base: position 36,016 of record JAGPFL010000008.1, read on the forward strand.
GTTGATGCCGAAGAGAGTTAAATACAGAAAACCACAGCGGGGCCGCATGACCGGCCAGGCCATGCGGGGCAACGCCATCGCCTTTGGAGAGTTCGGCTTGCAGGCTACGGAGTGCGGCTGGGTTACGGCCCGGCAGATCGAGTCCGCCCGCGTGGCGATGACCAGACACGTGAAGAGGGGCGGCAAGATCTGGATACGGGTGTTCCCCCATAAATCGATAACGAAGAAACCGGCGGAAACCCGCATGGGAAAGGGCAAGGGGGCACCGGAGGAATGGGTCGCCGTGGTCAAGCCGGGGATGGTTTTGTATGAGATGCGCGGCGTCTCCCATGACATCGCCAAGGAAGCCTTCCGTCTGGCGGCCCACAAGCTGCCCGTCGGCGTCAAATTCTTGTCCAGGGAGGCAGTCGATGAAGGTTAAGGAGTTGCAGGATCTGAGCAGCGTGGAACTGAAGCAGAAGGAAGAACAACTGGCCGAGGAGCTGTTCCGGTTGAAGTTACGCCATTCTTCCGGTCAGTTGGACTCCACCGCCGCCTTGGGAAAAACCAGGAAAGACATTGCCCGTATCAAGACGGTCTTGAAGCAGAAGGAGGGTCGGTAGGAATGGAATCCCGCGGAAACCGGAGGACGATCAGCGGTGTCGTGATCAGTGACAAGATGGACAAGACCATCGTGGTCAGGGTGGAACGCTTGGTCAAGCATCCGGTATTTCACAAGTATATTAGGCAATTCGTAAAATACAAGGCCCATGATGAGGCTAATGAGTGCCGGGTGGGGGACAAGGTTGTCATCGTGGAATCCCGTCCCCTGAGCAAGGAAAAACGCTGGCGGATGCGGTCCATCCTGGAACGGGCCAAGTAGGGTCGGGACTTTAGTGAAGGCGGTGCGGTAAAATGATTCAGATGCAGACCATATTGAACGTTGCGGACAACTCGGGCGCCAAAAAAGTTGCCTGCATCAAAGTGCTGGGGGGGTCGAAACGGCGTTATGCCAGCATCGGCGACGTCATCGTCGTATCCGTGAAGGAAGCCATCCCCAACTCCAAGGTGAAAAAGGGGGATGTCATGAAGGCCGTCATTGTCCGCACGGTCAAGGAAGTGCGCCGGCAGGACGGCTCCTATCTCAAGTTCGACGATAATTCTGCCGTCCTGATCAGCAACCAGATGGAGCCCATCGGGACGCGTATCTTTGGCCCCGTGGCAAGAGAACTCCGGGCGAAACAGTTTATGAAAATCATTTCTCTGGCACCGGAGGTTCTGTAACCGGCGGCGGGGAATAGCGGTAAGGATCGGCAAAATGCAAGGAAAGAACTTGAAAAAGGGAGATACGGTGCAAGTTACGGCCGGCAGGGAAAAAGGCAAAACCGGCAAGATCATCAGGATTATGCGGGACAAAGACCGGGTGATTGTGGAAAAGCTCAACTTTGTCAAGCGCCATCAACGTCCCGATGCCAAGGGCAAGGGCGGCATCGTCGAGAAGGAAGGACCCATCAATATTACGAACGTTTCCTATTACTGCAATAAATGTGAAAAGGGCGTCCGGCTGGGCCACAAGATCCTGGAAGAGGGTAAGAAGGTCCGTATCTGTAAGAAATGTCAGGAGATAATAGACGCATAGGGCGATCGACATGGCAAGACTCAAAGAATATTACCTCAAAGAAGTGGTTCCCGCATTGACCGGTAAATTCGGCTACAGGAATCGTATGGAAGTGCCGAAGCTGGAAAAGATTGTGATCAATATGGGTCTGGGCGAAGCCATCCAGAACGCCAAGATCCTGGATGCCGCCGCGGCGGAGCTGGCGGCGATCACCGGGCAGAAGCCGGTGATCACCAAGGCGAGGAAATCCATCGCCACCTTCAAACTGCGGCAGGGGATGTCCATCGGTTGCCGGGTGACCCTGCGGCGGGAGCGGATGTATGAATTCCTGGATCGTCTGGTGAACATCAATCTGCCCCGGGTGAGGGATTTCCGCGGAATTCCTTCCAAATCGTTTGACGGGCGGGGCAACTTTGCCCTGGGTTTGAAGGAACAGATAATATTTCCCGAGATCGATTACGACAAGATCGACAAGATTCGGGGGATGAACGTGGTTATCGTCACTACGGCCAAAACGGACGAAGAGGCAAGAGAGTTGCTGAGGCTCATGGGCATGCCTTTCCGTAATTAGGAGCAAACAACGGCGGGAGGAAGATATAAGTGGCAAAGAAATCCCTGATCGCGAAGGCAAAGAGGAAAATGAAGTTTTCGGTCCGGCAGTACAACCGCTGCCCGTTATGCGGAAGGCCGCGGGCGTATTATCGAAAATTCGATATGTGCAGAATATGTCTGAGGAACCTTGCTGCCAAGGGGGAAATCCCCGGGGTGATTAAAGCCAGCTGGTAGATCAGTATAAGGAGTTTCATTCATGGGAATGACCGATCCAATTGCAGATATGTTGACTCGCATCCGGAACGCCAACCGCATGCATTTCAAGACGGTGGATGTTCTCGTCTCCCGGATGAACAGGAATATCGCCGAGGTCCTGAAAAAGGCCGGCTACATCGCCGGCTACGAACTGAAGAAAGAGAAAGATAAACGGGAGGTCCTGCGGATCGAGCTGGTTTATCCCGATTCCAGAAATTATGTCCTGACGGACATTCAGCGGGTCAGCAAACCCGGCCGGCGGGTCTATGTCCACAGCGAGGACATCCCCAAGGTGCTCAACGGTTACGGTATCGCCATCATGTCCACTTCGAAAGGGGTGATGACGGACCAGGAGGCCCGGGATTTGAACGTGGGCGGGGAAATCATCTGTCAGGTATGGTAAGCGTCCCAGGGTCTTCATGAACAAGGTCGGGAGTTAGAGATTATGTCGAGAATCGGGAAAAAGGGCGTGGAGCTTCCCGCCGGTGTCAAGATAACCAGAGAGGACAGGCTGGTAAAGGTCTCCGGTCCCAAAGGGGAACTTTCGGCGGTTTTGCCGGTGGGGGTGGATTTGTCGCAGGAGAACAATACCGTATTCGTCACCCGGAACAGCGATGACCGCCTGGGGAGATCGGCGCACGGTTTGGCGCGAACGATGGTCAACAATATGGTGGTCGGCGTCAGCAAGGGATTCGAAAAAGGGCTGGAAATTTCCGGTGTCGGTTATCGCGCCGAGCTGAACAACGATGTGCTCAAACTCGTCGTCGGCTTTTCCACCCCCCGGGAATACGTGGTGCCTAAGGGCGTGTCCATCAAAATCGACAAGCAGGTCAACGTCCTGGTTTCCGGCATCGACAAGTATCTGGTGGGTAAGGTGGCTTCGGAAATCCGGGATTTGCGGAAACCGGAACCCTACAAGGGGAAAGGCATCAAATACGTCGGGGAGCAGGTGCGGCGAAAAGTCGGCAAATCCGTCGGTACGAAATAAGGACAGAACAGTCCGACATTTTATGGGAAGAGGTTGGCGAATTGGCAACTAAGATTGAGAAGGTCAGAGAAAAGAGAAAAGCCCGGGTACGGGGAAAGATCTCCGGCACCACGAGCCGGCCCCGCCTGGCGGTGTTTAGAAGCGCAAAGCATATCTACGTACAGGCCATAGCCGACGACGTGGGGCGGACGCTGGTCGAAGCCTCGACGCTCAGTCCCGAGCTGCGGGATGGCCTTGGGGGCAAGAAGAAATCGGATGCCGCCCGGGAAGTGGGGAAACTGGTTGCCCGGCGCCTGATTGCCGTAGGTATTGAAGAGGCGGTTTTCGATCGGGGTCGCTTTCTCTATCACGGCCGGGTGAAGGCCCTCGCCGATGCGGCCCGGGAAGGCGGGCTGAAGTTCTGAGGAACAACAAGAAAAGGGACGATTGGATAGGATTATGATGGAAGAGCTCGAACTGATAGACAGGGTCATAACGATCAACCG
>JAGPFL010000064.1 GCA_018056545.1 Syntrophobacterales bacterium
CTCAAGATAGCGTGTCTACCAAGTTCCACCACTTCGGCGTTTTTGACGAGAACATCGGTGTTTCCTCTACATCCTCACGGGGCTTTTGTCAACACGAAAAGCGGCTGCCGCCTGCAAAGGTTATCACTTTGTCGCCCCGGGAACGGCAGCCGGGGCAGTTGCCGGTTTGGCGCCGGTCTGTGGGGACTTCTGCAGGGGAGACGCGCCTGTGGGTTTTGCGGCCGGTTGTTGTCCCGGCACCACGGGCAGGGCAGCGGCCCCTTTCTGCGCCTCCGGCGACGGTACGATCGGCTGCGATACGGGCACCGGCGGCCGTCCTGCTCCCTTCATGAGGGTGCTTCCCTTCTGCGTCGACATATAGGAAAGGCCCAGGGAGGTGAGCATGAAGAAGACGGCAATGCCCGTGGTCATCTTACCGAGAAAAGTTCCCGGACCGCTGCTGCCGAAGATGGTCTGACTGGAGCCGCCGAAGACAGCCCCCATATTTGCCCCTTTCCCGGCTTGGAGAAGAACGACCAGAATCAGGGCGATGCAGATGATGATGTGGATAATTATTATCAGGGTATGCATTTTATTCTAAAACCTCTTGATAGTTGACGATTTCCGCAAAGGAGTCTACCGCGAGACTGGCCCCGCCCACCAGGGCGCCGTCGATATCCCTTTCCGCCATTAATTTGCCTATGTTGTCGGGATTCACGCTCCCGCCGTAAATGATCCGTATCTTCTCGGCCACGTCGTTTCCATAGCAACCGCCAATTTCGGTCCGGATGAAAACGTGGACCTCCTGTGCCTGCTCCGGCGTGGCCGTTCTGCCCGTGCCGATCGCCCACACGGGTTCATAGGCGATCACCAGGCGCTGTATATCATCAGGAACGATATTCTTCAATCCTTCTTTTAGCTGGCGGGAGATCACCGTCAGGGTCTCTTCCCGTTCCCTTTCCGCCAGGGTTTCGCCGAGACAGAAGATGGGTTGCAACCTGACGGCGAGGACCGCGGCTATCTTCCGGTTGATGAGGGCATCGTTTTCTCCGAAGTAGGTCCGCCGTTCCGAGTGGCCGACGATCACGTAATCGCATCCCGCGTCCCGCAGCATCTCCGCCGATACCTCGCCTGTGAAGGCCCCCTGTCTTTCTTCATGGACATTCTGGGCGGCGAGCCGGAGGCCCGATTCCCGGAGGACAGCGGCGACGGGGACGAGAGAGGGAAAGGCCGGGGCGACCACCGCTTCCCGTCCGGAAGGAATGGGCATTTCGGCGACGAGGAGGCGGGCGAAGGCCACCGCCTCCCGGGGGGGCTTGAACATCTTCCAGTTGCCGGCGATCAGGGGAGACCTTGCCACCTTGCCCTCTGCTTGTCTTTCCGCCGATGAAAACTCCCCCCGGCGGCCATTATAATTGCTTTCCTATGTAAAGGGCCAGGTCCCGCATCCGGCAGGCGTACCCGCTTTCGTTGTCGTACCAGGAAAAGACCTTCACGAAGTTGCCGTCCACGACATTGGTCAAAGGGGCGTCCACGATGGAGGAATAGGGGCTGCTGGTGAAATCCACAGAGACCAATTCCTCTTCGCAGTAGGCCATGATGCCCTTCATCTTGCCTTCCGCCGCCGCCTTCAGCGCCCCATTGATGTCGCCGATCGAGACGTTCTTTTTCAACTCTGCCGCCAGATCCACGATGGATACGTTGGGGGTGGGCACCCGGAGCGCCACGCCGTCCATTTTTCCCTTCAAATCGGGAATGACCTCGGTGACCGCCTTGGCCGCCCCCGTAGAGGTCGGAACGATGGAAAGGGCGGCCGCTCTCCCCCGGCGGAGATCCTTGTGGGAGCCGTCTAAGATCCGCTGGTCCATGGTATAGGCGTGGACGGTGGTCATGAGCCCCCGGACGACGGTGAACTCGTCATGAAGGACCTTCACGACCGGGGCCAGACAGTTCGTCGTACAGGAGGCGTTGGAGATGATGTGGTGTTTCTTGGCATCGTAGGTGTGCTCGTTGACGCCCATGACGAAGGTCCCGTCGACGCCCTTTCCCGGCGCGGCGATGATGATCTTCTTTGCCCCTGCCTGGAGGTGTCCGGCGACTTCGTCTTTTTTCCGGAACTTACCCGTGGATTCCAGGACGATGTCCACTCCGAGGGCGTTCCAGGGAAGGTCGGAAAGGGAGGAAGTTACCTGAGTAATGGCGATTTGCTTGCCGTCGATGACGAGTTCCTTGTCCGTTGCACTTATATCGGCGTTGAAAATCCCGTGCACCGAATCGTACTTGAGCAGGTGGGCCAGCACCGCCGGCTTCGCCCGGGAATTGATGGCGACTATTTCTATATCGTCCCGTCCGTAACAGGCCCTCACCAGATAACGGCCCACTCTCCCGAATCCGTTTATCGCTACTCTAATGCCCATAATAAACCTCCCGTATATTCAGCCATCAGACAATGGCGTTGTTTTCAGGCCTTGACAGGACGGTGCCCTTATAGCCGCACGATGATATTTAGTCAACAGGAATTGTTAGATAATGGTTACCGGAAGCGGGCCGGAAGATTCGTTTGCCTGTGCTCAACGGCTCTTCGTGACGCCTACCCGGTCACAGTAAACGCGGACCGGGCAGGTACTGCAGAGCGGGGAAACGGGTCGGCAGATCTTCTGTCCGAAGGCGACCAGGAGGGTGTTGTAGATCTTCCAGTAATGACGGGGAAGCTTTTCCCGCAGGGCGTATTCCGTTTGCTCCGGGGTCTTGGTCGTGACGTATCCCAGACGGTTCGAGATGCGGTGGACATGGGTGTCCACGCAGATGCCGTCCTTATCGAAACCGAGGGTGAGGACAAGATTGGCGGTCTTCCTGCCGACTCCTTGGAGGGAAAGCAGGGCTTCGAGGGTGTCGGGAACGGCCCCGCCGTATCTGTCCAGCAGGACACGGCATATCTCCCTGAGCTGGCGGGCCTTGTTGCGGTAAAAGCCCACGGGATAGATGGCCCCGGCAATCTCCCCTTCCGTCAGCCGCAACATCTGTTGGGGACCGGCGGCAAGATTCAGCAGGCGCTCTGTCGCCGCGGCGGTCACCTCGTCCTTGGTGCGCAGGCTGAGGAGGGTGGAGACGAGGATGGCAAAGGGAGGGGATTGCGCCGCCGCCATCCGGGAGACGATGGGGACGTCGTCATGGAGAACCGTTTCCTGCAGGCGCCGCACCACCCGGCCGATGTCCCGATCCTTCATGCGTTTCCACCCCGCATTTAACGGTTCCCGAGAATCGTCGGAAACCGGTTCCCTGTCCGGAAGCGAAACGTCCACCGCAGGAAGGTCTTCCGCGGTTCACTTCCCGTTATTAATCGTAACCTTCCTCCGTGGCCAGCATGTCCAGATGCAGGGTGGTAATGTCTTCAATATCGAGATTCGCCTCTTCCTTGGTTTCCCGGAAGTCCACGATCTTGATGTAGCGCTTGCATTCGTTGCACACATCGACACGGTAGCGCTCGTCGTCCTCTACGGTGAAGTAGGCCAGGGTCTGCTGCTCTTCATTGCCGCAGAAAGGGCACTTGATCCGTAGGAAAGGCCATTCGATGCCGCACTGATTGCAGAACAGATAGCGGCGCCCTTCCTCTTCCTTGATCTCGCCGATCTTGGGCTCTTTGCCGCAGATGGGACAGTAGCCTTCCGCCCACTTGGACTTCTGAATCATGTCCCCGTAGCGGGCGGCCACCCTCTCAAAGGCCGGACGGAGGCATTCTTCCAGAAACAGATCGATCAGATCGAAGGTCTCATCGGCCTCCCCTTTTTCTTCTTCCCCCTCCGCTTCCCCTTCGGCGCCGTAGAAGGCGCTCAGGATCATCTCCCGGAAATCCTCTTCCCCTTCCTTAATCTTTCGGGCCAACTCCTTGGTCTCCCCCGGGGCGCGTTTTTCGGCGATATGCAGCAGCTCGAGAAAATACTCCCGGGGCTGGGTCAGATCGTAATTTCCCTGGGAAAGATCTATCAACGGCAGTCCTCCTTCGATTTTCGAGCTCACCAGCCTCTCGTCCACGGGAAAGATGTCGTCCGTCAATTTCCGCCGGTATTCCTCCCGGAGGATGAGGATCTCTTCCAATATGGCGAGGAGTTCCTCGTAGTGGGGATTCTGGGACTTATAAAATTCGATGGTTTTGAGATTATCCTTGAGCATTTTGGCCATGCGTTCATTCTCCCTGTAGTTTATTTTGTTTGTCGGTGGCTGCTGTATATATAGTTTCCCCATCAACTTCAAGCAATTCTTTAGAAGCGATTATTTGGTTGACATGACGGCGAAAAAAGGGAAAAAGGCCCCCATGGATTTGTTTACGGCAGCTATTTTGGGCATCGTGGAGGGCGTATCGGAGTTTCTGCCCATTTCCTCTACTGGTCATCTGATCCTGGCCTCCTCCTTTCTCGGCCTCAAGCATACGGATTTTCTCAAGAGTTTCGAGATCGCCATCCAGGTAGGGGCCATTGCCTCCGTGGTGGTTCTTTATTGGCGATCCCTGCTGGTGGATATGGATATCCTGAAGAAGGTGATCTTGGCCTTCGTTCCTACGGGGATCATGGGCCTTACCCTGTACCGGATCATCAAGCAGTTCCTCCTGGGTTCTGCACAGGTGGTCCTGTGGTCTCTCTTCATCGGCGGGGTTCTGCTCATCCTTTTCGAGATCTGGCACCGGGAAAAGGAAGAAGCGGTCGCCGAGGTGGGGGGGATCAGTTGGCGTCAGGCCCTTGTTATCGGCTGTTTCCAGGCGATAGCCATGATTCCCGGCGTTTCCCGTTCGGCGGCAACCATCGTCGGCGGTTTGCTGTTGGGATTGAAAAGGAAAGTCATCGTGGAGTTCTCCTTTCTCCTGGCGGTGCCTACCATGCTGGCGGCTACGGCCTACGATCTCCTGAAAAGCGGCTCGCAATTCTCCTTGGATCAGGTCCAGTTCCTGGCGGTGGGATTTGCCACCTCCTTTGTGGTGGCGCTGCTGAGCATCAAGTTTCTCCTGCGTTACATCCAGACCCATACCTTTATCGCCTTCGGGATCTATCGCATCGCCGTGGTGATCTTTTGGGTGATCTTCCTTTAGCTACGTTTTTTCAACCGGACGGCTCTCTTTGCCATGTATATCGGCCGTGGTAAGGGAATCAAAGAGACGGGGAAAAAGTAAACCTTGACAGATGGCCGGAGGCCTTTCTATAATGCCGCGCATTTGGAAAGGATCAATAGCCGGGTCCCGTGCAACGGCGGATTGTAAACCCCGTCAGGTCCGGAAGGAAGCAGCGGTAGCAATAACCGTCGTGTGCTGCGGGGAAACCCGGCTATCTTTATCTGCTGTAGTCTATGGGAAATCCCGGAAGAGAATACCTGGTCATGGCCAGGAAGTGGCGGCCCCAAGGGTTTGCAGACGTCGCCGGTCAGGAGCACGTCATCCGCACCCTCCAGAATGCCGTCAAGCTCGATCGCATTGCCCATGCCTTCATCTTCAGCGGACCCCGGGGAGTGGGCAAGACCTCGGTGGCCCGGATCCTCGCCAAGGCCCTGAACTGTGAACAGGGGCCCACGGCCTCCCCCTGTCAAGTCTGCATCCACTGTCGGGAGATCACCGAAGGGATCGCCCTGGATGTGCATGAGATAGACGGCGCCTCGAACCGGGGGATCGACGAGGTGCGGGAATTGCGGGAAAACATCCGCTTTCTCCCCGCCGCGGCCCGTTACAAGGTCTATATCATCGATGAGGTCCACATGCTCACCCGCGAGGCCTTCAACGCCCTCCTGAAGACCCTGGAAGAGCCGCCTCCCCATGTGGTGTTCATTTTTGCCACGACGGAAACCCACAAGATTCCCGCCACGATCATGTCCCGCTGCCAATGTTTCGATTTCCGGCGCATTTCCCGCCGAGAGATAGCGGCGAATCTCCGCAAGATCGCCCAGGCGGAAGGGATCGACATCAGCGACCGGGGGCTGGCTTGGATCGCCGCGGCCGGCGACGGGAGCATGCGGGACGCCCAGAGCGTCTTCGATCAGATGGTTTCCTATGCGGGGAAAACCGTAAGCGATGAGAGCGTGGAAGAACTGCTGGGCCTCACGGATCGCCGTTTCGTAACCGCCACCGCGGCCGCCGTGCTGGCCGGGGACGGGGCGCAATGCCTGCGGCTCATCGATGAGGCCTACTACGCCGGTATGGATATGCAGGTCTTTTACCAGCAGTTGCTCGATTATTTCCGCAATCTGGTGTTGGCCAGGGTGGTGCCGGGGGGGGAGGTAATGACGGAAATGAGCCCGGAAGAATGGTCTCGTCTTCGGGAGCAATCTTCCGGAGTTTCCCGGGAGACACTGCAGCGCCTCCTGGAAATCCTCATGGCCGAGGAGGAGAATCTGCGTCGCACCCAGAGCCCGCGCCTCGTCCTGGAAATGACCCTGACCAGAATGGCCCATCTGCCCCCCCTGATTCCCATCGACGAGATCCTGTCCCGTATGGCCGCTCTGGAACAGCGGTTGCGGTCCGGATCTCCGGCTGTCGCGGCAGGGGAAAAAGTCCCATATCCCGCCGCTAAGGAGATAAACGCCGCCAGGGAAAATCACGCGACGGCTCCTGTACGGGAAAAGGCCGAGGCGGATTATGAAATCGGGGCTTCGATTTCGGACGAACCGGGGGGAGGTAACGATTGGGAAGGATTCAAACAGTTTGTCCGTCAGTCCCATCCTCCCTTATCTTCCAAGCTCGAGCCCGGGCAACTCCTGGGGCGAACGGGGGAGGTGCTGCGGATCGGGTTCCCCGGAAACTATGTCTTCCTTGAGGATCTCGCAAGGCAACAGAAGCAGACGCTTACGGAAATGGCCAGAGCCTTCTTTCAGAAACCGGCGCTGGAATTGCGCATCGAGGCCGTTCGGGAAGAGGCGGAAGGAAACGGCGGGAAAGCGGTCAATGGCTCGGCAAAGACCCAGCACCGCGGCGACGTCAAGCAGGAGGCCCTGAAACATCCCCTGCTGCAAAAGGTTATGGACGTTTTTGAAAACGCCGAGATCCGGGAGATCATTCCGCGGCGGCCCTTGGGTGGGGAAGAGACCGGAAACCCGCCCAATGATTTATAAACTCGCGACGAGGAGGTAGGAACGTTGGCCAATTTCGGGAATATAATGAAGCAGGCAAAAAAGATGCAGGAACGGATGGCACGCCTGCAGCAGGAACTGGAGCTGAAAACCGTGGAGGTTTCCGCAGGCGGCGGCATGGTGTCTGTGGTGGTCAACGGGAAGTTCGAGCTGGTGTCCCTGAAGATCGAAAAAGATGTGGTTAACGCCGAGGATGTGGAAATGCTCCAGGACCTGGTCATGGCGGCGGTCAACGAGGGGATACGCAAGGCCCAGGAGATGAGCGCCGCGGAGATGGCCAAGATCACCGGGGGCCTCAAGATCCCCGGTCTTACCTGAGGGGCTTGGTCCATGTCCGGATATGCCCCGCCTATCGAGCGCTTAATCAGGGAGCTGGCCCGCTTTCCCGGGATTGGTGAGAAGACCGCCGCCCGGCTGGCCAATTTCATTCTCCGCGAATCGTTTGAAGACGCCCGGCGCCTGGCCGAGTGCATCATGGAGGTCAAGGGTCGGATCCGTTTGTGCCGCTTGTGTTTCAACCTCACGGAGGCCGAGCTTTGTCAGATCTGTGCCGATCCCTCCCGGGACCGGGAAACCGTGTGCATCGTCCAGGATCCCGATGCCCTGATCGCCATCGAATCCACCGGTGAATACCATGGAACGTACCATGTCCTCCATGGCGCCCTGGCCCCCTTGGACGGAATCGGCCCCGAGGACCTGCACCTTCAGGAACTGCTGTCCCGAGTGGAGACAGGAGCGGTGCGGGAGGTGATCATCGCCACCAATACCGATGTGCCGGGGGAGTCCACGGCGCTGCTGGTGCGTAAGATCCTCGCCCCTAAAGGGGTGGCCGTCTCCCGAATCGCCATGGGGGTGCCCATGGGAGGGGACCTCAAATACACCGACCGCATGACCCTGGGGAAGGCCCTGGAGTTCCGGCGGGGAATGTGAAGGGCAAAAGCGATGAATCCCTGGCGGGAAATAGATGCCAAGCTGGTGACTGCTGCGGTCAGGCGTCTGTTTCTCCAGGCGAACACCTGTCTGGGCCGCGATGTGGAGGAAGCCCTGGAAGACGCCCGGGATCGTGAGGAATCGCCGTTAGGCCGCCATGTCCTGAGCCGGATCCTGGAGAATGCGTCCCTGGCCCGAAAAGAATCCCTGCCCATTTGTCAGGATACGGGGCTGGCGGTGGTATTTGTCGAGCTGGGCCAGGATGTCCATGTGGTGGGGGGGGCGCTGGCGGAGGCCGTGGCGGAAGGGGTGCGTCATGCCTACCGGGAAGGGTATTTCCGCAAGTCCGTATGCGATCCCATCAGCCGGGCCAATACCGGCGACAACACCCCGGCGGTGCTCCATGTGGAGATAGTGGCCGGAACGGGCCTGCGGATCGTGGTGATGCCGAAAGGGGGCGGAAGCGAAAACATGAGCACCGTGACGATGCTCCTACCGGCGGCGGGACGGGACGGGATTCGAGACCACGTGATCGAGACGGTGCTGAAGGCCGGCCCGAACCCCTGTCCGCCGGTCATTGTCGGCGTCGGGATCGGCGGTTCTATGGAGGAGGCGGTAATTATGGCCAAAAAGTCCCTCCTGCGTCCGGTAGGGGAAGAAAACCGCCGGGACGAACGCCTCCGTTCCCTGGAGCGGGAGATCCTGGCCGGGATCAACCGCCGGGGTGGCGGTCCCCAAGGCTTCGGGGGCAGCGTTTCGGCCCTGGCGGTCCACGTGGAGATGAAACCCTGCCATATCGCCAGTCTACCCGTAGCGGTGAACGTGCAATGCCACGCGGCGCGCCATTGCGAGGAAGCGCTTTGATTCCGGCGGTTTCATGTCTTGTTCCCGGTGGCCGGTCCTCCTCAGACCGGGCCAGGGGTGGAAATTGATATGGATGAATCCCTTGCTTTACGAACGCCGCTGACTGCGGAGATCTGTGCCGGCCTCCGGGTGGGGGACATGGTCCTCCTGAGCGGCGAGGTTTACACCGCCCGTGATGCCGCCCACAGTCGCCTCCAGGCGGCCATCCGCGCGGGGGAGCAGCCTCCTTTCCCTCTGGAAGGGGCGGTGATCTTTTATGCGGGACCCACGCCGGCACCGCCGGGGCGGGTCATCGGCGCCATCGGACCGACGACGAGCTATCGCATGGATCCCTTTGCCCCGTTGTTGCTGGCGCGGGGGGTAAAGGGCATGATCGGCAAGGGGAAACGCTCTCCGGAGGTAATCGACGCCATAAAAAGGCATCAGGCCGTTTATTTCGGCGCCATCGGAGGTATCGCCGCCCTCACCGCCCGTTGTGTCCGCGGCGCGGAAATGGTGGCCTATGAGGATCTGGGGCCGGAAGCCATTCTGCGTCTGGAACTGGTGGATTTGCCGGTGGTGGTCGTCAACGACGCCCGGGGTAGGGACCTCTACGAAGAGGCGAAGAAGGCCGGGTCATAACACCAGGTAATTCGCTCCCCTGAAAGGGCCGGGGCGAGGATGGGGCACATAAGATATTGGTATAAAACAACTGTTCACAGGGGAAGCGTATTGGTGTTGAGACCGGAGCGGACGATAGACAAACTGCGGCAGGGGGAGAAGGTCGTCATCGCCGCCCTGGGCGATTCCCTGACCCAGGGATGGATGGTGCGCCGGGGCTATATAGATTTTCTCCGGGAGATGCTCCGGGAACGTTATCCCCAAGCCCCCCTGACCATCATC
>JAGPFL010000065.1 GCA_018056545.1 Syntrophobacterales bacterium
CAAAAAAACCTTGACACAAGCATATGGACGGATGTAGGGGAGGGTCTCTGAATGAATGTTCATTCAGATGTCCGACAACAACCACCCCCATGAAATGTACGGAAAAGCGCAATGAGATAATGAGCGTAGCCATGGAGCTCCTGGCGGAGCGCGGCTTTCACCGCGTACCCATGTCCCTCATCGCCGCCCGGGCCGAGGTGGCCGTAGGCACGATCTATCTATATTTCGCCGGCAAGGACGAGCTGATCACGGAACTTTTTCAGGAACTGGAAAGAGAAATCGTCACCATGCTCCGGGAAGAATTTCCCGCCGACGGTTCGATCCGGGAGCGGTTTCTCTACCTCACCGGGAAGATTCTCCGGTATTTCATAAAGAACCCCCTGCACTTCCGGTATCTCGAGCAGTTCATGAATTCCCCCTACGGTGTCTCCGTGCGGCGGGATCGCCTGCTGGACAAGGCGGGACGGGACGACTTCTTCATGACCCTTTTCAACGAAGCCGTCGCGGCACGGATCGTGAAAGATATTCCCGTCAGCGCCCTGTTTTCCCTCACCATCGCCCCGTTGATCTTTATGGTGCGGGACCACGTACTGGGTTTCGTCACCCTGGACGAAGATCTGATCCGGCAGACCACCGAGGCCTGCTGGGATGCGGTCCGGAGGGAGGAACCATGAGCGCCGGTGGGGTGACGTCATCCAGAAACGGACAGGAGTTGCCCTCCTGTGAGAAAAACCTAAGTTTGCGGCGTCCGGTGTCCGGTCCTCCCGGACCCCATGCCAAATATTCTTTAACCGAGGTGCCCAATGCCGATTCGTTATAAAAGATCCATGATCGCCGGACTGCTCAGCGGATTGCTCATCCTCGCCGGATGCGGGGACGGGGCCAACAAGGCTCAACAGTCGGCCGGCCCCCCCGAGGTGGCCGTGGTGACGATCCAGCCCCAGCAGGTGCTGGTCACGACCGAACTGTCCGGTCGCACCTCCGCCAATCTCGTCGCCGAGGTGCGACCCCAGGTGGGGGGCATCGTCCAGCAGCGGCTGTTCACCGAAGGCACCGACGTCAAGGCCGGGCAGGTCCTCTTCAAGATCGACCCCGCCCACTATCAGGCCGTCTATGACAACGCCCGGGCCGCCCTCGGCCGGTCCGAGGCCAACCTCTCGGCGATCCGCCTACGGGCGGAGCGCATGCGGGAACTCGTAGCGGAAAAGGCCGTAAGCCAGCAGGAATACGACGACGCCACGGCGGCCCTGAAACAGAATCAGGCGGACATTCAGTTTTGGAAGGCAACCCTGGAGACGGCCGGCATCAACCTGAAATACACCTCCGTCACCGCCCCCATTTCCGGAAGGATCGGCAAATCCAACGTCACCGTGGGGGCTCTGGTGACGGCCCATCAGCCCGTCCCCCTGGCCACGATCCAGCAGTTGGATCCCATGTACGTGGATGTCCCCCAATCCACGGCGGAGCTGCTCAATTTGAAACGCAACCTGGCCGCGGGGCGTTTACAGCGCCACGGACAACCGAAAAACCGGGTCCGCATTATCCTGGAAGACGGCAGCCGGTATCCCGTGGACGGCACCTTGCAGTTCCGGGACGTAACCGTGGATCAGACCACCGGATCGGTAACCCTCCGGGTGATCGTCCCGAATCCCAAAGGAACCCTGCTGCCCGGCATGTTCGTCCGGGCGGTGGTGGAAGAGGGGGTGGACAAAAACGCCCTCCTGGTTCCCCACCAGGCCGTCTCCCGGGATCCCAAGGGCAACCCGCTGGTGCTGCTCGTCGATGCCGCCGGCAAGGTCCAGCAACGCATGATCGTCATCGACCGGGCCATAGGCAATCAATGGCTCGTCACGTCGGGGCTGTCGCCGGGCGACCGGGTGATCGTCGAGGGAATGCAAAGAGCCAGACCCGGTGTCACCGTCAAGGCGGTCCCGTTTACGGACAACGCAGGCAAAACCGGCGGCGGATCCCCACCGTCGGTTCCGGCCGCCTCGCCGGCAGCAAAAGCGAACTGACGGAGGCCGGCGATGCTGTCGAAATTCTTTCTGGATCGTCCCGTATTCGCCTGGGTCATCGCCATCGTCATGATGGTTCTGGGGGGGCTGGCCATCCACAATCTCCCCATCTCCCAGTACCCCCCCATCGCCCCGCCGTCCATCGCCATCGCCGCCTACTACACCGGCGCCTCGGCGGAAACGGTGGAAAACAGCGTCACCCAGATCATCGAACAGAAGATGACGGGGTTCGACGACATGCTGTACATCTCCGGCACCAGCGATTCCTCCGGATCCTCACGGATCGAATTGACCTTCAAGCCGGGAACCGACCCGGACCTGGCCTGGGCCAAGGTGCAAAACAAGCTCCAGCTCGCCATGACGAGCCTGCCCGAAGCGGTACAGCGCGCCGGGGTCACCGTCAGCAAGGCCACCCGTAATTATCTCATCATCGTCGGTCTCGTCTCGGAAGACGGCAGTATGGACGGCAACGATCTGCGGGACTACGCTCAATCGAACCTGGAGAAGGTCCTGGCCAGGGTTCCCGGCGTCGGCGAGGTTCAGATCTTCGGCAGTCAGTACGCCATGCGTGTCTGGCTCAATCCCGACAAGCTCAACGATTACCGTCTGACCGTCGAGGACGTGATCCAGGCCCTCAAGACCTACAACGTGGAGGTTTCCGCCGGTCAGTTCGGCGGGGCGCCGGCGGTAAAAGGTCAGCGTCTCAACACGTCCATCATCGTCCAGAATCTCCTCAAGACCCCGGAGGAGTTCGCCGCCATCCCCATTCGCATCAATCCCGGCGGCGCCGTCGTCCGGATCCGGGATGTGGGGCGGACCGAGTTGGGAACCGAGTCTTACGATATCGAGGGATTTTACAACGGCAAGCCATCCGCGGGCCTCGCCATCCGCCAGGCCCCCGGCGCCAACGCCCTGGATACCGCCGATGCCGTCCGGGCGAAAATGACGGAGATGAGCCGTTATTTCCCCCCGGGCATGAAGGTCGTCTATCCCTACGACACCACCCCCTTTGTCCGGGTGGCCATCAAGGAGGTGGTCCAGACCCTCTTCGAGGCGGTCTTCCTCGTCTTCCTGGTGATGTGGCTGTTCATGGGCAACCTGCGGGCGACCCTCATCCCCACCATCGCCGTGCCGGTGGTCATCCTGGGAACCTTCGCCGTCCTCGGCGCCTTCGGGTTTTCCATCAACATGCTTACCATGTTCGCCATGGTCCTGGCCATCGGCCTCCTGGTGGACGACGCCATCGTCGTGGTGGAAAACGTCGAGCGGATCATGTGCGACGAAGGTCTGCCACCCCGGGAAGCCACCGCCAAGTCCATGGAGCAGATCACCCCGGCGCTCATCGGCATCGGTCTGGTCCTCGCCGCCGTCTTCGGCCCCATGGCCTTCTTCCCCGGTTCGACGGGGGTCATCTACCGCCAGTTTTCCGTCACCGTCGCCACCTCCATGCTGCTTTCCGTGGTGGTGGCCCTGATCTTGACGCCCGTGCTTTGCGCCTCCCTCCTCAAACCCGTCGAATGCGGACACCAGGCCTCCGATTACGCGATTTTCTTCCTCCGTCCCTTTTTCCAGCGGTTCGACCGGTTCTTTTTCGGGCTCCGGGACCGCTACGTGGGACTGGTAGGCCGCGTCCTGGCCCGGAAAAAACGCTTCCTGGCGGTTTTCCTCGTCATCGTGGTCCTTTTGGGGGTGCTCTTCCTGCGGATGCCGACCAGCTACCTTCCCGACGAGGACCAGGGGATCCTCCTCTGCCAGATCCTCCTGCCCACGGGCTCCACCCTGGAGCAGACCCAGGGTGTGGCCAACGAGGTCCAGCGCCATTTTCAGGAAAAGGAAAAAGAGGCGGTGGAATCTTGCATGACCATCGTCGGCATCGGTTTTTCCGGCTGGGCGCAGAACAACGGCATGGTGTTCGTGAAGCTGAAGGACTGGAACCTTCGGGACAGGGCGGATTTGAGGGTTAAGGCCGTGGCCGGCCGGGCCATGGGGGCCTTCGCCAAGATCCGCAACGCCATGGTCTTCGCCTTCCCGCCGCCGGCGGTCGTCGAGATGGGCAACGCCCGGGGGGTGGACTTTCAGCTTTTGGACCGGGGCGGCATAGGGCACGGGGCCTTGATGAACGCCCGCAACCAGCTCCTCGGGATGGCGATGAAGGACCCCCGGCTTATCAACGTCCGCCCCAACGGCATGGAGGACGTCCCGGAATTCCGGATCGACGTGGACTGGGAGAAGACGGGCGCCATGGGCGTACCCCTGTCTTCCCTGCACAACACCATCGCCGCCGCCTTCGGCGGCGCTTACGTGAACAATTTCATCCAGGCCGGACGGGTCAAGAAGGTCTATGTACAGGCCGACGCCCCTTACCGGATGCTGCCCCAGCATCTGGAAAAGCTCTACATCCGCAATGCCGCCGGGCAGATGGCCCCTTTCACCTCTTTCGCCACCACCCGCTGGGCCACCGGTTCCCCACGCCTGGAGCGGTTCAACGGCTTCCCCTCCCTGAATATCTGGGGCGAGCCGGCACCGGGGAAAAGCTCCGGCGACGCCATGGCCGCCATGGAAGAGATCACGGCCAAGTTACCTCCGGGGACCGGCTTCGACTGGGCGGGTCTCTCCTATCAGGAACGGATGGCCCAAGCCCAGGCGCCGCTCCTCTACGCCTTCTCCATCCTCGTGATCTTCCTGTGTCTGGCGGCCCTCTATGAAAGCTGGCCCATCCCCATCTCCATCCTCCTCGCCCTGCCCCTGGGGGCCATCGGCGGCGTCATCGCCTCGAGCCTCCGGGGGATGTCCAACGACGTCTACTTCCAGATCGGTCTGCTCACCACCCTGGGCCTCACCACCAAGAACGCCATCCTCATCGTCCAGTTCGCCAAGGCCCGGGCGGACGAGGGGATGGACCTCATCGAGGCGACGCTGGAGGGGGCCAGACTGCGGTTCCGCCCCATCGTCATGACGTCCCTGGCCTTCGGTTTCGGCGTTTTACCCCTGGCGGTGGCCACGGGCGCCGGCGCCGGCGCCATGACCGCCATCGGCACCGGGGTCCTGGGGGGGATGATCACCGGCACCGTCTTGGTCGTCATTTTCGCCCCCCTCTTCTATGTGCTGATCGAACGATTCTTCGGCAAACGGCGGCCCGGCGTACCTGTCGAACCCCGCGGCCGGCAACTGCTCCTCCGGTCGCTGCCCTGGCGGCTACCGGGAAAAGGTCAAAAGGAAAGCAACAAAGGCTTGTCCGACGCGACCACCAACGGCGAGGCGTGACGTATGAAAAGAACTCTGGCAATAATCATCGGTATCGTCATTATGCTGGGCGGCTGCACCCTGGCCCCGAAATACCGGCGCCCGGCCGCCCCTGTCCCCGGGCAGTGGCCCACCGGCGCGGCCTACGAAGGAAAGGCCGGGGAAACGGAGAGGAAGGCGGCGTCGGAACTGCCCTGGCGGGAATTCTTCATCGATGAACGTCTGCAAAAGCTCATTGACCTCGCCCTGAAGAACAACCGCGACCTGCGTCTGGCATCCCTGAATGTGGAAAGAGCGCGGGCCCTCTATGGGGTGCAGCGCGCCGAGCTCCTCCCAACCGTCAACGCCTTCGGCGCCGGGAGCAAGGGAAGGGTGCCGGCGGATCTCAGCTACACCGGCCAGGAAACCACCTCCCAACAGTACAGCGTCAACTTCGGCGTCAGTTCCTGGGAAATCGACTTCTTCGGCCGGATCCGCAGTCTGAAGGATCGGGCCCTGGAGGAGTACTTGGCCACCGGTCAGGCCCGGCGCAGCGCCCAGATCCTTCTTGTGTCCGCCGTGGCCAACGCCTATCTCACCCTCGCCGCGGACCGGGAGAGCCTCAAACTTACCGCCTCCACCCTGGCCGCCCAGGAGGGGGCCTACAAACTCATCAAGAAACGCTATGATGTGGGGTTGGCCTCGGAAATCGATCTGCGGCGCGCCCAGAGCCAGGTGGATACCGCCCGGGGAGACGTGGCCCGTTACACCCAGCTCATTGCCCAGGACGAAAACGCCCTGCAGCTCCTCGCCGGTGCCCCCGTCCCCACGGAGCTCCTGCCGCCGGAGCTGGGCGCCGTGCCGCCGCTGCGCAACGTCTTCCCCGGACTCTCTTCCGAGATACTCCTGCAGCGCCCGGACATCCTGGCGGCGGAACACCGCCTCAAGGCGGCCAACGCCAACATCGGCGCCGCCCGGGCCGCCTTCTTCCCCCGCATCTCCCTGACGACCACCTTCGGCACGGCCAGCGCCGATCTCTCCGGGCTGTTCCGCGACGGCTCCAGCACCTGGAACTTTGCCCCCCAGATCGTCCTGCCGATCTTCGACGCCCGCACCTGGTCGCTGTACGACTATACGAAGGTGGAAAAGGAGATCAGCATCACCCAGTACGAGCGGACCATCCAGACGGCCTTCCGGGAAACCGCCGACGCCCTGGCCGTCCAGGGCACGGTGAGCAAGCAGATCGAGGCCCAGAAATCCCTGGTGGACGCCTTTGCGGAAACCTACCGGCTCTCGGGCATCCGCTACGCCAAAGGGATCGACAGCTACCTGAGCGTCCTCGACGCCCAGCGGTCCCTCTACGGCGCCCAGAAGGTTCTCATCAACCTCCAGCTCTTGCGCCTCACCAATGACGTCGCCCTTTACAAGGCCCTGGGAGGAGGGGCCTGAACGGGAATCGCAACATGCCCATATTCTGCTCTTGAAAAAAACGGGAGGATGTGATTTTAGAGCCGTCGGGCGTAAATATCGCCCTTGAGGACCCGTATATGGAGAACAGCCCGCAGACATATCCCTTATGGACCAGGCCCTTTGCCGCCCTGGGGAGGACGGCCATCTCCTGGGTGAACAACCTGGGGGCGCTGGCGATCTTCTTTGTGCTGGCGTCCCTGAAGACCTTCCACCCCAAACAGCTCTCCAAGATCGTGCAGCAGATCTACGACATCGGGGCGCGTTCCGTGTTGATCATCCTCCTGGTGGGTCTCTTTACCGGCATGGTGCTGGGTCTTCAGACCTACCATGCCCTGGTGACCGTGGGGGCCCAGGGGGCGCTGGGAACCCTGGTGGCCCTGTCCCTGGTCCGGGAGCTGGGGCCGGTGCTCACCGCCTTCATGATCACCGCCCGGGCCGGCTCGGCCATTACGGCGGAGATCGGCATCCAGCGCATCTCGGAACAGATCGACGCCCTGGACACCATGCATATCGATCCCCTGCGCTATCTCATCAGCCCCCGGATCGTCGCCGCCGTGATCAGTTTTCCCATCCTCACCGCCCTCTTCGATCTCATCGGGATCATCGGCGGCTACTTCTCCGGCGTCATTCTCCTGGGGGCCAACGCCGGCGCCTATGTCTATCGGGTCCAGGCCAGCATGGAGATGAAGGATATCACCGACGGCTTCATCAAGGCCGTCGTTTTTGCCGTGATCGTCACCGCGGTCTGTTGCTACCAGGGCTACTTCGCCCACCTGCGGGAGGACAGCCACGGCGCCCGGGCCGTGGGCCTATCCACAACCTCGGCGGTGGTCATCTCCTGCGTCCTGATTCTCGTCGCCGATTACGTGGTGACGGCCCTGCTGATTTGAGGAAACGACATGGACACCCCCCTGATAGAATTCAGAAACGTCACCAAGCGCTTCGGCGCACGCACGGTTCTGGACGGCGTCAATCTCCGGATTTACGCGGGGGAGGTGACGACCATCATCGGCCTCAGCGGCGCCGGCAAGAGCGTGCTGCTCAAGCATATCATTGGCCTGCTCAAACCCGACGCCGGCCAGATCCTCTTCCAGGGTCGGCCTCTGGACGGGATGAGCCGCTCCGAGAAGGCGGCCAGCCTGGCCCAGATCAGTTACATGTTCCAGGACAACGCCCTCTTCGACTCCCTGACGGTCTATGAGAACATCGCCCTGCCCCTCCGGGAAACGACCAATCTGGCCCGATCGGAAATCCATCGGCGGGTTCAGGCCCGGGTGGAGCAGGTGGAACTGGCGGATGCGTTGAGCAAATACCCCTCGGAACTCTCCGGAGGGATGCAGAAGCGGGTGGCCCTGGCCCGGGCCCTGGTGACGGACCCCCGGATCGTCCTGTTCGACGAACCCACCACCGGCCAGGATCCGATCCGCAAGAACGCCATCCTGGGCATGATCGCCCAATACCAGAGGAAGTTCGGCTTCACGGCCGTGCTGGTCAGCCACGAGATTCCCGACGTCTATTTCATCTCCAACCGGATCCTCGCCCTCTATGACCGGCGGGTGGTCTTCGAAGGCACGCCGGAGGCGCTGGAAGCCTTCGATCATCCTTTCAACGACGACATCCGTCGGAGCCTGGAAAAACTGGAGGAAGAGCTGACCAGGGAAGAAGCCCGGCGGCGGTTTCGGATGATCCATTACCGCCCCGACCGGGAAGACCGCCACGGGGAGAGCTTCCGCCACGGCGCCCCGGCGTCGGAACAATGAATTGTTTTGCAATGTTGCACTTCAGGAGATAAGGGAATGCAAAAATACAAACTGCAAACCGCCGTCGGCGTCTTTCTCGTCTTCGGGCTGATCTGTATCGGATATATGACGGTGAAGCTCGGCCACGTTTCCCTGCTGGGAGACGATTCCTATCCCCTGTTCGCCAAGTTCAAGACCGTAACGGGCCTGCGGGAGGGCAGCCTGGTGTACATCACGGGGATCGAGGCGGGAAGGGTGAAACGCCTCTACATGGATCAGGAAAACCAGCAGGCCGTGGTGGAAATGAGGATCAAGAACGGAATCCGGATCTACGACGACGCCATTGCGGCCGTGAAAACGGAAGGGTTGATCGGCGACATGCACCTCAGTATCGACCCCGGCGGCGGCGGCGAGCTGCTGAAACCGGGGGGCACCATCACGGAAACCCAGCCGCCGCTGGACATTGCGGAGTTGGTGAGCAAATACGCCTTCGGCGAGGTTAAGAAACCTCAGGAAAAGAACAAAGACAAGAAAGGGGATCAATGAAAATCAAGATTGCGATAACGCTGATAATTCTCGCCATGCTCCTGCCCTGCCTGCCGTCCTTTGCCGGTGCGCCGCAGGCGACCGTGGAGGGGAATGTCAATACCGTTTTATCCATCCTGCGGGACCCCAAGCTCAAGGGGGAAGGCGCCAAAGAGGTCAAGAAGGCGAAACTGCGGGTGATTTACGATGTCATGTTCGACGATGTGGAGCTTTCCCGACGCACCCTGGCCAGAAACTGGAACAAATTGGACAACGCCGAGCGCCGGGAGTTCGTCTTCCTCTTTCGTCAGGTGCTGGAAAAGGCCTATGTAGATAAAATCCTCGCCTACACCAACGAAAGAATCGTCTTCGACCGGGAAATCATCCGTGCGGACAATCTGGCGGAGGTGCAGACCCGGATCATCACCTCTTCCAAGGAAATCCCCATCACCTACCGGGTGATCCAGAAGAACAACGTCTGGAAGGTGTATGACGTGGTCATCGAGAACGTCAGCCTGGTTCAGAACTATCGCACCCAGTTCGCCGATATTCTGTCGAAGAATACGACCGCCCAACTGCTGGAGATCCTGAGGAAAAAAGTCAAAGGCACGTAATGTCGACGATTACGCGGAGCACCGATTCCATCAGGAGAAAACCCGGGAAGGTTTCCCTCTTCCTGGCGGCGCTGTTGTTCCTCCTGCTGAGCGGCGGCTGCGCCCATGTTTCCCCGTCGGCGGCCCTT